>JARFRM010000035.1 GCA_029287235.1 Thermoanaerobaculales bacterium
TCGCGTTCGGTGCGGAGGTAGAGCGACTTGGAGATGATGTGCGGCTGCATGATGATGGCCACCCCGATGAAAAAGTTGGCCACCACCACCTCGAAGAGATCCCGGAAGAGCAAGCTGTCCGGGTTGACCATGTTTCCGTAGAACGGCGCCACCGCATCCAAGCGATCGAAGAAGGCGCCCAGACCACCACCGAAGATCTCCAGTCCGGACGCCACCAGGAGCACTGCAACCGCCAGCATGGTCATGGCCTGAACACTGTTGGAGACCACATGCAGACTCGCACCGCCGAGGAGGATCGAGGTGAAGGCGAGCGCGACCACGATGAGGATCGCCACCCACATGGACAGCTGCAGGACACTCATGAGCACCAGCACCAGAGCGGTGACGATCAGAACCAGGAAGGTGATCTGAAGGAGGCTGGCGATGGCGAAAAGCACGGTGAGCCGGCGGTCGCCGTAACGGTCACCGAGCCACTGGGGAACCGTCAGCACGGTGAACTGATCACCGATCTGACGAAATTTCTTGGTGGTGACGATGAGGGCCAGGAAGATTCCCGTGGGCGCCGCGAAACCATAACCGACGATCCCCGACCACCCATAGGCGTGGACCAGACCGGGGTTGATGACAAAGGTCGCCACCGAGGTCATGTTCGCCGCCAACGACAGACCGACAAAGAACGGCGGCACCCTCCGGCTGCCCACCGCGAAGCCCTCCATGCTCGACGCCTTCCGCCGATTCCACACGGCGAGACCGACGATGGCGATGGCATAAACGACAAAGAGAATCCAGGGCAGCAGCGTTTCGTTCATCGAATCTCCTCAACCGCGGGCTGAGGGTGATTGTAGCGGTAAAACGAACCGCAAGGGCGCAAGGGACGCAAGGCATCGCACACCGTAAGTCGTGAATCGTAAGTCGTAAGTCGTTCCTTGGTTTCCGGGATCGCTCAACGACTCCGTGCAAGCGCGGGTTGAGTTCGGCGATGTCCATTCTTGGAAAGGCAGCACGTTTCAGGCCGGAATCGGCGACGCTTCACGACTCACGACTCACGACTCACGACCTACGTGCCCCTGAAACCACGGATAGATTGCGGGAAGCACCAGGAGTGTCAACACCGTCGAGGTGAAGAGGCCCCCGATGACGACCGTCGCCAGGGGTCGCTGGACCTCGCTCCCGGTGCCGGTGGCGAGCAGCAACGGCAAGAGCCCGAGAGCCGTGGTGACCGCGGTCATGAGCACCGCACGGAGACGCCCCGAGGCCGCCTGAACGATGGCCTCCGCCACGGGAACTCCTTCCTTGACCAATTGGTTGAGGTAGGTCACCAGAACCATCCCGTTCTCCAGCGCGATTCCGAAGAGGGCGATGAAACCCACCGAGGCCGGCACCGAGAGATTCTGACCAGAGATCCACAGCGCAACGATCCCGCCGACCAGGGCGAGCGGGATGTTGAGCAGAATGAGCACCGAGCTCTTGAGTGAATTGAAGCTCGTATAGAGCAGGATGAAGATCAACAGCAGGGTCACCGGGACGATCAGGGCGAGCCTTCGGTTCGCCTGCTGCTGGAGCTCGAACTGACCGCCCCAGGTCACGAGGTAGCCGGGCGGCAGCTCAACAGCTCCGACAATGGCTCGCTTCGCCTCGGCGACAAACGAGCCGATGTCCCGGTCGACCACATTGCACTGGACGGTGATGAAGCGCTGACCGCCCTCGCGGGTGATCTGGCGAGGCCCGACGATCTCGCGCATCTCCGTCAGCTGCGACAGCTGGACGGTCGCGCCGTCGGGAGTGGGGACGATGATCGAGGCGATGGCCTCCGGAGTGTTGCGGTCCTCCTCGGGATATCGGACGACGATGTCGTAGCGCCGCACGCCTTCAAAGACCTGACCCGCGGTCTCGCCGCCCACCGCCGCCCGGATCACACCCTGGACCTGCTCGACGTTGAGACCCCAGCGGGCCACGGCCTCTCGGTTGACGCGGATCAGCAACTGGGGCGTACCGGAGATCTGATCGGTTTGCACATCCGCCGCACCCCGGACCGAGCCCATCACCGCCGCGATCTCATCGGCCTTGATATTGAGGGTCTCGAGATCATCGCCGAAGAGCTTGACGGCGAGCTCGGCGCGCACCCCTTCGAGAAGCTCCTCCACCGCCATCTGAATCGGTTGGGTGAAGCTGGTGAGGACACCGGGAATCTCACCGAGCTGATGACGGATTACATCCTCGAGTTCGAGCTGAGTTTCGACCCTCCACTCATCCCGCGGGGTCAGCATGAGGTACATCTCGGCGCTGTTGACGGGGTCGGTGTGCGCTCCGACCTCACCGCGGCCGATGCGGGTGACCACCGACACCACCTCGTCGAGCTCCATGAGCTGCCGTTCGACCCGAAGCGCGACCCGGGTGCTCTCGGTCAGCGCGATGGATGGCGCCATGGTGAGCCGGAGGACGAGCGTCCCCTCCTGGAGCGTCGGAGTGAACTCGGATCCCAGCCGAGGGAGCGCCAACCCTCCGACGACCAGAAGACTCACCGCCAGGATCACCGCCCACCGGCGATGATCGGTGAAGAAGCTCAGCGTCGGAAGATAGTGGCGGATCAATACCGCGACCACCCGGCCGCTCGCGTCCGTCCCGCGCTTCTTCGGTCGACGCATCAGAAGCGATGCGAGGACCGGCGCCACTACCAGCGAGTACACCAACGACCCGACCATCGCCATCACCACGGTGTAGGCAAGGGGTCTGAAGGTCTTTCCTTCGACCCCCTGGAGGCTGAACAGGGGCAGAAAGACAATGACGATGATGGAAATGGCAAAGAGAATCGGACGCGCCACCTCGGTGGCGGCCTGCGCGACAATCCGGAGCCGACTCTCCTCCGGCCCGGCCCGCCGCAGCATCCGATCGATGTTCTCGATCATGACGACGGTGCCGTCCACCATCATGCCGATGGCAATGGCGAGTCCGCCAAAGGACATGAGGTTCGCCGACAGCCCGAAGATCCGCATACCGATCAGCGCGACCACGACCGAGAACGGGATCGACATGGCGACCACCACGCTCGCCCGGAAACCACCCATGAAGATCAGCAGCACCAGCGCCACCAGAGCGACTCCAACGACGAGGGATGTGGTGACGGTTCTCACTGCGGCGTCCACCAGGCTTTTCTGCTGGTAGTACGGAACGATTCTCACGCCCTCGGGGAGGATCTCGTTGACCTCGGCGAGCTTGGTCTCCACCGCACCGATCACCGATGACGAATTGGCGCCATAGAGTTTGATGACCTGACCGGCGACCACTTCTCCGATCCCGTCTCGGGTCTGGAGGCCCCGCCGGATCGCTCCCCCGACCTTGATGTCGGCGAGATCAGCGAGAAAGACCGGGGTGCCGTCGACGGCCTTGACCACGATCCGCTTGAGATCGCGGATACCGGTGGCCAGACCCACCGAACGCACGACGAGCTCCTCGGCGTTGCGTTCGAGGAACTGAGCACCGACGTTGAGATTGTTCGAGCGGATGGCGTCGAGCACGGTTTCCAGGGAAACGCGGTAGCGCAACAGCGCCGTCGGATCGACCTCGACGTGGAACTGCTTCTCGAGGCCGCCGATCCCGAGCACCTCGGTGACGCCGGGGACGGTCTGGAGCTGGAACTTGATGAGCCAATCCTGGATGGTCCGGAGCTCCTCGAGGGTGTGGCGTCCTGTGGTGTCTTCGAGATAGTAGAAGAGCACCAGCCCCATCCCGGTGGCGATGGGCCCCATCTCGGGCTCACCGAAGCCTTCGGGAATCTGCTCCCGCGCCTCGTTCAACCGTTCGCCGACGAGCTGGCGGGCAAAGTAGATGTCCACCTTTTCCTCGAAATAGATGTTGACCACGGAGAGCCCGAAGTTGGAAACCGACCGGGTCTTCTCGACTCCGGGCAGACCGTTCATGGCCGCCTCGACGGGGAAGGTCACATAGGTTTCGATCTCCTCGGGGGCGAGGCCTTCGGTGACGGTGAAGACCTGGACCAGATTCGGTGAGACGTCGGGGAAGGCGTCCACCGGAAGCCGGTCGTAGCTCGCCCAACCGGCCGCCATGATCAGAACCGTCATCACGACGATCAGGAGGCGACTCGAGAGAACAACGTCGATGATGCGCTGCATGGGTCAGTGCCCGTGGCCGTCGCCGAAGGCCTCTTTGCCGAGCTCGGCCTTGAGGCTGAATCCGCCCTTCGCCACATAGCGATCACCGGGATCGAGGCCCGACTCGACGGCGACCCTGCCACCGGACCCGAGCCCGAGGGTCACGACCACCGGTTCGTAGCCCTCATCGGTGACGACAAAGATCACGTCATCGCCATCCGACATTCGGATCACCGCCGTGTCCGGCACGACGACTCGCGCTTCGCCCGTTGCCGAGGTCGTCACCCTCGCCGTGACGAAGCACCCCGGGTGCCAGTGCCCGTCCGGGTTGGGTGCGATGATCCTGGCGAGAGCTGTCCGAGTCTCCTCCCCGACCAGAGGCTGGACAAAATCGATGGCGAGTTCGGCCTCGTCTCCGTGGTTGGTCTCCACCCGGACGCTCTGGCCCGATCGGACCGCGCCGATGTCTCGTTGGTAGACCGAAAGATCGATCCACACCGAAGACAGATCGGCGACCGTGAAGACCGGGTCCTCGGCGGCCACCGTTTCCCCGAGGGTGATGTGACGATCGATGACCGTGCCGTCAAAGGGCGAGAGCAGCCGATAGTCGGTCAGAGCCACGTCGTGGGAGTCCGGCAGCGCCCGGATGTCCTGCGCCGTCACACCCAGAACCAACAGCTTCTGCTCGGCTGTTCTGAGCTCGATCCTGGCCTCGGCACGGCTCTGTTTGGCGTCGAGATAGTCCTGCTCCGACGAGACCTTGCCGTTGAAGAGACGCTCTTCCCGGCTGTAGGTGGCGTCCGCCATCCGGAGACGCTCGGCCGATGCGAGAAAGGACGCCTTGGCGTCGGCCAACTCTCGGCTCGAGAGCACGGCCAGGAGCTGCCCCTCGCGGACGGTGTCGCCGAGGCTCGCCCGGACTTCACGGGCGACCCCTCCGACCCGCGGCGCCACGTGGGCCATCCGATCACCGTTGACCTGGACCTCCCCGGGGAGTTCCGCGGTCACGGCGATCCGGCCCGGCCCGGCCACGGCGATCTCGATCCCGAGCTCGTCGAGATCGCCGTCGGCGATGTGGACGACCCGTTCCTCGGCGTGGTCGTCATGGTCGGCCTCGACGGCACTCCGCGCGGGGCTTTGGGGGCCGGCACCACAACCGATGAGGAGGAGACCCAGCCCAACAACCGATGCGAAGTGGGCTGTCATTCCGAGCGAGTGAAGCGAGTCGAAGAATCCCCCAACGCTCGGTGCGATGCTCAGGGAACGACGATCATCCCAACCTTGGGAGACCCTTCGACTCGGTCGTCGGGCTCCCTCGCTCCCTATGACAAACTCTCCCGGAAAGAGAGAATGGCAAGCTGGAAGCTTGCCGCTACAAACGCTCTCGACACATTGTAGGGGCGAGCTTCCAGCTTGTCCTTCAGAGTCCTCGATGCCCCTGTCATTTCGTGAGTAGGCGCCGCCCCTCGGCGTGGCGGTGCAGTCTTGGGTCCTGAAAGCCATCTCGTTCATCATCCATCTCCCCGCTCGACCGCACCCGCGTAACCCGCGTTCGCCCCACCCTCATCGAGACTTCGCCCGATCAACCGCTCGAGATCCACCCTGGCGATGGCGTACTCCGCGACACTGTCGAGCAGGAGCGACCGCGCATCGAAGAGGGTTCGCTGGGCATCGATGACATCGAGGAATCCGAACTTTCCCTCGGTGTAGCCGATCTCGACCGCCTCGAAGGCGGAGGTGGCCGCCGGAACGACCTCGGCTTCCATGGAGGTGGCGATCTCTCCCGCCGCATCGAGCCGTTGCACCACCGACGCGAGTGCGGTTTCGATCTCGACCCTGGCCGCCTGAACATCCCTCCGTGCGGCCTCGAACTCGAACTCGGCAGCCCTGCGCGCGCCCTTGTTGGCGTCAAACACGGGCAAGGGCAACGAGATCCCCGCCACCCAGGCCGAGTCCCCGGTTTCGGAGAACCGCCGGGGACCCGCGGCCACCGTCAGATCCGGAATCCTGAACGACTTTTCCAGGGCCACCACCCGTTCCGACCGTTGAAAACGGTCCTCGAGGGTCAAAACGTCCGGCGTCTGATCGACCAGCGCCTGCAGTTCGTTCCACGCTGGACGATCGCCCGGTAGCGGCAGCTCTCCGACGGCCCGTCCGAAGCTCGCGGTCGACGAGCCCCACATGGCGCTCAATCGCGCCCGTGCGATCTCGAGCTCGCGAGTGCCGCGAATCAACTCGACACGGACCGCCGCGACCTCCATCCGCGCCCGCGTCGCCTCCACGGGGGAGACCTTTCCCGCCTCGACCCGAGCATCGACGGTTTCGGCAAAGGTCCTCGCAAGAGCCAGGAGCTCCGTGGCCAGGGCCAGTCTTTCCTGCGCGATCACGACCGCGTAAAAGGCCGCCGTCGTCCGCGCGCGGACATCAAGTTCCACCGACTCCCGCTCACGCCCGGCGATGGCGAAGTCCGACTCCGCCACCTCTCGGCCGCGTTTGATCTTGCCGCCGATTCGCAGGGCCTGGCTCACTACCAGAGTGGCTTCGGTGGACTCGAATCCGCGGAGCTCATCCTTGCCGCCGAAATTCTCGATCTCGAGTTCGAGCTCGGGATTGGCCCACCGGCCCGCCTGAGCCACCCTCGCATCCGCCGCCTCGACTCGGTGCCGGGTGGCCGCCAGTGCGGGGTTGTGGTCGGCGGCCAGTTGCAGTGCTGCAGCAAGGCTGAGATCACTCTCCGCGGGCGGCCGGTTGCTCGAATGCTCGGCTGCCCCCACGGTCCCGGCGGTCATCAGCACGGTCACCAGGCAGCTCAGCAATTGATTGAAAACACGCATCAGTCTCTCCTCGAATCGCCATTGATGACAATCTGAGCCGCAGGGGCATCGCCCGACGACTCTGTGATCGGGTTGCCGAGGAGAGCTAGGTCAGGAGGACCACGGTCGCGATGGCTTCGAGATCCGGGGGCGCGGGTTCGGCCTCCGAACCCGCGCCAACCGGCAGCAGGACTCGGGAGCGAACCTCTGCTGATCCGGCGATTCCGATGGCGTGCGGCGGATCGAGAAGCTGCTTCTGTTTGACCAACGGTGTCGCATCCAACTCGATGTCGGCGCAGCCGCCGCATGGATCGACACGAGCGGATTCCTCATCGCCGACACCATCGACACGGCGCGGCGGCTCGTCGACACAACAAGCACCCAGGGCCACCTCGAGATCAGCGTGGCCATCGGAGCCGACGCAGAGCACGAGGGTGCCCGCCAACGGCGAGCCCACCGCGGTGAAGATCACCACGAGGGTCAAGACGATGGCGGTCGTCAAGTGTCGACGTCGGGTCAAACTCGATCTCCAATCCCTCACGACGGGTGCATTGCCCGTCGTGAAGAACACCCAAGGTAGCGCCGAGGTGAATCCGCGGTCAAGATCACCGGCCAACGAGGCGCTTCTCTTTACAGGTTGTTTGCGATGCCCAACTCCGTCCCCCTCGGTCAGAGCTCTTGATACCACCGCATCAGACACGAGGCCAACTGCCGATCGACACCGAGGTTGAGGGCTCTACATCGACGCTCGGTGACGAGCAGATCCTCGGCGAGTCGGATGAGGTCTTCCCCGTCGTCGGCATCGACCGCCATCCCGGTCGCCACCGCGGCCACGACCTCGAAGGGATTGGCCTTCTCACCGATCAGATGCGGCAGCCGCAGCAGGTGGCGTGACTCGCCGGCGACTCCGGCCTCGAGCGCCGTTCTCACCGCGGCCAGCGGACCATCGAGATTGACACCCGCCATCGAGGAGGCCGCCAGCTCGGGTGGGACACCATCTTCCATCTCGCCACCGGCGACCGCCGCCGCGCCCGGCAGCGTCAGCTGCTGACAACGTGATCGGATGGTCGGCAACACCGCGCTGGGGTTGGCCGCGAGCATGATGAACTGTGCGTGGTCCGGTGGTTCCTCGAGGGTCTTGAGGAATGCGTTCGCGGATGCACCGGGCAGGTGCTCGGCCTCGACCGCATCGAAGATCCACACCCGGCGGAGACCTTCGTAGGGACGGGATCCCACCACCTCGACGACTTGTTCACGAATGGGGTCGATCTTGATGATGCTCTTCTTACCCTCGGGCATCATGGCGACGACATCCGGGTGGTGTCCGCTCCGCACCCGTTCGGCGCACGGGCTCACGCTCCACGGATTCGCCGCACCTTCACAGGCCAACATCACCGCCGCCTCCCCCGCCGCGAGCTCGCGGCCGAGGCCGCGCGGACCGACCAGGAGCAGGGCGTGGGGAAAACGATTCCGGTCCCGCGCCAAGGCCACCCGCTGCAACACCGGTTCGACCGAGGCGCCCCATTGACTGCGATTCAAGACCGCATCGCTGAACCAGGTGGGATCGCTCACCGCAGCTCCTCGGGGAGCACTGCCAGAAGACGGTCGAAGACCGTGTCGGGCCCACCGGTGGCGTCGATCACCCGAACCCGGTGTGGATATCGGACCGCGAGACGAAGGAACCCATCCCGCACCGACCGGTGAAACTCGGCCGGCTCGTCATCGAGCCGGCTTTCGGAGCCGTCGCCTTCGGCGTTGCGGGAGCGGGCGCGCCCAACCCCGGCCTCTGGATCGAGATCGAAGACGATGGTGAGATCGGGATCGAGACCCCCGGTGGCCAGCTCGTTGAGCTCCTCGACGCGTTCGACGCCGATCCCGCGGACCATTCCCTGGTAAACGGTGGACGAGTCGGCGTAGCGGTCGCAGAGAATCACCTCACCCTTTGCGAGACCCGGTCGGATCACTTGCTCGACGTGGTCGTGCCGCGCCGCTTCGAGGAGAAAGAGCTCGCTCAGGCCCATGGGTTCGAGGGCCGGGTCGAGCAGCACCGCCCGCGCCGCCTCGGCCACCGGGGTGCCGCCGGGCTCGCGGGTCAGAACCACCGTCCGCCCGAGCGACTCCAGGTGTGCGGCGAGCTTCAGGATCTGGGTCGTCTTCCCGGTCCCCTCGCCGCCCTCGAATGTGATGAACCAACCGCGTTGCATGCCGGGCAGTATAGCGGCTCGTCGCACCACGAAGGCACCAAGGCACTTGGATGTCAACAGTCCATCGCATTGGAGAAACCGCAGATAGCGCAGATCAACGCAGATACATCCATCGCAGATTCCACTTGTCACGGCGTAGCCATGGGCGAAGCCGGGTCGCAATTGAAAATGGGCTGGAGGCGTCTTGGACCTTTTCTGACTTCGTTGAAACGTCCGTTGCTACTTCATGGACTCTGAAGGGCAGGCTGGAAGCCTACCCCACAACCATCGCAATCTTTTTATCTTCTAAGGCTGGGAGAGTGGAACGACGGTCAAACCCTGAATCCTCTGTCCGGCATGAGATCATCAATTCACGATCGCTCCAGTTTCGTTGAGGATCGGTCATTGTGGGGTAGGCTTCCAGCCTGCCCTTCACCGGTCGAGAACCCGCCACCACCAAGTCTGACAACCATCAATCAACGCCTCACCCACTCTCAATTGCGATGCCTTTGCGCGTCTTTGTGATGGATGCCCTTGGCGGTCTTTGCGTTTCAACCCTGCGATGGTGCGATCCGGCTTCGCCCATGGCTACGCCGTGACAAGTGGAATCTGTGTCTATCTGTGTGATCTGTGGGCGCAGCGATGGGTTCGTCAGCTCTTGACCACGCGGAGGAACGCCTCCTCGGCGCGATAGGAGGATCGCACGAATGGTCCGGCGAAGACCTCGAGGCCCTTCGCCCTGCCGATCTCCTCGAGCTCGGCGAACTCCTCGGGAGCCCAGTAGCGGTCGACCTTGACCTGTTTTCCGGTGGGCCGAAGATACTGGCCGATGGTTACGACCTGGCAATCCGCCTCGGCAAGATCTCCGAGCACCTCGGTGACTTCGTCCTTCGATTCGCCGAGCCCGACCATGATCCCCGACTTGCGGATGATCTCCGGCGCGGTTTCGGCCACCCGCCGCAAGACCTCGAGAGCCCACTCGTAGCGGCCCGACCGCCGCACCTCACGATAGAGCCGAGGAACGGTCTCGACATTGTGGTTGTAGACCTCGGGTCCGGCTTCGATGATCCGATCGATGGCAACCGGATCGCCCCGGAAATCCGGGGTCAGAACCTCGATGGCCGGGGCCGGATCGAGCTCGCGGAGAGCCCGGATGGCCTCGACGAATCCCGTGGCTCCACCGTCGGGCAGATCATCGCGATCGACGGCGGTGACGACCACGTGCTCGAGCCCCATCCGCTTCGACGCTTCGGCCAGTTGCCGAGGCTCATCGGGATCCACCGCCGACGGCCGACCGTGGGCGATCGAGCAGTAGGAGCAGTTGCGGGTGCAGACCCGGCCGTTGATGAGGAAGGTGGCGGTCCCGCGCGAGAAGCACTCGGTGCGGTTGGGGCAGCGCGCCTCTTCGCAAACCGTGTGCAGACCACCGGCTCGCATCCGCTTCTTGACCTCGTGCAGCTCGCCGAGCTGCATCTTGCGCGCCCTGATCCACTCCGGGAGGATCGGCGCCGGGGCCCGTCCGCCAAAACTCAATCCACCACCTCGTTGATCTGTGCGGGCGAGACGCCCGCACCCACAAAGGCACGAGCATTGTGGCGGCGGGCGTCCCGCCCGCCTACCGTCGTCGATGGAGACCTGACGACACCTCGCGCTTGAATCAGCTGAAGACTCACGATCGATCCTTACGGCACCACGACCCAGGCATCGGAAAAATCAGCCGCGCGCATCCGTTGCAGCACGCGATCCGCGGATGCCCGGTTGGGGAAAGGGCCGACGCGAAGCTTCAGCAGCTCGTTCCCACCGGCAACTTCAGCCCGCGTCACCTTCTGGTGGTCGCGGTCGAAACCGAGACCGACAAGCTTGGTCCGGGCCTCGGCGATGGTGGACTCCTTCGACGAGGCCATGACCTGGACCCAGAACCCGTCGTCGGGCTTTTCCGTCGGTTGCGGCTTTGGCTTTGGTGTCGGTGTCGCCGGCACCGGGGTGGGAGGGACGGCGGTGGGCGGTTTCGAACGCGGTGTGGCCGTGGCTGCCGGTGCCGTGGGCGACGGCTGAGGCTCCTCCTCGGTCGCATCAAGCACCACCTCGGTCATCACCACCGGGGTCGGGGATGCCCCGACCACCGCCGTACCACCCGCATGGATCGAGAACGCCGCCACATATCCGAGGCAGAACGCGACCACCATCAGCAGCGCAAGCACCACCAGCAGGATGGTCAACCAGCGAGCTGTGAGCTCGATGACATAGTAGCTTCGGCTCATTTCAGTTCACCCACGAAGACCCCAGCAAATCCCGATCGGTTCGAACTCAAGAATCTCTCTTGTCGCCGAAGAGCGCCTCGAGCATGCTGATCGGCACCGGGAAAACGATGGTGGATGCGTTTTCGGTGGAGATCTCGGTGAGCGTCTGGAGATAGCGAAGCTGAATGGTCACCGAGTTCATTGACATGACATCGGCGGCCTCGGCCAGCTTCTTCGACGCTTCCAGCTCGCCACCGGCGTGGATGATCTTGGCGCGCTTCTCGCGCTCGGCCTCGGCCTGTTTGGCGATGGCGCGCTGCATGTCGGGCGGCAGATCGACGTGCTTGACCTCGACCATGGAGACCTTGACCCCCCACGGGTCAGAGTGCTGGTCGATGATCTCCTGCAACCGCACGTTGACGTCCTCGCGCTTGCTCAACAAATCGTCGAGCTCGACCTCGCCGAGGACCGCCCGCAGGGTCGTCTGGGCGAGCTGCGAGGTGGCATAGACATAGTTCTCGACCTCGATGACCGATTTCACCGGGTTCATGACCCGGAAGTAGACAACCGCGTTGACCTTGACCGAGACGTTATCGCGGGTGATGACATCCTGCGGCGGGATGTCGTGGACGACCGTCCGCAAGCTGATCTTGACCATCCGGTCGAGGGGCCAGAAGACAAAGACAAAGCCCGGTCCCTTGGCCTCGTCGAGAACCCGGCCGAGCCGGAAGATGACCCCGCGCTCGTACTCGTTGAGGATGTTGATCCACTTGAATACGATAAAGAGCCCGAAGAAGACCGCCAGACCGAGACCGGAACCGATGAAACCCATCATTCACTCCCTTCACTTGGAGCCGCCACGGGCCCCGCAAATGTCACGTCGATCCGCCGGTCGGTAACCGACACAACCCGCACATCTGTCCCTGGGTCGATTCGACCACCGGTTGACCGGGCATCCCAGTACTCACCGTGGACGATCACTTTGCCGTCGGGATCGAGCTCACTCAAGGTCCGACCGATCTCACCAACCAGCCCGGCCTTGCCGGTCATCACCTGTCGGCGGTGTGCCTTGATGACCCGGTCGAGGAGGAAAACCGTCGCCGCTGCGATGACCACCGCCGTCGGCAGCACCACCCCCAAGCTTACCCGCATGTCGGGTATGGGGCCGTCAAAGAGCATCAACGAGCCGAGGACAAAACAAATCACCCCGCCGACCGTCAACAGACCAAAGCTGGTCACCTTGACCTCCAGGATAAAGAGCAGCATGGAGATGGTGATGAGCGCCACCCCCGCCCAGCTCAAGGGCAGCACCGAGAGCGAGTAGAGCGCGAGCAACATGGCGATGACGCCCACGACTCCGGGGAAGATCCCGCCGGGGTGGGTGACCTCGACATAGATCCCCAACATCCCGAGCGCCAGGAGAAGATATGCCACGTTGGGGTTGGCGAGGAACGAGAGAATCTCCTCGGCCTTGCTCTGTTCGATCTCGATGATCACCGGATCGCTCAGATCAACCATGGCCGCGCTGCCGTCGACCCGAGTCACCTCGAGTCCGTTGAGGGATTCTAGGAGCGCATCGAGATCGTTGGCAACGAGATCGGTGATCTCCGCCTTGACCGCTTCCTCGGCGGTGAAAGAGCGCGCATCCACCACCGCCTCGACCGCGAGGTCCACATTTCGTCCTCGAGCTTCGGCGAGTGAACGGACCATGGCCGACGCATCGGAGAAGACCTTGGCCTTCATGGTCTCCCCGACGTCCTCACCCTGACCCTGGACCGGTGACGCTGCGCCGGTGTTGGTCCCCGGCGCCATGGCGGCCACATCCGCCGAAAGCAGAATAAAGAACCCGGCCGAGGTCGCCTGGGCCCCACCCGGCGTCACATAGACCACCACCGGGACTTCGGACTCGGTGATGGCCGAGGTGATCTCCCGGGTCGAGTCGAGCAGACCGCCCGGCGTGTCGAGCTCGATGATGACCAGGGCCGAACCACGGTTTTCCGCCTCTTCGATGGCCCGCTCGATGAAACGCTGCGATGCGGGTTGGATGGTGTCCTCCACCCGAAGACGCACCACTTCCTGAGCCAGGGCGGGAAACGCCACCACGAGCGCCACGAGAGCGCCAAGAGTGAATTTGAGTCGCTGCATCGGGACCATCATAGAGCCACTCCCTTCAGGGGACAACAGGTCCATGTGGGAAGTACGAATTCGAGTGCCTTCGAGGTTCAACATCAAAGGACCCGTTCCCGTTCCCGTTCCCGTTCCCGCGATGACCCTCTCCCTCTCCTTCTCCCTTGTCCGCGACAGCGGCAGCGGCAGCGGCAGCGGCCGGGGCCGGAGCAGCGACAGCCTCCCGGAAGATCCTGCTCACCGGGGCGTGCCGGGTTTGACAATGTGCCCCAGAAGCTTTCCGGCAGCGTTCTTCCTCCCGCACATTGTCATACCGGGCAA
>JARFRM010000039.1 GCA_029287235.1 Thermoanaerobaculales bacterium
TCGGCGTGGGCGTCGATCTGGAGCACCGAGAGCCCCGGGACGACCCTCGCGGCGCCGCGGATAGCGCCGATGGAGACCGAGTGCTCGCCGCCGAGGACGATGGGAAGAGAGCCGTTCTCGATGAGGGCGCCGATCTTCCCGGCCAGGAGATCGGCGAGACGCTCGGGGTCGTCCTCGCCCTCGATCGGCGGCAGGGTGGCGATCCCGCGCCTGCAGGGCTCCGAGGAGCTAGCCACGTCGTACCACTCGATGTGGTGCGAGGCTTCGAGGATGGCCCGCGGGCCCCGATCGGCGCCCTTCTTCCAGGTGCTCGTTCGGTCGTAGGGGACCGGGACGACGACCGCCGCGGCGGTCGATGGATCGGCAAGCTCGTCGGGCAGCTCGGAAAAACGGGGCAACGGTTCGTCGTGCATCATCACTCCCGAACGGGTGGCGTAGACCGTCGCGTCCTCTTCGAGCGAACGCGCCATGAGCTCCCACTCTTTCCGGATCTGGCGTCCGACAAAGGCCGGGAATGCGTGCTGCAGCAGATCCTCCGGACGCTCCTTGCCGGTGATGGCCGAGGGACCACCCGGCGGGCGTCTTCCAAGCCCTCGTTGCTGTCCGTTGATCGACCGTGTTTCATGGGGCTGATCTCTCCGTTTTTTGCGGACTGGGCCATGGGTCGGACCCAGAAAGAAGTATAGGCAAAACAGAGGCGTTGGGCATCGTCCGTGGCAGAATGATCTCAACTGAAAGGCGGTGGTCATGAGACGAGCGTGGTTCGGCATCGTGCTGTTGATGGTGTTCGCGCTTGTCTGGGGGTGCAAGTCGAGCATCGGGGCCAAGACGGTGGTCCGCGATCAGTTCGACTATGCCGAGGCGCTTCGCGACGCGGCCAAGGAGCAGATGTTGCTCAACATGGTCGGATTGCGCTACGCCGAGGCGCCCCAGTTCCTCAAGATCACCTCCGTGATCAACCAGTACTCCCTCGAGGGGAGCGTGTCGCTATTGTCGCCGCCCTACGATGCGTCCGCCGCCGTCGGATCGCCGGTCGGAGTCAACGGTCGTTTCGCTGATCGACCAACGCTGACCTACATCCCGTTGAGCGGCGCCGAGTTCACCAAGAGCGTGCTGACCCCGATTCCCCCGAAGTCGATCATGTCGCTGATCCAGGCCGGGTGGCAGGCCGATCTTCTGATGCGGCTCACCGTTCGATCCATCAACGGTGTCGCTCCGACCTCGAGGGTTGGGGCCAACGATGCGGATCCGCGATTTTTCGAACTCGTGTCGCTGTTGAGCGAAGTTCAACGGGAGGGCGGGCTCTCATTCCGGGTCGAAATGCGGGGCAAAGAGGAAGTTGCCCTCGTCACCCTGCCAGACGATCCTGAAGACGGGCTCGAGGCCAAGCACGACAGGATCGACGAGATTCTCGGCATCGAGCCCGGGCTCCCGGAGTACAAGCTCGTCTTTGGACAGCGGGCGTCCGGCCGCGACGAGATCGCCATGCTCACCCACTCGATACTCGAGATGCTCGTCGATCTCGCCCAATGGATTGATGTGCCGCCCGAGCACGCGGCCAGCGGCCGGACCCGGCCTACCCCCGACAACAGGGTCATGGAGTCATTCGGCTACGAGCCTCTCATCCGGGTTTCGCACTCGAAGGACAAACCCGATGATGTCTTTGTCAGGGTCCGGTATGACGGGATCTGGTATTGGATTCCCCACGACGACTTCCGCTCCAAACGAACGCTGGCGTTCATGCAGCTCATGTTTTCTCTCGCCGAATCCGGCGGCGGCCAGCAGGCGCCGGTGGTGACGGTGGGAGCCGGCGGGTAGAACATCGCGGGGCACTCCGCTATGGGGCTATGAGGCTATGAGGCTTGACATCGCAGGTGCTCGGTTAGATCCTCCTTGCCCCAAGACCCCAAGACCCCAAGACCCCAAAACCGTAAAGTGATCGCCGGTGTCGCTATACTTCCTCGGGTATGCCGGAGAAGTCACATCTCGAGATCCTCAAAGAGGGGAGCGAAGCTTGGAATCAGTGGCGTCGAGCCAACCCTGGTGTCCTGCCCAGCTTCAAGAACGAGGATCTTTCAGAGCTCGAGCTCACCCGCGCGAATCTCTCCGAAGCCGACCTCAGCTACGCCGAGCTCTTCGATGCCACCCTGAGCAACGCCAACTTGAAGATGGCGGTGATGCCGGGCGCCGATCTCTCGGGCGCCAAGCTCGACGGCGCCGAGCTCTACAAGGTGGATCTTTCAGATGCGAGTCTCATCGGCGCCGATCTCACCGATGTCTATCTTGCGGAAGCCAATCTCCGTGACGCGGATCTGCGTGGCGCCAACCTGCAAGGCGCCGATCTGTCGGGCGCAACGCTGATCGGGGCCAATCTCACCGGCGCCAATCTCGGTCGTGCGACCCTGGTTCGCGCCGACCTCACCGGCGCCGATCTCCGCAACGCCGACATCTACGGCGCCGATCTCACCGACATGCGCTACGGTAACTACCGCACCATGAAGGGACACTTCTACGGTATCCGCGGGCTCGGATCGTGCTACGGCCACGCCCTCTTCGTCCGCGACGCAAAGGACCAGGACTACCTGGACACCCTGGAAAACCGCATCGAGGCGACCCGGTCCTCCGCGCTCCGACGCTGGAAGAAGTTCTGGTTCCGCGCCTGGGGACTCATCGACTACGGCCGCAGCCTGGCCCGGTTCTTTCTCATTGCGTTCCTCGTGGCCATGACCTTCGGGTGGGTGTACTTCTTCGACCGCAGGCTCGGATGGGGTCTTCTGGAATACTCATCCTCGGCCGACAGTCCCTTGAGCCCGTTCTACCACTCCATCGTCACCTACACCAAGCTGGGGTTCGGTTACATGACGCCCAATCACTGGATCGGCGAGATTCTGCTCGTGTGTGAGGGAATCCTCGGATACGTGACCTTGGGGCTCCTGCTTTCGATTCTGGCCAACCGGGTCGCGAGGCGAAGCTGATGGCGGCAGAAGTGACCATCGGCGCACTCCCCGGATGGAGCGATTCATGCTGAAAAGCGTCCCGATCCGAACCAAGCTCTTCCTGACCATTCTCGGGGTGACGGTGCCGGCGCTGGCGCTCGTCGGGGCGATCGGGTACATCAGTGGGCGAGCCGCGGTGGAGAAGACCACCTTCGATCACCTGACATCGGTTCGTGCAGGCAAGGCGAGTCGAATCAAGAGCTACTTCGACCGGATTCGGAAGCAGGCTCGAACCCTTGCCAAGAATCGGATGATCACCGACGCGATGATGGATTTCGACGATGCGTATCAGGCGCTTCAGGATATCTCATTGACTCAGGAGCAGCGGGACGCGGTTGCCGCCTACTACAGTGAGGACTTCATGCCGCGTCTCGAGGCGAACACCGGTCGTCGAGAAGAACCCGAGACGTTCACCCCGACGGACAACGGCGAACTCTACCTCCAGTACCACTACAACGTCGGTAATCCGCATCCGCCGGATGAAAAACCCCTTCTTGACGACGCGGGTGACGGCAGTCTTTACTCCGAGGTGCACACCCACTTCCATCCGGTGTTGAGGGACTTTGTCAACGAGTTCGGATTCCACGACCTCTTCCTGATTTCCGGGAGCGGGCAAGTCGTCTACTCGGTTGCGAAGGAAGTGGACCTCGGCACCCATCTTATCGGTGGTCCGTATCAAAATTCCAACCTCGCCGGAGTCTTCCTCGAAGCTCAGCGGGACTTCTTGAGCGAACGGGTGAAGTTGGTCGACTTCGCACAATACTCGCCGTCCCTCGGCGAGCCGGCTTCCTTCATGGCGGCGCCGATCGTCGATGGCGCCTGGCTGCTCGGGGTACTCGTATTCCAAATGCCGATCGGCGAGATAGATCGGGTGATGACCAACAACCGCAACTGGCGCAAGGACGGCCTCGGGGAGACCGGTGAAACCTACCTCGTGGGGCCTGACCGGCTGTTGAGGTCCAACTCCCGGTTCTTCCTGGAGGACCCGGAGTCCTATATCGGCCAGCTCGAAGCCTCAGGAGTGTCGGATATCGACGTGAGGAGGATACGGAGCTTCGGCACCTCGATTCTGCTCCAGGAGGTCGACTCCCAAGCTGTACGCGATGCCCTCGATGGTCGCACGGCAACCATGATCACCACCGACTACCGTGGTGAGGAGGTTCTGTCGTCGTTCGAATTGCTCGATCTCCTCGGTCTCGAATGGGTCGTGCTGGCCGAGATGGATGCGAGCGAAGCGTTTGCCCCCATCCGAGTTTTCGCCCGGAACATCGTCCTCGGCGGCGCCGTGCTGATCTTGGCGGTTTTCGTTCTGTCCTGGGTGGTCGCCCGCCGTTTTGTCGAGCCAATCGTCGAGCTCGAGGATGCTTCGAGCCGCTTCGCCGACGGCGATGACGAGATTCACCTCCGGGTGCGGGGCGAAGACGAGCTCGGTCGGCTGACCGCGGCGTTCAATAGGATGGTCATGGCCATCCGGCGGCAGACCACCGAGCTGACCCGGAGCAACGAAGAGCTCCAGGGGGTCAAGAGCGTCATCCTGCGATGGGGTCCCGACGGGGCTGTCCGATTCATCAACGACTTCGGCTGTGAGCACTTCGGATTTTCTTCCGACGACCTTGTCGGTCAGAGCATGCTCGGAACCATCGTCGAGGACACCGAAGAGGCGAAGAGGTCCATCCGGCGGATGATCAACGAGATCGTGGATGACCCGAAGAAATGGGAGACCGACGAAAGCGAAAACCGTCGTTCCGATGGCGAGATCGTCTGGACGGCATGGCGCAACAAACCGATTCTCAACCCGGACGGTAGTCTCAAGGAGATCCTCACCATCGGGATCGATATCACCGAGCGTCGGCGGATTGAAAGACAGGTCGAGGAGCAACGCCAACTCCTTGAAAACACGCTCGAATCGCTCACCCACCCGTTCTATGTGGTCGATGCCGAGGATTTTTCCATCAAGGTGGCCAACTCGGCGGCCCGCAAACTCGGGTCTGGGGGGGAGGCCACCTGCCACGCCCTCACACACCGGAGAGACACCCCGTGCGACTCCGCCGAGCATCCGTGCCCTATGGTTCAGGTCAAGAAGACGCGAAAGCCGACCATGGTCGAGCACATCCATTTTGATGCCGAGGACAAACCGCGCTTTGTCGAAGTCCACGGCTATCCGGTCTTCGACGCCGAAGGCAACGTCATCCAGATGATCGAGTACTCCCTCGACATCACCAAACGCAAGGAGATGGAGTTCGAGCTCGAGGACGCCAAGGAGGCCGCCGAGGCAGCCAACCGCGCCAAGAGCTCGTTCCTGGCCAACATGAGCCACGAGCTTCGTACGCCGATGAACGCCATCATCGGCTACTCCGAGATGTTGGCCGAGGAGGCCGAGGACGACGGGCTCGATACGATGATTCCCGACCTCGAGAAGATCAACGCGGCCGGCAAGCACCTGTTGGCGCTGATCAACGACATCCTCGATCTGTCCAAGATCGAGGCCGGAAGGGTGGATCTCTATCTCGAGAGGTTCGAGCTTGCTCAGATGCTCGATGAGGCGGTGGCCACGGTCTCCCCCCTCATCACCAAGAATGACAACCGACTGGTCACCGACTTTGCCGATGACCTCGGCGTGATCCGAGCCGATCTCACCAAGCTCCGACAGGCGCTTTTCAATCTCATGTCCAACGCCGCCAAGTTCACCAAGGAGGGCACGGTGACCCTCGCCGCCGAGCGGCAGCGTCGCGACGATGGTGATTGGGTGTTGTTGTCGGTGGTCGATTCGGGGATCGGGATCGCGGCCGACAAGCTCGATCACGTCTTCGAGGAGTTCTCCCAGGCCGACGAGTCGACTACCCGCGACTTCGGAGGAACCGGCCTCGGGCTGCCCATCAGCCGTCGTTTCTGCCAGATGATGGGTGGGGACATCACGGTCAGCTCGGCGCCAGGCGAAGGTTCGACCTTCACGATCGAGCTGCCGGCCGCCGTGGACGCCCTCGAGGCGGCCAAGGGCATGGTCGAGATCGACGAGGAGCCGACGCAACAGATTCCGGAGGGGGCGCATCCGGTCCTGGTGATCGACGACGACCCGGACTCGCGAGAGCTGCTGCGCCGCACCCTCGAGTCCGACGGCTACGCGGTGGCCACAGCCGCGTCGGGCGAAGAGGGGCTCGCTCTCGCCCGGGAGCTCGTGCCCGCCCTGATCACCCTCGACGTGATGATGCCCGGCATGGACGGCTGGGCGGTGTTGCAGCGGCTCAAGGCGGACCGGGACCTGGCCGGGATCCCGGTCATGATGGTCACCATCTCGAGCGAGCGCGAGATGGGCTCGACGCTCGGCGCGGTGGACCACCTGACCAAGCCGGTGGACCGTGAGACCCTCCGTCGGCTGGTGGGGCAGTATGCGGCGGCCGATGGCGGTGGCCACGCCCTGGTGGTGGATGACGACGAGGGGATCCGGTCGCTCTTCCGTCGTGCGCTGGACGAGGACGGGTGGACGGTGGACGTCGCCGTGGACGGCGCCGACGCGTTGCGAAAGATCGAAGACCGGCGTCCGGACATCGTGCTGCTCGATCTCATGATGCCGGTGATGGACGGCTTCGAGTTCCTGGTCGCGTTTCGCGCGTGCCCTGACTGCATCACCACCCCGGTGATCGTGGTGACGGCCAAGGACCTCACGGAGGAAGATCGCGCCCGGCTGAACGGGGGGGTGGAACGCATCATCGAGAAGGGTGAGCTCACCACGTCGGAGGTCCTTGGCCACGTGCGCAACCTGGTCGGCCGAACCGCCGAAAACCGTGAGAGTGTAGACTCTGCGAGCCCGGGATCCGGGTGAGGAGCGGAGAATGGCAAAGATCCTGTTGGTCGAAGACAACGAGATGAACCGCGACATGCTGTCGCGGAGACTGACGAAGCGCGGCCACGAGGTCGTGATCGCCGTCGATGGACAAGCAGGCGTGAACATGGCGGGGTCCGAGGCGCCCGAGGTCATTCTCCTCGACATGAGCCTGCCGGTCATGGACGGTTGGGAAGCGGCGCGGGTCCTCAAGGCCGACGAAGGCACCAAATCGATTCCCATCATCGCGCTCACCGCCCACGCCATGGCCGGCGACCGGGAGCGCTGTCTCGAGGCCGGGTGCGAGGACTACGACACCAAACCGGTGGAGTTCAAGCGGCTGCTCGGCAAGATCGACGCGCTGCTCGGTTGAGAGCGATCACCGCGATGGAGAAGGGGAACCTCCTCGTCGTCGATGACAACGAGATGAACCGCGACATGCTGTCGCGGAGGCTGGAGCGCAAGGGCCACCACGTCGACGTGGCCGAGGACGGTCACCGGGCTCTCGAGATGATCAGGCAGACCGACTACGACGTCATCCTGCTCGACATCATGATGCCCGGGATCGACGGCTACGAAACGTTGGAGAGAATCCGTGTCGATCGTGATTCGGGCGACCTCCCGGTCATCATGGCGACCGCCAAGGACCAGAGCGAGGACGTGGTCGCTGCTCTGAAGCTTGGGGCCAACGACTATGTCACCAAGCCGTTTGACTTCCCGGTCGTGCTGGCCAGGGTTCAGACCCAGCTCCAGCTCAAACGGTCCCGCCAGGCCCTCGCCCACGCACATGAACGGATGAAAAAGGACCTCGACGCGGCGGCGCGGATCCAGGCGTCTCTGCTGCCCTCGGAAGAGATCGTCGAGGTCGGGGGCGGTCGGGTGGCCTGGCGGTACGTGCCGTGCGACGAGCTCGCGGGCGACACCCTGGGTATCGTCCCCCTCGACGAGACCAGGGTCGGGGTCTATGTCGTCGATGTCAGCGGCCACGGGGTTCCCTCAGCGCTGCTGTCGGTCACCCTGAGCCGGCTGTTGACGGCCGAGCCGTCGTCGTCGGTGCTGTGGACCACCGATGCGGGCGCGACCGAGCCCCGGATCGCCACACCCGCCGAGGTGATGAACGAGCTCTATTGGCGTTTTCCTTACGACATGCAGACCGGCCAGTACTTCACCATGGTCTACGCCGTTCTCGATTGCGAGAATCGGCGCCTGAGCTATGCCTCGGCGGGCCACGAACCCATGATCGTCATCGGGCCGAACAGAGAACCCGAGTTCGGCACAAGCACCGGTCAACCGATTGCACTGGTTCCCGCCATGATCATGAAAAGCACCTACGAAGAGCTCACCGTGGACATCGCTCCCGGCGACCGCATCTATTTCTACTCCGACGGGATTCCCGAGGCGCGCAGTTCCGACGAAGAGCAGTGGGGCAACGATCGCCTGGCCGCAAAGCTCTCGGAGCTCCTCGGCACGGATATCGGCGAGGGTTTGCCGATGGTCCTGGAGACCGTTCGTGCCTGGCAGGGCGGCCCCCACTTCGATGACGATGTCTCCGTCGTCGGTGTTGAAATTAAATGAACCGCAAAGTGCGCGAAGATCGGCGCTAAGCCCGCCAAGATGAACTCTACAATCTGATCCTGGCGTCCTTCGCGTGTGATGGGCTTTGCGTTCTTTGCGGTTTACTCGCCGTATCCGTCAGCTCCATCGCAGTGTCGTTTCGGACCCGCGTGGCGTTGTGATGGAAAGCTAAAAGCTAACGGCTAATGGCTCACAGCTTTGCAATGGCGCCCTCGCCGGCGGCGCGGAAGGCTCGGCCGACCCCGGCGGGGCCGAGTTTGACGCCGCCGAAGAAACGGGACACGACGATGACGCCCTCGAGATCGTCCCGTCGCAGCTGTTCGAGCAGGATCATCCCCGGCCGCCCGACCTCTCCGTCGTCCCGCGCCTGTTCGACCAGACGGTCGTCCTCGTCACGGAATCGGCAGGCCCAGCAGTGGTGGCGGGCCTTGTGGTGCTTTCTTGCGCGTTCCCGAACCGCCTTCTTCGCCTCATCGACGGTGGAGGCGGGCGCCGCCAGGGCGACGAATTTCGACCGTTTCTCGGTGACGGTGCATTCGGCGGTGGTGGTGATGCGGGGCATGCGTAGATGATGACATGGCGCGCTGCCGATGCCGCTGCACCTGTCCCTGCTCCTGCCGCTGGTCCTGTTGCAGCCCCGGTTCTGTCATCCCCGGCCTTCTGAAACGTCGGACGTCTCAGCGTCGCCCAATCAGCGCGGTCGTTTGGTGGTGGCGTGGAGGGTTGCGACCGCGCTGATTGGACACCCGCGGCCTACTACGTAGCCGGGAGAGATGATTTCGAGGGGCTTCCCGTGGGAGCCCCCCTTGACGTTTTTTGCGAGGCGAGTGGAGGCGTGAGCGCCTTTCCGAGAAAAACGTCAAGGACGGCACGCCCTCCGCACGCCTCGTGCCTGTGGAGGAGCGATACTGTTCGCTGTCGCTGCCCCGTACAAGGGAGAAGGAGAAGGAGAAGGAGAGGGAGCGGGAGAGGATCATCGCAGGAACGGGAACGGGACGGCTATAGTCATTTCCAACGGAGGACCCATATGCGATCCACGATCTTTGGTCTGATCCTGATCATTGCCGGCCAGCTCACGGCGGCAACCCCCGAACACGCGTACCGTCACGTCATCCCGGCGGTGGCCCACACCGAGGGGGTCGGCGGTTCGTTCTGGCGAACCAGTCTGGTGATATTCAATCCGTCGGAACGTACGGCCATCGTGACCCTCACGATTCTGCCGAGCGGGTTTGGCGGAGGTGGAATCATCCATTCCGTCAGCCTTCCGCCCCTTGAACCCATGCAGACGAACAATCTGGAGGACGTGGCGGCGGTGATTCCCGGTTTCGACACCGGTACCGGGGCCCTTGTGGTCGAAGCATTGGACGCCGATGAGCAACCGGTTCCCATCGTGGCGGATTCGCGAACATGGACAGGAGACTCCGGGTCCTACGGCCAGGGTATCCCGGCAGTTGCCTGGAGTCAGGATGGTGTTCTGGCAGGACAAGAACGGCGAATACTCGATTTCGAATCCTCCGATGACTACAGAACCAATCTCGGCATCGTCAACCCGACCGGCTCCCTGGAACAATCGTTTCTGGTCGAGATTCTCGACGCTGGGGGTGCGGAGGCGGGCAGGGTCTACTATCGCCTCGGTCCTCACGCCCACATCCAGCGCAACGACATCCTGCGCGAGCTCGGGCTCGAAGGCTCGGGCTACACCGCCGTGGTTCGACGGACTCGCGCGGAAACCGTTGGAGGGGGTGCGGCCACCGAAGCGCCGGATTTCGTGGTCTACGGATCCAAGGTCGATCAGCGTTCCAACGATCCTACCTATCTGGCTTCCCAGACCGAAACCACCCAGTCGGGCCTGCCCAAACATCGGGTGGTGCCCGCCGCGGCCAAGACCGACGGAGCCGATGACTCCTTCTGGCAGACCGATGTCACCATCCACTCGGCGGGCGACGCCGGAATCACAGCCATGGTCGTCGAGCTCATCCCCACCGGCGGCGTCGGCATCGGCAGCGACAGCCCTGAACGATATGTGACAACCATCAGCGGGGGCCAGACAAAGGCGTTGAACGACATCATCGGCTCGCAGTTCGACGATCATGAAGTGGCCGCCCTGGTCATCCAGGGTCTGGTCGGTGGTGGCGGCAACCCGGACCTTCGGGTGTCGTCGCGCACCTGGACTCCGACCAGCGGTGGCGGCGCCACCATGGGACAGGGGATCCCGGGGATTCCCCGCCGGAGCGTCGCGGATCCTGTGGTCATCCCGGGTCTCGAGGCAACGGACGAGTTCCGGACCAACATCGGTCTGGTCAACCCGTCGCAGAACGTGAGAGAGACGCTCAACATCAATTTCTACGATGCTTCCGGTGCGGCCAGGGGTTTCACCGATGTGATCTTGGAACCGTGGTCCCATATCCAACTTGACTCGATCCTCGACAGCGTGGGCCTGGAAGGCCCGGGTTTCACCGCCGTCGTGACCATGACCGAGGTGGAGAATCTGATGTACCGCCCCAGTGAGTCCTGGGAACCCATCTTCATGGCCTATGGCTCGATCATCGACCGGATGACAAACGACCCGACCTATATCGAAGGCGTGCGGTTGACTCCGGAGGCGCCGAAGGGCCAGGGAGACTGGGTCGACTTCACCATCGACGAACCCTGGTACCGCTGCCCTGATGAAGCGGTTCCCGACGAAGCGACCGTGGTGCGGGCCTTTGACCAGGATCTTCACTGGTTCGGCGCCGAGAACCACCGCAGCATCACCCGTGAGGTGGACTTCCCCACCACCGCCGACTGGAACCAGGTCGGCCTGCGGCTCGAGCTCGAATGCCCGGAGAACGGGCTCTGCGACCACTGGGATCGGACCGGCAGCCTCCAGCTCGTCCTCAACCCCGACGACCCCCAGGACGAGTGGGAGTACCTGGAGATCATGCGCCACATCACCCCCTACCGTGTCGGCATGTGCCAGTACGTGGACATCACTCCGTTGGCGCCCATGCTCCAAGGTCCGCAGACCCTCGTGTCATGGATCGACACCTGGGTCGGGCCCGGTCATTCGGATGGTGAGGGCTGGCGGATCAGCTTCGATTTCGTGTTCTACCCGGGTGAGGATCGGACGCCTGACGAAGTTGTGAACATCTGGGGGCGGCGGAACATCACGGTGGGGAACATCGATCCCGATCACAATGTGGATTCGCAGATCGATCCCGTGGATGTGGAGATTCCCGAGGACGCGACCAGGGTGGAGGCGCGATTGATCACCACCGGCCACAGCTTTGGTAACTCGGAGAACTGCGCCGAGTTCTGTGTCATGCGTCAGGACCTCTATCTTGATGGTGAGAGGCGATCCGTGTTGCCGTGGCGCACCGACTGCGAGTACAACCCGGTCAATGACCAGCAGGGAACATGGCTCTATGACCGGAACGGCTGGTGCCCGGGCGCCATCACCATCGGCCAGACCATCGACGTCACCGATATGGTCACGCCCGGCGAGACCGCCATCCTCGACTTCGACATCCGGATGCAGGATGGTGAGGAGTACGAGAACACCAACCCCGGAGGAGGCCTGACCCCCATCGAGTGGGTGTCGCTGCAGTTGTATATCTATCGGGATTAGTCTCTCCGCCCGTGCCCGTGCCCGATGGCAGCGGCGGGAGCAGCGGCAGGGACCAGAGACAGGAAACAGCGTCAGCCATCAGCGGCAGAGAGCAGCGGCAGCAACCCGCGTCCGTGACCGGCGAGGAGATCGGTTGCCGGGACCGCGTGACGGTCACCCCCTGGTCGTTGTTGAGGTGTGGGTAATCGATGAGACTGCCGAGTTCAAGGGGCGAGGTGTATCGCCTCGGAGGCGACCCCTTGAACTAGGCCGCCATCATCGATTGGAAGTGGGGCATGAACGACCAGGAGGTGACCATGTCCAACGCGCTCCCATCAACCAACCTCATCGCCTACGAAAGAGCTGTGCAGGCGGCGGGCGCGGCAATCCATCTCGCGAAAATGGTGCCGGCGCCTCTCAAGGGCCTGGCGGACCAGGTGATTAGATCCGCAGCTTCTGTTCCGGCCAACCTGGCCGAAGGTCAAGGACGATCGGGCAGGGATCGACTCCACCATTGGCGAATTGCTTTCGCTTCGGCGAAAGAGGTTGACTGCCACCTCCGCCTCCTGGTTGAAGCCGGCGCAATCGATCGTAAGAAGGCAGTGAGATCAGTCGACCTCTTCGATGAGGTTCGCGCGATGACCTGGCGGCTGCTCCATCCGATCGAGTGAACTGCGATGGTTGTGGGGCGGGCTTCCAGCCTGCCGTTCAGTGATCATCCGGAGGCTCTGGCCTCTCCACGAAGTCAGACAATCTCGAATCCACGCGTTGCACGCCCTCCAACGCGATGTCTTCGTGACCTCTTCGCGTCTTTGCGCCTTCGTGCTTGCGACGACGCGATGTCATCTGCGTCAATCTGCGTGATCTGCGGGCAATCTGCGATGTTGCGATGGCTCGATCCGTGTCCATAAGTGTGATCTGTGGGCTGTTCGATGCGATGGTGCGATGTCCTCGCGTTTGTGACGCTCCGGCGGTGCGATGGAGCTAATACCTAATAGCTAATACCTAACATAGCTAATCCCTAACGGCTTACGCCTCCGCGTACATCCCTTCGATCACATCCGCAAACCGTTCCATGGCGACGTTTCGCTTGACCTTGAGCGTCGGCGTCAACATACCGTTCTCGATGGAGAACTCCTCGAGGAGACGGAACTTTTTGATGGTCTCGAAGGAGGCGAGTTCGGTGTTTTTCTCGTCGATGATGCCGCGAATGAGGGTGTTGACACCCTCACTTGCCATCAGTTCTTCAAGGCTCTCACCGGCGATACCGTTCTCGGCAGCGTAGGCCCTGATGTTGTCCTGGTCGACGGTGACCAGGGCGGTCAGGTATTTGCGGCGATCGCCGATGACGCAGACCTGCGAGATGTAGGGCGAGGTCGCGATCAGGCCCTCGATGGCTGACGGCGCGACATTCTTGCCGCCTGCGGTAACGATGAGGTCCTTCTTCCGGCCGGTGATCTTCAGAAACCCCTCCGCGTCGATCGAGCCCAGGTCACCGGTGTGTTGCCAGCCGTCCTCGGTCAGGGTTTCGGCGGTCTCGGCGGGCATCTTGTAGTACTCCCGCATGACGTTGCGACCGCGATAGAGAACTTCGCCGTCCTCGGCGGTCTTCTGCTCGATTCCGGGACCGGTGGGTCCGACCCACCCGAAACGGTAGTTATCCTCTCGATTGACGTTGGTGAACGAGGTGTTCTCGGTCATCCCGATCCCCTCGAGGATGAGAACGCCCGCCGCGTGGAAGAACTTGCCGATGGAGGGGTCGAGGGGAGCGGCGCCGCTGATGCACCAGCGAACCCGACCCCCGAGAGCGGCCTGAACCTTGCTGAACACCAGCTTGGTGGCGAGACCGTACTGGAGACGGGTTGGAAATGGTATGGGTTCGTTCGCCAGGAGATGATCGCTGACCCGGTTGCCGACGCCGCACGCCCAGTTGAAGAGTTTGAGGGCCACCCCGCCCTTGGCCTGGGCACCGGAGATGATCTTTGTGTGGACCTTTTCGTAGATCCGCGGGACGCTCGGGAACCAGTGCGGGCGAGCGGTCTTGAAGTCATCACCGATGGTGTCGATGCCTCGGGCGAAGGTCGTGTTACAGCCGGCGAAGAGGGCGGTGAAGACGCAGGTACGGGCGAAGATGTGGGCCAGCGGAAGGAAGAGCATGGCGGTGTCGTCAGCGAAGATCTTCGCCGATCCGAAGACCGACTGGGCGGTGAAGGTGATGTTGTCGTGGGTCAGAACCGCACCCTTGGGGATACCGGTTGTGCCGGACGTGTAGACGATGGCGGCGACATCAGTGGCCTCGACATCGGCGATTCGAGCGTCCAGAGCCTCGTCCGCCACCTCGCTCCCGAGTTCCAGAAAGTCCTCGTAGGTGATCACCCAGTCCTCACCCGGAGGAGGCTCGCCCTTGAAGAGAATCACTTTTCGGATCGCGGGCAGCTCATGGCGGATTGAAAGCAGCTTGGCGACCTGCTCGGCATCCTCGGCGAAGACCAGGACGGCGTCCGAGTGGTTGACGATGTAGCCGATGTCCTTCGCCAGGAGCGAGTGGTAGATCCCGACGGTGACCGAGCCGATTGAGGCCAGAGCGACGTCGGTCAGCACCCAGTGATAGTTGGAGTAACTGACGATATTGGCCTTGTCGTCCTTGCCTACGCCGAGGGCGATCAGACTCTTGCCGACCCGCCTCACCTGTTTGGCAAACTCGGTCCAGCTGACCGACTCAAGGGAGCCGTCATCGCGAATTGATCGGTAGGCGTCCTTTTCGGGAAATCGCTCGACTGTGTAGGTGAGCATGTCGTGAACGCTCGTGAAGTCCTTGAATTCCATTCCTGACCCTCCTTGCGGACTCCGCACCCGAGAAGCCCGCGTTGTTTCTTCTCACTCCGATTGAAGGCAACGCGAGTTTAGCAGCGCCGATGGGATCGCCTCCAGTCGAGCCGTTGGGGGCGCGATGTTGTTCGCTGCCGCTGCCGCTATCATCTCATCGGGATCGGGATCGGGATCGGGATCGGGATCGGGATCGGGATCGGGATCGGACGCGGGATCAGACCCAGCGATAGACCACCGAGTTGATGTTCATTCCCGCGCCCACCGACGCGAAGACCACGATGTCGCCCTTGGTGAGCTCGTGACCTTTCATCTCCCCTTTGCACACGAGATCGAGCAGGGTCGGGACCGTGGCGACCGATGAGTTGCCGAGCCATGAGATCGACATGGGCATCACTGCGGGGGTGTCTGGTTCGCCCGCGTCGTACAGGCGGAAGAGCCGGGTCAGAATCGCCTCGTCCATTTTGGCGTTGGCCTGATGGAGAAACACCTTCTTGACATCCGACAGATCGAGTCCGGCGCGGTCAAGACTCTGTTTGACGACACCCGGGACCTTGGTCAGGGCGTAGTTGTAGAGCTTGCGGCCATACATTTTGAGGAAGAGAGTGTTGTCTTTGTAGTCGGGGTTGTAGGACTCGCCCATCCACAGCAGTTTGGCGTGGTCGATGGTGTCGGAACGCGCTGCGTGAGCGAGGACGCCCACCGGCTCGGCGTTGTCACGTGCCTCGAGCACGGCTGCTCCCGCGCCGTCGGAGTAGATCATGCTGTCGCGGTCGTGCGGGTCCGAAATCCGAGAAAGCGTCTCGGCGCCGATGACCAGCGCCCGTGAAGCGTCGCCGGAACGGAGAAAATAGTCGGTCTGGATCAGGCCCTGAACCCAGCCCGGACAGCCGAAGGGCAAATCGTAGGCGATGCAGCCCGGGTTGGCGATGGCGAGATTCTGTTTGACCCGAGCGGCCAATGAAGGTACGAAGTCCGACCGTCGGTTGTCGGCGAGGATGTCGCCGAAGTTGTGGGCCACGATCACATAGTCGAGACTCTCAGGATCGATGCCGGCGTCCTCGATGGCGTTCGCCCCGGCCTGAGTCCCGAGGTCCGACGCCATGACGTTGTCGTCGGCGTATCGACGTTCGCTGATGTCGGTGATCTGCCGGAACTTGCCGATGACCTTTTCGTTGGTCCCGGGCTCGACAGGCTGACCGTAGTCCATGAAGAACTCGTTGTCGAGGAAGTCGCTGTTGGGAACGATCTTGGGTGGGATCGAGCTGCCGGTTCCGATGATGACGGTGTGACGTTTTCTGGGCGCCATAATCGAGCGAGCCTACACGAGATCCCGTCGAGGTCAAGGTCTGATGCGGCAGAAGGATTCGGCGGATTTCGAGAAAGCGCAGACGCGCCGAGCGTCTTTTGGATGACCGATAGCCCGGCAAGGGATGAGAATCAGGCGCGTGTTCCCACCGCACTCCGGGCGACGAGGTAGACCTTCGCTCGAGACGGGCGAAGCAACGCTCGAGAGGCCAGCGACCACCGGAGACCGGTTCGGATGATCCGGAGACGGTCAGGATGGTGCCCGGCTGCGTACCGGAGGAGGTTGGTGGTAAAGGTGGTGAGAAACGCGGCCTCGTCGAGCTCCTGCAGGCTCGACCCGCCCTGGTGGTGGACCCGTACGTCGGGAACCACCACAAAGCCCTCGTCGGCGGTGAAACCGGGTTCGCCGAGGCGGGCGATCAGCCGGGCGCAGAAATCGACGTCCTCCCACCACGCCGGGGCGTAGGTCTCATCGAGACCGCCAAGGGCCCGCCAGACATCGCGGCGGACCAGCCACGCCGCCGCCGCCGGTTGTTCCACCGGCGTGGCCTCCGCGGGCGGTTTCGCAAACGCCGGTGCCCCGGACCGACCGGTAGCCAGACGGGCGACGGTGGGCAGGCGGCGAAGCTGCCACCGGTGTTGCGCCGAGCCGTCAGGGTTGACGAGGAGAGGCACCACCCCGGCGGTGCGCGGCCGCTCCTCGAGTGCCGCAGCCAGGGTCGCGACAACGTTCTCCTCGAGCTCGGTGTCGGGGTTGAGGAGGAAAAGAAGGTCTTCGGTGGATCTGGCAGCACCCACGTTCGCGGCATGGGCGAAAGAGCGATTCTCGGCGAGGGCCGCGACCTCGATCTCCGGGAACGCCGTGGCGAGCCGTTCGGCGCCGCTGTCGCCCGACCCCGAGTCCACCAATACGATGCGGCTGAGGCGATCACCGGTCTGTGTGACGAGCGATTGGAGGCAGCGGTCGATCTCGTCACCGCCGCGCCAGCGCACCACCACCGCCGCGATCTTCACCCCCGGCGCCCCGTCCTCCCAAATTTCATGAGGATCATTGCTGCTCGGAGGAGTGCGGGCGCAAGCGACCCGCGTGGCACGGTCTTGAGGGTCGGGAGGGCTTTGACCAGCGGTTCGGCAACCCGGGACCAGCGCCAGTTGTCGCGGTGACTCCGAATCGCCGTCCGTCGTCGAACCTGCTCATCGGGATTGAGGAGCAGCTGCAGGGCGTCGCTGACCGCCTTCGGATTTCCGGGTTTCACCACCTCACCCCATCCGAGCGCACCGGCCAGCCGAGCAACCTCGCCGCCCGCCGACAGCAACATGGGCGTGGCCGACCACAGGGCGTCCATGGCGCGGGTCCGGAACGAGAGCTCCGCCTCGGGGCTCGGTTGGTGGAGGAATGCCATGACCGCCGCCCGGTTGAGAATCAAATGGCGCTCGTTGTAGGGCGCCCAGAACTCCAGCGGAACCACTTCCGGCGCCGACAGCGCGTAGCGCGCCGCCATCCGGTTGAGATCGTTGGCGGTGAACTGGGCGAGTGCGCCCCCGGGGCGGGTCGCGGTTGGGACCACGATGCTCACCGGGACGCGGCCGAGCCGAGCGCGCGCGGCGAGGAGGGTGTCGAGGTCGAGCCACGGCCAGACGCCACCCCACCACAGCACCACCGACCAGTCCCGCGGAACGCCGATGACATCGGCCGACTCTTCCGGGGGATCGTGCTCCTGGATCCCGAAAGGGACCTCGAGGATCGGGACCTCCGGCCGGTGGTGGAGAACGGTGCGCCACAGATCGTGCTGCGCCGCGCCGGTGGCGAGGACGGCGTGGGCGCGGGCCGCGACCACCGGCAACCGGGCCGCTGCGGTCCGGCGGCGCCGTCGTACCGTTGGTGTGGACGGCATGGCCTCCAGTTCGGCGAGCAGCGGTGTCGCGCCGTCGATCACCAGCAGATGACTTCCGGTAAATGCCGGGAGGTGGAGGCTCCACGGTGGCGCGACCACTGCCTCCGCCCAGCTCCACCGGGGCGACTCGACGAGCTCGACGGGGGAATCGTGCGGTTTCGACGATCCCGGCGCCGCCGCGAGTCGAACCTCGTGCCCCGCGCCGGCGAGGGCATTGGCCAGCTCCCAGGCCCGAAGGGCCGATCCGGCCATGGACGGTCCAAGTTGGTCATCCGAAACAAGGAGGACTCTCATCACTCAACCTCCGGCAGTGAGTATAGTCGTGGGCCGGGGCTCGTTCGTCCGAGACTGCGGACCACGATCCAGGGAATACAGGCCAGTGCCGCCGCCGCGGTCGGCAATGCCCTGGGGTTGTCGATGGCGAGGGTGTGGACGGCGCGGATCTCGCCGCGGAGAAGGGTGGGGAGTGCGGCAAAGAGGGCGGCCGCGGTGAGGTTGCCCGCGAGGGCCCGCCAGTGATTGGTGAGCAACCACCACGGATGGCGCCAGCCCAGTCGGTAGCCCGTGGCGGAGCCGACGTGGCTCGCCCAGGCGCCGGGCACCCACGCGGCCTCCCAGCCGAGGCGCCTCATCCTGAGGCCGATGTCCAGATCTTCGTGGTAGTTGCCGAAGCCACGGTCGAAGATGGAGCCATCGGCGAGGGCCGTCTCCCGAAGCGCGCGGACTCGATAGAGCGAGGCGGTCCCCGAGACCGCCACACGGGGTTGCGGTCCGGGAGGTTCGGGTGCAGGTGTTGCACCGCGATCGACCTGGGCTGGGAGGCCGGTCTCATCGAGGATGATTCCGCGGCCGTCGATGACGGCTCCGAGGGAATCGGTCACCGTGCCCTGCACCGCGGCGAGTTTCGGATCGGCGTCGAGGGCCGACTCGAGCGGCGCCAGCCAACCGGGTGCGGGAACTGCGTCGTCGTTGAGCAGAGCCACCCGAGTGATCTCATCGCCGAGGTGGGCGATGCCGGCATTGACGGCGGCGGCGAAACCGAGGCGATGGTCGAACTCGAGGTATTCCTCATTCGCGGACGATCGCGCCTGAAGAGCTGCACTCCCCGAGACCACCACCACCGTTCGTCGTGGGGCCGGATCGAGGCCGGCAACCCCTTCGAGACAGCGAACCAGATGACGGCCGCCGAGAGAAGGGATCACGATCCCCGTCATCGCCCCGAATCCCGGGTGATGAAAGGTGGATCTGAGTTGATGGTCGTCATCCGTCTCACAGTATAGCCAGGGCGCGCCGGGACTTCTCATCAGGATTTGCTCGAGGGCTCGGCCGGGAACCTGCAACGCAGAAAGTCGGTGGCGCCTTCCTTCTTGCGATACAGGCCCCCGGCTCCGTGCCTTCTGCCCTCGGCGCGCATACAATGACGTCGTGCGACTGGCCATCGATGCTCGCAAGCTGACCGATTTCGGGATCGGGTCCTACCTCTGTTTCCTGCTCAGGGGGTTGGAAGAGCGGCGTGATGTGGAGCTCAAGGTGATGGCTCGTCCCGGTCACGAGGGGCGGGTGCACGAACTCGCTCCCTCGGCCAAGGTTCTCACCGCGTCGGCGAGGGGCTACTCGGTGGCCGAGCACGTGCAGATGCCGGCGACTCTCTGGAGGGAGGGGGTTGATGTGGTGCACATCCCGCACTACGTGGTCCCCGCTCTCTTGCCACGGCCCATCGTGACCACGGTCCACGATGTCATTCAACTCTATTACCCGCCGGCGGAGCGCGCCGGTCTGGCCCTCTTCTACCTGCGGGTCGTCCTTCGCTCCGCGCTCAGACGATCGAGGGTGGTGATCACCGTTTCGAGAACCTCGAGACGCGATCTGATCAATCTCTTCTCGGCCGACCCGGGACGGCTGGTGGTGATCCCCAACGGTGTCGATCCCGAGCTCGCGGCTCGGCCCAGTCCGTCCGAGGTCGAGGCCCTCAAGGAGTTCTACGGTCTTCAGGCGCCTCTTGTGCTTGTGGTGGCCAACAACAAACCGCACAAGAATCTCGATGTTGTGCTGCGGGCCTACCATTTGGCGGTGCGGCGCCACCGGGTTCCCGGACAGCTGGTTTTTGTCGGTGGTGTGGAGCCGTCGAGCCGCCTCGCCGATCGCGCCGCCCGTCTCGGACTGACCGACCGGGTCCGTTTTCTGGGGCGGGTGCCGCAGAGTCACCTGCGGGCGTTGTACCATGTGGCCGCGGAGCTGTTGCACATCTCGTTGTACGAGGGGTTCGGCCTGCCCATCCTCGAGGCCATGGGAGCAGGATTGCCGGTGGTGACTTCGAATGTGGGAGCCATGCGGGAGCTGGGTGAGGATGCGGCGCGGTTGGTCAACCCTCTCGACGTTGATGAGGTTGCGAGTGCGGTGGAGAAGGTGCTGGTGGACGATCCCCTGCGTCAACGCATGGTGGAGGCCGGTCGTCGGCGAGCCGAGCGGTTGACGTGGGAGCGAACGGTGGACAAGACCATCGAAGCCTATCGACGGGCGCTGGGGGAGGACTGAGGTGCGAGTCGCCCTGGTTCACGACTGGCTGACTGGGATGCGCGGCGGGGAGTGGGTGCTCTATGAGATCGCCAAGCTCTTTCCCAACGCGCCCATATACACATTGGTTCACCGTAAGGACGCGGTCATGCCTGCCCTCGAAGAGCGACGGATTCACACTTCCTGGCTCCAGGCGCCGTCTTTTGGTGGCAGGAAGTGGCGGTACCTGCTCCCACTGATGCCTGCGGCCATGGAGAGCTTCACCTTCCCGGACGCCGATCTCGTGATCTCAACGAGCCACTGTGTCGCCAAGGGAGTGATCCCGCCGCCGGGAGCCTTCCACCTCAGCTACGTCCACACTCCCATGCGCTACGCATGGGACCAGCGCTCCCTGTACATCGCCCGGATCCCGTCACTGCTCCAGCCGGTGGTCGAAAGCCGGTTGGCCAAACTGCGCCAGTGGGACATGGTGTCCTCGGCCCGAGTCGACCGGCTCGTCGCCAACTCGCGACTCGTCGCCTGGCGCATCAAACACTACTGGAACCGGCAGGCTGAGGTGATTCCTCCGCCGGTGGCCACCGAGTACTTCACCCCGGGCGGGGAGCGCGGCAACAACCTGTTGACGGTCGCCGCCCTTGTTCCGTACAAGAGGGTGGAGGTCGCGATCGAGGTGGCAAAGAGGCTGGGACGACCGCTGGAAATTGTCGGCACCGGGCCGCGCATGGCGCAGCTCAAACGCCTGGCGGGCCCCGATGTCCGATTCCTCGGCTGGCTCGATCGGACCGAGCTTCGCTCAGTCTATCAACGGGCCGCAGCGGTGCTGGTGCCGAACATCGAGGACTTCGGGATGGTGACGGTCGAAGCCCTCGCCTGCGGCACACCGGTGGTCGGGCTGACGGCTTCGGGAACCGCCGATGTGGTGCGGACCGGCATCGAAGGTGAGCTCGCGGAGGAATCGGGGTTGGAGGCGCTGGTGGAAGCCACCGCGCGAACCCTCGACCGCGAGTGGGACCCGGAGGTGCTGAGGCAGCGTGCCCAGGTTTTCTCCCGCGAGCAGTTCAAGGTCCGGTTTGCCTTTCTGCTCGACCGATTGGGCTTTGGCAGGGCGTTGGCATGATCGAACGGCGACGGCAGATCCAGGTGGTGCTCCAGCTCGTGGGCGATATCCTCGCCACGGCGGTCGCCATCCTCCTGGCCTACTGGCTCCGCTTCGAGGTCCAGGTTCACCCGGTCACCAAGGGCACCCCGCCGTTGGACATGTACCTGCGCTTGATACCGGTGACGGCGCTCATGTGGCCGACGGTTTTCTACTTTCAGGGTCTCTATCAGAGGCGCCGGCTGCGGTCGCGTTTCGACGAGCTGTTGCGCGTTGTCCTCGCCGTGATGCTGGCCACCATCATGTTGACGGCTTTCCTCACCTTCTATCGGCCTTCGGACTTCACTTACTCCCGGCTCTTTCTGCCGATTTTCGCCGGCATCGACGCTCTTCTGGTAGCCCTCTCTCGTTGGATGATCTCCGATGTTCTACGCCGGGTCCGACGCTCCGGCGGCAACCTCCAGATGGTGCTGGTGGTCGGCGCGGGTGAGCTCGGCAAGCGGCTCGTCGAGAGCCTTCAGGCTCACCGCGAGTACGGCTTTTCAGTCGTCGGCTATCTCGACGACGACCCCGGCAAGCAGAAGAGGAAGATCCAGGGAGTGCCGGTGCTCGGCACCACCCAGGATCTGGAGGCCATCGCGGCCCGACGCCGCATCGATCAGGTGATGATCGCTCTGCCCATGGCTGCCCATCACCGCATCGTCCAGCTGATCCGGCGGTGCGGTCAGCTGCTGGTCGAGATCAAGGTCGTGCCAGATCTTCTCCAGTACTACGTGGTCCGTGCCGGAACCGAGGAGCTGGATGGCCTGCCTATCATCAATCTGACCCAGATTCCCCTCGAAGGGTGGAATCAGATCGTCAAGCGGGTCTTCGATGTGATCGGTGCCACCGCCATGCTCCTGGCCGTGGGCTGGCTCTTCCCCATCATCGCCTGGCTGATCAAACACGAAGATGCGGGGCCTGCCCTGTACTCGCAGGTCCGCATGGGGCTTGACGGCCGGTCGTTCAAGCTCTACAAGTTCCGCTCCATGCGAATCGACCACGACACCAACGGCCAGGGAAAGTGGACGCGGACGGATGATCCGCGGGTGACCAGGGTCGGTGCGTTTCTGAGACGCTACAACCTCGACGAGCTGCCCCAGCTTCTCAACATCATCAAGGGGGACATGTCCCTCGTGGGTCCGCGACCGGAACAGCCCGAGTTCGTCGATCGCTTCAAGAGCCGGTATCCCGAGTATCAGGCCCGCCACCGGGTTCGAGCAGGCCTTACCGGGTGGGCGCAGGTCAACGGGCTCAGGGGCGACACCTCGATTCGCCAACGGGTGGTCCACGATCTCTACTACATCGAAAACTGGAGCCTCGCCCTCGACCTCAAGATCCTCTGGAGGACGCTGAGGATGGCGGTCCAGGAGGCTCGGGGGTAATTCATAAGCTCTTAGCTGTCAGCTATTAGCTATTAGCCTATCGCAGTGGATCGCGTTCATCGAGCTGATGAAGTCGCATCCTCAGAGCCGCAACGGTCAACTTTTCGGTTTGGAATACTCGACTCGATCGACTCAGGAGAGCTGCGATGAAGCTCAGAGCTGAAAGCGAATGGCTGACAGCTTCAATCGTCCAACCAGTCCGGGGTGCACTTCTCCTCGAGGAACGTTTTGACCCCTCGTCTGCACTCGGGGTGGAGTCGATGGGCGGCGTTGACCTCGGCGGCGTGGGTGAGGGCTTCGCGCCATCCCATCCCAACGGTCTCGTTGAGAAGTTTCTTGGTCGCGGCGATGGAGGCCGGGGAGCCCTTCCTCGCCATGGAGACGGCGAGATTGCGGGCGCGGTCGAGGGCGTTCCCTGCATCGACGAGCTCATCGACGAGACCGAGTTCCAACGCCCGCTCACCGCTGATCCGCTCGGGATCGAGGAGCAGTCTGCGGGCCACCTGGCCGGTCACCCTCCGGGTGAGAAAGGTCAGCACCAACGCCGGGACATAACCTATGGTGACCTCGGTGTAGGCGAAGAGCGAACCCGGCTCGGCCACTACCAGATCGCAGGCCGTGGCGAGTCCGCAGCCGCCGCCGATAGCGGCGCCGTGGACGGCGGCAATGGTGAGCTTCGGATGGCCGAGAAGGACCTCGAAGAGCTCCCGCAACGATTCGGAATCCTGACGAAGACTGTCGGGGTCGCCTCCGGTGGCGACCTTCTGCAGTGCGGAAAGATCGGCGCCGGCGGAGAAATGGCGACCCGCTCCCGTGAGGATCACCGCTCGGACCTCGGGTGCGTCCGCCGCCGAACGAAGCGCCTCGGTGAGCGCGATGACGAGTTCCCAGGACAGCGGATTGGCGCGCTCGGGGTGGTTCAGGGTCAGGAGCCGGACGGGATCGTTTTCGTCGATCAGAACCGGGTTGTTCATGGCCTTCATCGTAGCACCAAACACCGGCCGGGCTCCGGCCGCCCCCTCTGGTGTAAGATGCCCCACCATGTTCGAGTCCATCACGTCGACGACGCGTTTTCTGGGGCACGTGGGCCGCGATCTGCTCGGGACCTTTCGGGCGCGCGTTCGCCGGATCTATGACTGGCTCGTCTATGGCGTCGACGAGGTGGTTGTGGGTGTCGACGTCTTTCCCTTCGCCGAAACCATGACCGGTGTGGGATGGTACGAGTGGAACCTGCTGGCCGCTCTCGACCGGCGAGACGATGGGCTGCGCTACAACCTCTACGCCCACACCTTTCTCGCGCCGGGAGAGCAGCCGCCGCCGGTTCCAGGTGTCCGAAAAATGCGGCTTCGCACCCATCAGATTCCAGATCGTAACCTCCTTCCCATCCGGCCCACGCTGTGGCTCCTTCGACACCTGGTCGAACCCGTTCTCTGCCTGCTCGACGGCAACGACGTGATCTTTGCCCCGAACTTCATGCCGCCGCGGCGGCAGCGCTTCTTCGGTCGGCGAATGGTCGTCACGGTGCATGATCTGGCCTTCGCCGTCATGCCGGAGATGGTGGCGCCGGAGACCCTTGCCCACCTCCGGTCGAGGTTTCCCAAGACTCTTCGTCGCGCCGACCGGATCATCGCGGTCTCCCAGGCGACGGCCCGCGATCTGGTCGAGTTCTGTGACGTCGACCGGAGTCGGATCCACACCATCCACGAGGGGCTCGATCCCCATTTTGCGGACGTTTCCGGTGAATCGGTGCCGGATGCCTTGCTGCCGGAGGACTACCTGCTCTTCGTGTCGACCATCGAGCCGCGGAAGAACGTGATCGGAGTCCTCCGGGCGTTCGCTCTCCTCGCCGAGTGGGGCTATCCCGGCAAGCTGGTGATCGTAGGTCGGTGGGGTTGGCGCACCGACAGGATCCGAGCCGAACTCGAGGCCTCGCCGGTTCGGGATCGGGTTGTTCACCTCGACTACGTCGACCGTGCGCGGATGACCTCGGTCTACTCTCAGGCGCGGGCCCTGCTCTTCCCATCGTGGCTCGAGGGCTTCGGTCTGCCGATCCTCGAGAGCATGGCCTGCGGCACACCGGTCGTGACGTCGGGCCGTTCGGCCATGCCCGAGGTGGCCGGGCCGGCCGGGGTCTATATCGACCCTGAGAGCGCCCACGGAATCGCCACCGGGGCCGCATCGCTGCTCGAGGATGCCGAACACCACACGCGGCTTCGGGTCCTCGGTCGGGAGCGCGCACGACGGTTCTCATGGGACCGGGCGGGGGAGGCCACGGCGGGCGTCTTCCGACGGGCCGCCGGGCGAAGGGTGAACGGGCCGGATGAATATCGCGTGTGACGCCCGGGCGCTTGTCGGGCCGCGGACGGGCGTCGGAACCTGGACCGAGCGGGTCATGGGTGGTCTGTCCCGGCACGGCGTCGGCACGGTCCACCTTGCGGCCTCTCAACCGATCCGGCTCGGAAAGGATGAACGGCACCCCGATCTGAAGATTGTCCCGGCGCCCCGTCGGGCCTCCATCGGACCGGTGTGGCTCAACACGACCGTGCCGCGGCAGCTGCGGACCATGGGCGCCGATGTCTGGATCGGATCGCTGGCGATCCTGCCGTTGCGGTGCCCGGTTCCCGCGGTCGCCATGGTCCACGATCTGACTCCGCGGACCCATCCGGCGCGGCACACCCTCGCCAATCGGATGATCTTCAGGGTCTTTCTCGAGCGCTCTCTGCGGTCGGCCCACACTGTGGTCGCCGGCACCGTTGCCACCGAAGGGGAGGTTTTGCGAGCCTTTCCCTGGGTCTTGCCCAAGCTCGAACGCATCGGTTACGGCGTTGAGGATTGGTATTCGCCCGCTCCGGAGGGTGACGATGGGAGATCGGTTCGTGAGCGATGTTCGGGCGGCCGGCCCTATGTGCTCCACCTGGGCACCATCGAGCCGCGGAAGGGGATATCGGATCTCGTCGCGGCGTGGGAACGGCTGCAGGATCTCGTTGACGACGCCCCCGATCTCGTCATCGCCGGCAAAGCCGGGTGGCAGACCGCACCCATCCTCGACCGCATCCGATCGTCGCAGACGGCCGATCGGATCCACCTGCCGGGCTATGTCAGCCGTGAGGATGCCCGCGAGCTGCTGCGCCACGCCGCGGTCTTCGCGCTGGCCTCGGAGGTCGAGGGTTTCGGCCTGCCGCTGGCCGAGGCCATCAGCTGCGGCACGCCGTCGGTGGCCACGGACATCCCGGCCCTGCGCGAGGCCGGCGGCGAAGCGGCGCTCTTCTGCCCGCCGAAAAACCCGGAGGCGCTCGCTGCGGCGCTTGCCGAGGTGCTCAAACCCAACACCACCGCACAGCTCCGGGAGCGGGCTCTCAGACGTGCTCCGAACTTCCGTTGGGATCCGGTGGTCGATGCCTGGGCCGAGCTCCTCGAGAGGGTTGCGGGCAGATCAAATCGGTAGACGCATCGCCAGGTTGAACCGAAAAAACGCAAAGAACGCCAAGAATCCCCCCATTTTTTGCGGATTCGAAGCGCGACCCGAGAGGTGTCGCCACTTTCAGGAAAGATCCGTGCGAATCCGTGATATCCGTGTCCCATTTTGCGATGTTCTATGCGATGCCTTGCGTCCCTCGCGACCTTGCGGTTCAACCCTGCGATGTCTTGGTGCCTTCGTGGTTGCGACGATGCGATGGATTTGCGTTCATCTGCTTTATCTGCGGTTTCTCCGTGCGATGGCTACCGCCGACCCAGATTCGCCGGTGTGAATCGCCGTATTTCGAGTGCCGGCTTGGATCCCCGCACGGCCACCGTACACACCGCCCCCGGCACCTCGACCTCGAGGAGGGTCCAGCGTGAGGCCTCTTCCGGATCACCGGAGATACTTAGGACTCTCGGGTGCGCCCCGGGATCCGGTTCGGTTTCGACCCTGCGCAGCTCCATCCCGACACCGAGGCCGGTGGCCTTGAGATAGGCCTCCTTCTGAGTCCAGATGCGAAGGAATGCGTGGTCGCGGGCTTCGCCTCCGAGCTCGAAGACGCTCTTGCGCTCGGCGGGGCTGAAAAACCGGTGGGCCAGCTTTTCCGCTTTGGGGATTGACCGAAGGTTCTCGACATCGACGCCCACATCCACACGGGCAATGGCCAGAAGAACCAAATCTCCGGAATGGGACAGGTTGAACGTCGGTGGGTTGTCGATCTCGGGAAAGGCCAGGCACGGCTTGCCGTGATCACTCGCGACAAAGCCGAGGGTGTGCGGCTCGGCGCCGATGGCCGCTCCGAGTTCGTGACGGAGCACGGTGCGTGCAAGGACGAACCGGTGGCGTGCGGTTTCGATTCGGAATCGCGCCGCGCGTTCCCGCTCTTGCCCAGGGAGTTCGGCCGTCAATCCTTCAAACAGGCCATCGAAATCCGTCAGGGATGCCCACCAGAGTCTGAGCGTGCCATCGATCATCATCGTCGATGCTACCGCTGCGTCGCCCCGCCTGCTACCCTCGCCGTTATGGACCAGCTGCCCTTTGTCACGACGATCCAGGTTCGGTGGCGCGACATCGACGCCAAGAACCATGTCAACAACGCCACCATCGTGACCTATCTCGAGACCGCCAGAACCGAGCTCTGGCGGCAGCGTTTCGGCGGCGGCATCGACATCCCCTTTGTCGTCGCCCGAGTCGAGGTTGATTTTCGTCGCCAAATCACGATCGACGACGAGGTCAGAATCGGCCTGTGGGTGGAGGATCTCAAAGGTGCGAGCTATGTCTTCGCCTACCGGATCGAGGCTGACGGTCATCACGCAGCCGAGGGGCGGACTTTGATGGCCCATATCGGTCCCTCTGGTCGACCCACGCGCATCGGACCGGAGATGCGCGCCAAACTCGAGACGCTGCTCCGGAGTTGACAGTCACCGGACGGAGTTGACAGTCGACAGTTCACAGTTGACAGTCACCAAGAGAGTTGACAGTCGACAGTTGACAGTTGACAGTTTCATCGCAGTCATCGCAAAGGCGGAGGGGCGCAACCGCCCGACTCACTCTCCCGAGACTGCGGTGTCCGATGTAGGGTGGGGTTAATCCTACCTTCAGTGTCCTCGCGGTCGGTACGCCGCCGCCACGTCAGTCAGACGACTTCGAATTTACTTTCAACCCGCTCTCAACTGTGATGGCTCTGGGACGAACTTCGCGTCCTTTGCGCCTTGGTGGTTCAAACCTGCGATGTCGTGGTGATAGCTTTGTGCCTTCGCGTCTTCGTGGTTACGACGTTGCGATGGAAACTGTCAACTGTGAACTGTCAACTGTCGACTTCACATCCGACCGTCACTCCTCGAGCTTCAGCCACTGGAACCAGATCGGATGGTGTTTCTGATACCACGCAAGGACCTCCTGGATGAGCGACTTCTTGTCCGGCGGGAGGACGGCGTCATCCACCTGGTCGAAGTTGACCACCATGCGGTCGTTGGGGAGGTACTCGATGGCCTCCGAACAAAGGGTCTGGAGCTCGTTGCGGATCCGCCCCGAGTCCGAGATCTTGACCGCCCGACTGCGATGGTCCTGGCCGGCGTAGAAACGATCGAGCAGCGGTGAGAAGACCATTCGCATTTCGTCCATGGGCTCCATCAATCTCAGACTCAGGGTCACATCGACCATGCCCGCCCTGGTGGCGGCACGAGTCGTGACTTTGTAGACGTCGTCGCTGATCTGCTCGACACCGGGCATCCCGGTGTAGGGGTCGGTGAGCATGGCGGAGTTGAGGCTGAGAACCCGCCACTCCTTGTTGGGGAAGAAATCGTCGGCCGTTGATGTGCGCAGACCCACGGGCATACAAGCAGCGGTGGCTTCGCGGAGATTGGCGCGGTAGATCTCGACGATGTCGTCATCGACTTCCTGGCCGGCTGCCTCGGCCAGTCTTGCACCGTAGTCATCCGCTTCCGGATCGAGGCGCATGAGCAGGTGCTCCCGGTCGTAGGCGATCTTGAAACGCGACGAAAACAGGCACATGGAGGTCTCGGTGTCGAGGATGGGGTCCAGACTCGCCCCTTGCACCGCCTCGGCCGAGGCCGAGTACCCGTCGCAGATGAAGAGATGGCGCTCTCCTTCGCGTTCGGATGGTCCGACAAGGTAGACGGGCGCGTAGGTCCCGGATTCGGTGAACGCCGGAATTCCGGTGCTCGGGATGGTCCATCCGTCCTCGACGATGTGGGCGCCCAGTGAACGCCACTCGTCCCAGAGTTTGCCGATGCGGTGCTTCCGAGACGAACCACCGAGGGTCCAGACGTGGACGTTTTCGGGTTTGATGTCCGGATAGGCGGCGAGGATAGCCTCCATCACGAGCCGCCGCGGGGTGAGGTAGTCGATGAGGATCGATCGTTCCGCGGCCTGGTGAACGACTTCCCGCGGCAGGATGAGATTGCCCATGTAGCCCTCGTAGGGCCGGGACACCTTGAGCGGTTGGTCGAAGAGGTGGAAGACCGTCAACGGGCCCGTGGGAGCGCCTTTTGCGAACCGGGAGGTGTTCTCCAGGGTGTCCAAGGCCGCCCCCCACACCGTGATCCCGGCTGTCTGGATGTCACGCCAGAACTCGGGCCACTCGTATCCATCTTCGTTGAGCATCCGGTGGACGCGGCGGTCCACGAAGCGGGCAACCTGAGGTCTGGCGTAGACCCGGCCGAAGCCGAGCTGTGGATTGGAGCCCATCTCGGGTGTTTCTCCGGCCTTGGGCATGAGGCCCTCGCCGAGACTGACCATGACCGCGTGATTCTCGGGGAGATTCCGGGTGAGGTACCAGAGCGCCTCCGACAGGGCGTAGGCCGAGACGGCATCGGCGTCCTTTTTGACACGGTTGACGATGGCCTTGTCCTGACCCTTGCCCTCGGCGTAGCGGCCGAAGAGACGCGTACCCAGAGCGGTGACCGCGTTGGCGATGATGAATGCGCGCTCGAGGGACTCGCCGACGAAGGCGTGGTCCGCCGCCGTCCGATCGCCGATCCAGGCTTCTTCCACGTCTTCAAGCCAGAGGTGGAAGCGTCCGAGGACACCGCGGGTGTCGTAGGCCCATTGGGCAACGCGATTTCGGCGGTCGTCGATCATTCAGTCCTCCCGGTCATGGCGCTGTCGTCATGGTAGGGCACACTGTGCCATGACGCGGCTCGTATCTCAAGGGGAGGAGTCGAGGAACGAGTCCACAGTCAACAGTTCACAGTTGACAGTTTCCATCGCAACGTCGCAAACACGAAGACGCGAGGACACAAAGAAATCATCAAGACATCGCGGGGTTGAACCGCCAAGGCGCCAAGGACGCGAAGTTCGTAGCAGAGCCATCACAGTTGAGGGCAGGTTGAAGGTGGATTCCACGCGACGGCAGGAGTGGAATGTGAACGGGGCCGGCCCGCGGGAGCGGTGGCGGCCACCGCTCACCCGCTCATGACGTTGGGTCGCAAGCCGCACAGCGGTGCCGCAACCCCACCCGACATCGGACACCGCAGTCTCGGGAGAGTGACTCGAGCGGTTGCGCCCCTCCGCCTTTGCGATGCCTGCGATGAAACTGTCAACTGTCAACTGTCAACTCTCTTGGTGACTGTCAACTGTCAACTGTCAACTCCGCTCCTTCTCTCGCCACCAGTTCAGGAGATCGTTGAGGGTCTGCTTCAGTGGGATCTCCGCCCTCCACCCGGTGGCGGCCTCGATCCGGGCGGGGTCTCCCACCAGCCAGGGGATGTCCGAGCGACGGAACCGATTCCCGTCGATCTCGATCGAGATTTCGCGCTCGCTCATCTCGAGTAGGAGCTTAACGACCTCGGAGATGGCAACTGCGCGGCCGGTGCAGACGTGAAAGACCTCACCTGCGTGGCGACGATCTGTCGCCAAGCGGCAGGCGCGAACGGCATCCCGGATATCGGTGAAGTCCCGCACCGAGTCCAGATTTCCGACCTTCAGCCTTGGTGGATCGAGACCCAGCTCGGCCCGAGCAATCTGGCGCGCGAACGAGGACGCCACGAAATGGGGCGGTCGCCCGGGCCCGGTGAGGGGGAAGAAGCGTATTCGGATCGTGGCCATGCCGCGACCGGTGTGGAACTGTTCGGTGAGAAGATCCTGGGCCGCCTTCGAGGTCCCGTAGGGCGATATCGGCGCCAGAGGTGTGCTCTCGGTGATCGGCGCACCAGTGTCGGTGATCCGGCCGTAGATCTCGGCCGTTGAGGAGACCACGATCACCGGGTCGATCCCCAGCCGGAGGATGGCCTCGTAGAGATGGGCGGTTCCCACGGCGTTGATCTCCAGCGACCGTGCGGCGAAATCCCACGATCGCGCCACGGATGAGGCGGCCGCGAGGTGATAGATGATATCCGGCTGCGCCCGGGCGAGAATCGGCGCGATGCTGCCGGGATCGATCAGATCACCCTCGATCAGGTGAATTCCAGGTGCGGCATTCTCGAGGGTTTGCCGGTCGAACTCCCCCCAGGTCAGGCCCCAGATGTCGGCTGTGGCGTCGTGGGTTCTCAGCTCTGCGATCAGGTGGCTCGCGACAAAGCCGGTGATGCCGGTGATCAGAATGCGCATGATGCCTCGAGATAGCGTTCAAGCCCGGCCTGCCAGGGCGGCATTCCGCGGCCGATCATTTGTTCCAGACGGGTGGTGTCCAGTGCGGAGTACGCAGGGCGGGGGGCCGGCCGGGGAAACTCATCGGTACTGACGGGAACCACCTCGACCTCCGCTCCGAGCTGACGGACGATCTCGGCGGCGAATCCGTGCCACGAGGTGATCCCGGTGTTGACCGCGTGGATCACGCCCTCCACCTCGGCCGCGGCGAGATCGAGAACGGCGGTCGCGAGATCGTCACAGAAGGTCGGGGAGCCGTGTTGATCGGCGACCACGCGGAGGCGCGTGTTCCCACCTTCGATCTGTCCTCGGATGGCACCTACGAAATGGTGGCCGCCGAGGCCGTAGAGCCAAGCGGTTCTGATGATCAGATGGTGGTCGGCAGTGCGCGCCGACTCCTCGCCGAGCAGCTTGGTGCGGCCGTAGGCGCCGGCGGGCGCCACGGGGTCGTCTTCACGGTACGGTCTGTTCGCGGTTCCGTCGAAGACATAGTCGGTGGAGATCTGGATGAGGGTCGAGCCGGTGATGTTGCAGGCGTCGGCCAGGTGACCGACGGCGGTGGAATTCACCGCCCTCGCGGTTGCCTCGTGCTCCTCACAGTCGTCCACCGCGGTGAAGGCCGCGCAGTTGACGATGGCGCGGGGGCGGGCTGCATCGACCCACGATGCGACCGCGCCTCGGTCCGTGATGTCGAGAGTGTCCAGGTCGCGACCTTCGGCCGGGATGCCTCGGGACGCGGCTTCGGCAAGTACCGCCCTGCCAAGCTGACCGTACGAGCCGGTGACGAGGAGGGGGTGTTGGACTGCAGATTCCATCGCGACGGATGGTAGCAGAGTGAACGCCGGTGGATTCAACAAAGGGCGGATGGTTGGAATAGGCGTGGCGCCCGGTCGATTATCTTTGACGGACGCGGGGAGGCATGATGAAAGAAACGGTGGCCGAAGGCGCGTACGATACGACCGAGACGGCAAACGGGGACAACAGCATTCCGATGGGGGACGACGACGGCCTTGTCCATCGAATGGCCGGGCACATGACTGGAATCATGCGCGAGCTCAACCTCGATCTCGATGATCCGAACTTCATCGAGACCCCCGAGCGTGTCGCGAAAATGTACCTGGAGATGTTCCACGGTCTCCGCGAGGGTGCGGAACCCAAGATCACGACCTTCCCCAATGAGGGCGACTATCACCACATGGTGATCGAGAAGGAGATTCCCTTCTACTCCATGTGTGCCCACCACTTCGTGCCCTTCTACGGCCATGCTCACATCGCCTACATCCCGGGCGAAACCATCGTCGGGCTGTCGAAGCTCCCCCGCATCCTCGAGTTCTACGCCAAGCGCCCGCAACTCCAGGAGAGATTGACCGAACAGATCGCCGAGTTCCTCTGGGGCCGACTCGGTCCGCAGGGGGTCATGGTGGTCATCGAGGCGCGTCACCTCTGCGTCGAGATGCGGGGCGTCAAGAAGAGCGGCGCGCTGACCACGACCTCGGCGCTGCGGGGCTGTTTTGCCGACCGAAAGGTCCGCGAGGAATTTCTCGCCCTGCTCGCCCGCAAGACCGCCTGGTAACGGAACCAACAGTCGACAGTTGAAATCAGAAGTTGACAGTCGAGAGCCCATCGCAGCCGAGCTTCGAGGACGTTGTTGCCGAGGTTGCAGGATGGAAACCCGTCGCGTTGGCCCTGAGATGATCTGTCAACTGTCAACTGTGAACTGTCAACTGTCAACTGTGAACTGTTGACTCCCGCCGGTGACTGTCAACTGTGGACTCAAGGCGAACTGTCGGCACGCGTCCCGCTACTTCAAAACCTCGAAGAAGAGATACACCCGCTGCGCCGCCTTGAGATTTCCGGCGGAGATCCTGGCTGTTTCTCTTCTCTCCTTGAGGCGGCCGCCGCCGAGCTTGAACGGCCTCCCCTCGATCCGGTCCAAAGGAGCGCCGCTCTCGTCCTCGAGCAGGAGGATCACCAGGATTCTGGCGCTCTTGTTGCGCCGATTCTCGAACTCGAAAACCACCTCGGTGTCGATCGTTTCGCTATCCTCGATCTGGCTGAAGTCCGGGCGTTCGACGCTGAACGACCGCCACCGGATGCCATCGACCTCGACCATCGGGGCGAGGGTCGTGCCGACGTCGTACTCGATGTCTTCCTGGTAGGGATTCTCAACAACCCGCCACTCGGGGTCTTGGGCCATGGCCGGCGCCGCCACCACCACGGCTGTGAGCATGACAGCGATGGTTGTGGCGATTCGGGAAGGCGAGAGAGGCGGCCGTTTTCGAATCATTGACTTGATTATACAGACATGACGGGGGATCCGTCGGGTGGCTCGAGTAAAAAACGCGGCGCCGGGCGCCGCGTTCTTCTCTGAAAGGGCCTTCTCCTCGTCGATCGTCAGCGAAGGTGAACAGCCATCCCCTTTGAGACCGCTCCGGCATCGCCGGAGGTCACCGAGCAAATCGAGAGTTTCTCCTTGACCTGGCTGACCTCGAGAGCCGCGATCTCGGTCATGTCCTCGTCGAGGACCTCGCCGGTGTCGGGGTCACGAATGACCTCGACCTCACCGACGGTGAAGAGCTGACCGACGGCGACACCTTCTCGCGTTCCGCGGTTGACATAGACTTTGTCGCCCTTGGTCATGACGACGGATCCGGTCCAGGGAACGTTGGAAAGCTGGCCGAGAAGGAACTCGACGGCCTCGGCGCACGCCGCCTGAACCGCCTTGCCCACGTTGTCGTTCTTGTGGCCGCCGAAAGCCGCGCCCCAGTTCCCCGTGCCATAGCCGACATTCATGGCCTTCTTTTTCGACACGCCCACGACGTTGGTCGATGCCAGCACCTGGCCGGTGGTGGAGTCGACGATGTAGACGGTGGCGTTGACCTCGCCCTTGCCGCCGCCGCCGCCGACCTTGAAGCCCTTGATCCGGACCCCGCCAGCGCCGCCGGCGGTGTCGTCCTGAACGTGGGTGATGGCGCCCTTGACGAGAAGCTGGGCAGGGGTCATCTGACCTGTCACCGGGGCCTTGTTGCCGCCGGCGGTCCGTCCCGACGCGGCGAAGTCCTGCTCATCGAGAGCCGCACCCCGCATGTCGGTTTCTCCGAGAACGATGAAGCGACCGGTCTGGTTGAGCATATCGGTCATCACGGTGCCCCAGGCGTCGCCGATGTCCCACTGCCCGTGCCAGCCGGCGCGGTTCTCGAATTTCGTGACGGTGATCGAGTAGCGCAGGCCGCCGGCCGCTTCCTGGGCGGCGACAGGGATAGCGATCGCCAGGAGTGCTGCGAGGATCGACACATGCATGGTTTTCATGGATACCCCTCCCCGGAGTGCAAGCAATGTACACATTTTACGGCCGCCCGGCTCCTGCTGTCAAAACCCACACCGGCGAGCGAAAAAATACGCGGCGAGGATGGATTCCTCGCCGCGCGATCTCGTCGTTGAAACCGGTTCAGTGGCCGTAGCGTTGCGCCTTTCGCACGCAAAGCGCCGCCATGTTGACGATGTCGTCGACTCCGACTCCGCGTTGGAGTACATGCACAGGGGCGCCGATGCCCGTCAGGATCGGGCCGATGGCCTCGACTTTGCCGAGACGCCAGAGGAGCTTGTAGGCGATGTTGGCGGATTCGAGATCTGGGCAGACAAGGATATTGGCGTCGCCGTGAATCCTCGACAGCGGGAAGTTCTCCTTCGCCAGGGAGGGCTCCACAGCGGTGTCGGCCTGCATCTCGCCCTCGATGACCAGCTGCGGCCAACGTTCCTTGGCGATGGCGACCGCTTCGCGGACCTTTTCCGATCGGCCGTCGGTGTTCGATCCGAAATTCGAGTAGGAGAGCATGGCGATCCGGGGCTCGACCTCGAAGTAGATGCGCGCGACCCGCGAGGCCATACCGGCGATCTCCGCCAGATCCTCGGACGAGGGATCGTGATTGACGGTGGTGTCGGCGATGAAGAGCATCCGATCCTCGAAGAGGAGTAGAAAAACCCCGGCGGCCTTGTGGACACCCGGCAGAGTCTTGTGGATCTGTAATGCCGGCCGGATGGTCTCGGGGTAGGAGTGGTTGAGTCCGGCGATCAGGCCGTCGGCGTCCTCGGAGTGAACCATCATGTTGCCGAAGTAGACGGGGTCGCGGAGCAGCTTGCAGGCGCCGAGCTCGGTGACCCCGTGGCGCCATCGCATCTCGAAGAGTTTCTGTGAGTAGTCCTCGGAGCGGGCGTCCTTGAGAGGATCGACGACCTCGACCATATCCGGCGTCACCTCGTGTTCCTCGAGGAGGGCGTTGATGATCTTTTCGTTGCCCAGCAGGACGGGTTGGCAGATGCCTTCGTCGGCCAGGATCTTGGCCGCACGAACGATCTTCGGCGCTTCGCCTTCGGGGAAGACGATCTTCTTCGGATCGAGCTTGGCGTGATCGAAGACCACGTGCATGACTTCGTAGATCCGCGACAGCCTCGCTTCCAACTCACGGACGTATTCCTCGCGTGAAGCGTAGGGCTTGCGGGCGACGCCGGTGGCGATGGCGGCGTCGGCCACCGCCGGCGCCTCCCACAACAACACCCGGTGATCGAAGGGTTTCGGGATCAGATAGTCGCGGCCGAACTTGATGGGGTTGCCGCCGTAGGCCCGGATCACCTTGTCCGGGACGTCTTCCTTGGCGAGATCGGCCAAAGCCTGGGCGGCAGCTCGCTTCATCTCCTCGTTGATGTCGGTGGCGGCCACATCGAGAGCGCCACGGAAGATAAACGGGAATCCGAGGACGTTGTTGACCTGGTTGGGGTAGTCCGAACGACCGGTGGCCATGATGGCGTCGGACCGAACCTCGGCGACCTCTTCGGGCGAGATTTCGGGATCGGGGTTGGCCATGGCGAAGATGATCGGGTTGTCGGCCATGGTCTTGACCATTTCCTTGGTCACCATGCCCTTGACCGAGACACCGGTGAAGACATCGGCGCCGACCATGGCTTCGGTCAGGGTCCGAAGTTCGGTCTCCACCGCAAAGCGTTCCTTGTACTCGTTCATTCCCTTGGTGCGGCCCTTGAAGATGACTCCCTTGGAGTCGACCATGAGGAGGTTCTCGGGCTTGACTCCGAGGGAGATGTAGAAGGTGGCGCAGGCGATTCCGGAGGCGCCGGCGCCGCAGAAGACCACCTTGACCTCGTCGAGCTTCTTCCCCGCGACCTCGACGGCGTTGAGCAGGGCGGCGCCGGAAATGATGGCGGTTCCGTGCTGATCGTCATGGAAGACCGGGATGTCCGCTGTCTTCTTGAGCGTCTCCTCGATGACGAAGCACTCGGGCGCCTTGATGTCCTCGAGGTTGATCCCACCGAGGGTCGGCGCGATCATCTCGCAGAACCGGATCACTTCATCAGGGTCCTCGGTGTCGATTTCAATGTCGAAGACATCGATGTCGGCAAAGCGTTTGAAAAGGACGCCCTTACCCTCCATCACCGGTTTGCCGGCGAGAGCGCCGATGTTGCCGAGGCCGAGCACCGCAGTGCCGTTGGACACCACCCCGACGAGGTTTCCCTTGTTGGTGTACTCATAGGCGAGCTCGGGGTCCTTGGCGATGTCGAGGCACGGTTCGGCCACGCCCGGGGTGTAGGCCAGCGAGAGGTCGCGTTGGGTGACGCAGGGCTTCGTTGGGACGACCTCGGTCTTGCCGTGGCGTCGCCCGGTGTGGTAGGCGAGAGCTTCCTCGCGGGTGATCTTCTTCATGGTGGAGCCTCCGAATCGGTGTTCACGTGAAAGCGAAAACTTTCACGAGCTGGAACATAGTGCTTGCCGGTACGTGCGTCAAGATGCAATTTTCGGCATTGGTCGGGAAACCAAATGGCGAAAATTGCTGTTGAAGGCTCGATTGAGTCATCGCGCCGCTCTCTCGGTTCATGCGGGCGGGTGATTGACTTCAGCCTGTCTCTCAGCGATGGCGCTCGAGGGCGAGTCGAACGAGTTCGTCGAGGAGCTCCGAGTACGGAAGACCTGTCAGTTGCCACAATTTCGGATACATCGAGATCGAGGTGAAACCCGGGATGGTGTTGACCTCGTTGACCCAGAAATCGCCCGAGTTGCGTTCAAGAAAGAGATCGACGCGCGCCATCCCTGCGCAGCCGAGGGTGGAGTAGACATCCAACGCGATGTGGCGGGCCGCGGAGGCCTCGTCGGATTCGAGCGGAGCCGGCGCCAGGAGGTCGCAGGTGTTGTCGAGATACTTGTCCTCGTAGTCGTAGAACTCGTGTCCGGGGACGACCTCGCCCGGGACCGATGCCCTGGGGAGCTGATTGCCGAGGACCGCGACCTCGATCTCGCGGGCATCGACACCCCGTTCCACCACCACGTTCTCACCGTGACTCAACGCTTCCTCGATGGCGTCACCGAGGGCGGTGGAATCGGCGACTCTCGAGATTCCGACGGACGAACCGAGGCGGGCCGGTTTGACGAAGAGCGGCAGCCCCAGATCGAGGCAGCGAGCCCTGACATCGTCATGTGTGTCCGACCACGATCGCCGATTCACCTCCACCCATGCCGGTGTCTTCAGGCCGGCCTCGACCAGCAAACGCTTGGTCAGCGCCTTGTCCATGCACACCGCGGACGCCGTCGGATCGCACCCGACGTAGGGGAGGTCGAGCATTTCGAAGAGCCCCTGGATGGTGCCGTCCTCACCGAAAGGACCGTGGAGGATCGGGAAGGCCACGTCGACGGTCTCTTCGAGGATTCTCGGATCGAGCTTGGATCTGCCCTCGAAGGCGAGCACCTGGTCGGTGCGGTCCCCCGATTCGGCCAACACCCGAGCGGCGGTGCCCGGGTCCGCCCAACGACCGTCGCGATCGATGGCCATGGAAACCACCTCGTAGCGTTGGCGGTCGAGAGCACCGGCCACCGAGCGAGCCGAAACCACACTCACATCGTGCTCGCCGGAGCGGCCGCCGAAGATCAATGCCACGCGGAGCCGGTGGTTGGATGCAACCATGAGTGCCTCCCATGATCAGTGTGCGGGTCTATTGTGACGTAGTTCGGTCGGAAGTGTGGCAGGGGTAAGATACTCCGCGCCATGAGCAACGATGTCATCTATCTCGACTGCAACGCGACGACTCCGTGCGATCCGAGGGTCGTCGAGGCCATGCTGCCCTCCATGACCGAGAGCTTCGCCAATCCGACGACCCGAAACCACCGGCCCGGGCGAGACGCAGCCACGGCGTTGGAACGGGCGCGGGCCACGATTGACCGCCTTCTCGGCGGCCGGGCGGCGAGTGAGGTCGTCTTTACCGCCGGTGCGACCGAGGCCAACAACCTCGCTCTGATCGGCGCCGCCGAGGCGCTCGCCGATCGCGGCCGTCACATCATCAGCCAAGTCACCGAGCACGCATCGGTGCTCGAGCCGCTGGCCGCGCTGAAACAGCGCGGTTGGGAGATCACCCTGGTTGGGGTCGATGGGAAGGGTCGGGTCAAGCTCGAGGACCTCGAGGCCGCGCTCCGTGACGACACCGCTCTGGTATCGCTGATGCTCGCCAACAACGAGACCGGCACCATCCAACCTGTGACCCGTGCCTCAGAACTCGCTCACGCTCGGGGTGCGCTCGTGCACTGCGATGCCGCTCAGGCCATCGGGAAGCTCCCGGTGGATGTAGCCGCGCTCGATGTCGATCTCCTCAGCTTCTCGGCACACAAGTTCTACGGGCCGAAAGGGGTGGGCGCGTTGTGGATTCGCCACCGGCGGCCGCCGATTCGAATCGCGTCGGTGATCTTCGGCGGCGGCCAGGAGAGCGGACTACGTTCGGGAACCCCCAACGTCCCGGGCGCCGTCGGAATGGCCCGGGCCATGGAGCTTGCGGCCGACGAGGGAGAGGGCGAACGAGCCAGGGTGGCGGCGATGCGGGACCGGCTCGAGGGCTCGATCCTCGGTGCGGTGGAGGAATCATCGCGCAACGGCGATGTGGACAATCGGCTGCCCAACACCACCAATCTGTCGTTCACCGAGGTCGAGATCAACGCCCTGCTCGTGTCGCTGCCGGATTTGGCCGTCAACACGGGGTCGGCCTGCACCTCCGCCCATCCCGAGCCATCGCAGGTGCTCCGAGCCATGGGAGTCCCGGCCGAGCTCGCGGGTTCGTCGCTGAGGCTCAGCCTAGGACGGTTCACCACCGAGGCAGAGGTCGATCGTGCAGCCGCCCGCATCACCGAAGAGGTCATCCGGCTGCGGGACATGCCGACCCGGATGGGCAGAGGTTCCCACCGGTACTGAACCGCGAGGAAACATCGCAGGTTCAACGCAAAGACCCAGAGACGAAAAGTCATCGCATTTTGTTCTGGGCGAAGGGCGGCTTGGAAGGTGTCAGACTTCGTGGAGGGTGCGTCGTCAACCGAAAGGACACTGAAGGGCAGGCAGGGATGCCTACCCCACAATTCATCGCACGGAACGTGACCCCGGAGATCGAGAAGACCCATCCCTCCGTCACAACGACTGTTGTAGGGACATGCTTCCAGCATGTCCTTCAGTGTCGTGTCGGATTCTCAGGCCCAGCACGAAGTCAGAAGACCCATCAGCTGCGCTTCGCCGGTCTCCTATGCGATGTCGCGATGAAATCTGCGTCGATCTGCGTCATCTGCGGGCAACAGCGTGATGTGTGCGACGCTTGCGTCTCAGCGGTGGTAGAGCAGGATGCCCTCGAGGTCTTCCTCGAAGGTTGCGACCCACGCGCGCCACTGATCGAAGAGATCGTCGAACGGCGCGCCGGTCTCGATGCACTTTCTCGCCTCGGGTGAACCGGTGAGCAGGTCGAGGGCGGGCACCTCGCTGACGAACTCGTAGGGCTCGGCCCGCCAGGCGAATTCGTTCGGATGGAGGTCGTGAAGGACCTTCAGCAGGTGCAGACCGAGAGCCACCGGTTCGAGGGACTCCCGGTCGGTCACGTGCAGCTCGACGCCCGAACAGACGTGGCCCGAGTGTTTGCCGAACTCGGGCCGGAAGCGGGTGGTGCGGAAGGCAACGCCCGGGAGCTCGAGGTCCCGCAGCTCCTTGACCGTCATGTCGGCGTCCGCCCACGGCGCTCCGATGAGGTGGAACGGCCGGGTGGTCCCGCGGCCTTCGGAGAGGGTGGTGGCCTCCACGAGACAGAGCCCAGGATAGATCGCGGCGGTCTTCAGGGTCGGCATGTTGGGACTCGGCGGAACCCATGGGAGTCCGGTCGCATCCCACCACGATCCCCGCGACCAGTCACTACAGATGATGACGCCGAGTTCGAGACCCGGGTAGCGTTCGCGTTGCAGCAGCAGGGCGATCTCGCCGAGGGTCAGTCCGTGGCGAATCGGGGTCGGAAGCTGCGACACGAAGGATTCGCAGCCCGAGGTCACCGGCCCGCCCTCGCGCCGGACACCACCGATGGGGTTGGGCCGGTCCAGGACCACCACATCGACGCCGCCGGTCTCGCAGCCCGACATGACCGCGTCCATGGTGGCGGCGAAGGTGTAGTAGCGGCTGCCGATATCGGGCAGATCGACCACCAGGACATCGATGCCGCCGAGATCTTCGGTGCGTGGGCGAAGCGTCGCTGCCGTGCGGCCGTAGAGCGACCGAACGGGTGCGCCGGTGAGGTCGTCCCGCTCGTCTTCGACGGCCTCCATATCCTGCGCCACTCCATCGAGGCCGTGCTCGGGGGCGAAGAGAAGAGTCGGGGGCCCGGCGGCCTTCGCGAGCGCCTCCCTCGCCGGATCGAGGGCGGAGGTGACCGCGGCGTGGTTGGCGAGCAACGCCCAGTGCCGGCCCTTGATGAGAGCGGGATCGGCGGCGAGGGTCTCGAGACCGGTGGTGACGCGGGTCATGCAGACATCGTAGCGCGACCCAAAGAAGTCGGCAGTTCACAGTCGACTGTTGACTGTCGACTGTCAACTTGGAGAACCAGCGAGACTTGCAGCCTGAGTCCCTTCCGGCTACCATTCGGCTTCGTGACTCGTGAAGGGTGTGTCTGCGAGCGCCTGCGGGGCCATCCACCCACGGATCACCACCGATACGGTGGTGGCGAGGAGAACCCAGTGACCAACGAATTCCTTGATATTGCGGGCGATGTCTTCATCTCGGTCGAGGAGGCCGTCGAGCGTATCCGTCGCGGCGAGCAGATCGTCGTCGTCGACGACGAAGATCGTGAAAACGAGGGCGACCTCATCTTCGCCGCCGAAAAGGTGACCCCGGAGGCGGTGAACTTCATGGCGCGACACGGCCGCGGTCTGATCTGCGTCGCCATGACCTCGGAGCGGTGCGACGAGTTCGACCTGCCGCTCATGGTTGAGAAAAACACCTCGGCGCACGAGACCGCCTTCACCGTCAGCGTCGAAGCCACCAAGAACACGACAACGGGGATCTCGGCGCACGACCGGGCGGAGACCATTCGGGTCCTGGCCGATCCCGAGGCTGGTCCGGATGACCTCCGACGACCGGGCCACATGTTTCCCCTTCGCGCGAGGCGGGGTGGGGTGCTCAAACGCGCCGGCCACACCGAGGGCGGGGTTGATCTGGCCCGGCTTGCGGGTTTCGTCCCGGCTGCGGTTCTGTGCGAGATCATGGACGATGACGGCCAGATGGCCCGGCTTCCTCGGCTGGTGGAGTTCGCCCGCGAGCACGGATTGGGTCTGACCACCATCGCCGACCTCATCGCCTACCGGATGAAGACCGAGAAGTTGGTCGAACAGGTTGCGGGACCGGAGCTGCCCACCGAGTTCGGGCCCTTCCGGATCCACGCCTACCGCAACACGGTCAACGGCGAAGAGCACGTGGCCCTGGTGATGGGCGATATCGATCCCGAAGAACCGGTCCTCGTCCGGGTTCACTCACAGTGCCTGACCGGGGATGTCTTCGGCTCGGCTCGATGCGACTGCGGCGTCCAGCTCGATGCGGCCCTGGAGCGTATCGCCTGTGAAGGAAAGGGTGTGCTGCTCTACCTGCTCCAGGAGGGACGGGGCATCGGCCTGTTCAACAAGCTCCGGGCCTACGAGCTCCAGGATCAGGGTGAGGACACGGTGGAGGCGAATCTTCATCTCGGATTCAAGGCCGATCCCAGGGACTATGGCACGGGCGCCCAGATCCTCTTCGATCTCGGAGCGCGTCGGCTGCGGCTGATGACCAACAACCCCAAGAAGTTCACGGCGCTGCGCGGGTATGGTCTGGAGATCGTCGAGCGCGTGTCGCTCGAGATACCGCCGACCGAGGCGAATCGCGCCTACCTCGAGACCAAGAAGCTCAAGATGGGGCACCTGCTGAAGATGGTGTGAACTGCAGGCGGGTAAGAGCGGGCAGTGAAAAGTGAAAAGTGAAAAGTTGAAAGTGAAGAGTGGTAAGTGAGGGGTGAGGAGGAGTGAGCGGGCGAGCTGGTCACTACCACTACCCATTGTTCCTGTCCCTGTCGTTGTCCCTGTCGCTGAAGTTTGTCGCTGATGGCTGATCACCCCACCTATCCGCTGCCCGATCTCGCCTCGCTGGTCGAGGCCCTCGATCGTGGTAAAGCACCGTTGGCCGTGGGCGGGGTGGTTCCCGGCGCCCGATCGTTGGCGATGGCCTCCCTCGTCGATGGCGGTTGGAAACCGAAAATCGCAGCCGTGGTGGTGCCCCATGTGGCCGACGTCGACGATCTCGCCGCCAGGCTGGAGCTTCTCGCGCCTGGGATCGGCGTGGGACGAGTTCCGGGCGATCTCTGCGCCCCCTATCAGGGTGCCGAGCCCCCGCCCGCGTCGCGCCTCGAGCTGGTTCGACTCCTTCGGCGGGTTGCCGACGGTGAGGTCCGGGTGGTGGTGGTCCCGGTTCGGGCACTGCTCGGAGCCTTGCCTCTGCCCGAGGCGGTGGCGGCCCACGTCGAGCGGATGGCGCCGGGTGAAGTCCTCGACCAACGGCGGTTGGCGGATCGCCTCACCGCGGCGGGATATCGGCGGGTCGATCTGGTCGAAGAAGCCGGTGAGTTTGCGGTTCGGGGTTGGGTCGTCGATATCCACGACGGGGACGAACAGGCTCTGCGAATCGTTCTCGACGATGATCGAATCGACGAGATCCGCCGGTTCGATGCGGCGAGTCAGCGCACCGTTGGTGAGCCGCTCCACGAGCTGACTCTCTACCCACTCGATCTCTTTCCCGCCGAACCCGAACGTCTGGCGGTGGTCGGAGACACCCTCGCGTCCGAGTGGCCGGCCCTCGCAGAGGCCATGCGCGCCGGCGCCGAGCGACGGTTGTGGTGGGCCGCCCTCCACCTGGAGGACCCCTCGACGAGTTGGCTGGAGCTTGCCGATGTCACGGTGGTCTGCGACCGCGACGACGTCGTCGGCGAGCTTCGACGGTGGCGCCAGGTCCAGGACCGCGAGTGGGAGACCCTGCAGGGACGCTCGGTTTCCCTGCCGCCGCCCGATCGGGTTCTGCTCGATCTGGAAGATGTCTGCGACCGTCTCGAAAACGCTGCACTGCGCCTGGATCAACTCGAGGTCTCCGACGGGAGGACCTTGTGGTGGCGGATCGCCACCAGCCCCATGGAAGGTTTCGCCAGACGGATTCCCGATCTGGTGCCGACCCTGCGCAACCGCCGGGCTCAGGATCTCACCCAGCTTCTTGTGGTCGCCACAGCCGGTGAAGAGCGGCGCTTCGAGCATCTTCTGAAAGACGGAGGTGTGGTGCCGGTGGCACCGCCGCCGGCGCAGGGCGAGGTGTCCATCGTCCAGGGCGGCGTTCAACACGGATTCGTCTCGAAGGACGGGCTTGCGGTCTATGGTCGACGAGATCTGACGGCGGCACCACCACCGCGGCGGCGGAGTGGCGGAACCGCGGCCTTCGTCTCCGACCTTCGTGATCTCAGGCCGGGCGATCTGGTCGTCCACCTCGACCACGGAATCGGCCGTTTTTCGGGCTTCCGCCGGGTGTCTGTGGAGAACCGCGAGCTCGAGATGCTGGTTCTCGCCTACCGCGGCGGCGACAAGCTGCTGGTTCCGGTCGAGCGCGCGGATCTCATCCAGAAGTATGCATCGGGGGAGGGTGATGCGGGCCCGGCCCTCGATCGTCTGGGAGGCTCCACCTGGACCAGGCGGAAGGCGCGGGTCAAGAAGGCCGTGCGGGAGATGGCGGCGGCCCTGCTCCGGCTGGCGGCGGTGAGAAGAGGAGCCCGCGGTTTCCGCTTCTCCCCGGACTCACCGTGGCAACGGGAGTTCGAGGACGCGTTCGAGTACGAGCTCACTCCCGATCAGGACCGATCCATTGCGGAGATCAAGACCGACATGGAGTCGGAGCGGCCCATGGATCGTCTGCTCTGCGGCGACGTGGGTTACGGCAAGACCGAGGTCGCCATCCGCGCGGTCTTCAAGGCGGTGCTCGAGGGCAAGCAGGTGGTGGTGTTGGCGCCGACGACGATTCTGGTCGGACAGCACCTCGAGACGTTCCAGCGCCGTTTTGCCGGTTTCCCGCTCGAGATCCGGATGCTCTCCCGCTTTGTCTCACCGAAGGAGACCAAGGAGGTTCTCGAAGGGCTCGCCGAGGGGAGGGTCGATGTCGTCATCGGGACCCACCGGATCCTCGGCTCCGATGTCGAATTCCGCGACCTCGGTCTGGTCATTCTCGACGAGGAGCAGCGTTTCGGTGTGGCCCAGAAAGAGAAGCTCAAGCAGCTCCGCACGGAGGTCGACGTGGTCGCCATGTCGGCGACCCCGATTCCGCGGACCCTCAACATGGCCATGAGCGGTCTGCGCGACATCTCGCTCATCGAGACGCCGCCCCGCGATCGACAGGCGGTGGAGACCAGCGTCCGCGAGTTTTCCGAAGAGGTCGTGCGCGAGGCCATCCTCTATGAGATCGAGCGTGGCGGCCAGGTCTACTTCGTCCACAACAGGGTGAAGTCCATCGGCGCCTTCGCCCAGTGGCTGCGCAAGGTGGTGCCGGAGGCGCGGGTCGTCGTCGGTCATGGGCAGATGAACGAGCATCACCTCGAAAAGGCCATGAGGACGTTCCTCGATGGTGAGGCCGATGTCCTACTGGCCACGGCGATCATCGAGAACGGGCTCGATATTCCCAACGCCAACACCCTTCTCGTCAACCGTTCGGACCGGTTCGGGCTGGCTCAGCTCTACCAGCTTCGCGGTCGGGTGGGAAGGTCCGATCGCCTCGCCTACGCCACCTTTCTGGTTCCGTCGGGACAGGCTCTTCCGGGGACCGCCAGGGCACGCCTCGCCGCCATCACCGAGTTCTGTGAGCTCGGCGCCGGGTTTCGGATCGCCGCCCGTGACCTCGAGATCCGCGGAGCGGGGAACCTCCTGGGCTCGGAGCAGCACGGCTTTATCGAGGCGGTGGGATTCGAAACCTACTGTCAACTCCTGGAAGAGGCGGTGGCCGAGCTCGAGGGTCGACCGGCCCAGACACGGCGCGAGGTCGAGCTGCGGCTCGGGCTCGATCTGCAGCTGCCGGACGCTTACATCTCCGAGCCGGAACTGCGACTCAGCTTCTACAAGCGTCTCTCGGCGACCGAAGACGAGGCGGCTGTGGCGGAGCTCATCGAAGAGATCGTCGATCGCTACGGCCCGGCACCGCCTCAGCTCGACACCCTCGCGAGGGCGCAGCGGGTGCGGGTGGCGGCGCAGAGGATCGGGGCGACCGCGGTGCAACGGCGGACCGGGCGCTGGCGGGTTCGTCTCGATCCGGGGCTGGCGCCTCCCGAGCGTCTCGGTGAGGTGCTCTCCACCTGGCCCCAGGCTCAGCTCTCGCCATCGGGCGAGATCACCGTTCCCGCCGGAGGAGCGGGCGCCGAGATCGATGAGGTCCTCAGGCTGCTGACCGAATTGGCGGCGTGACTCCGGGCTCGCTGGGCCTGATTCGCACTACAATGGTGCCATGACCTCCACAACCGGCCACGATCTCGGCCACGGCGTCCGGGTCATGCCGGGCGACGGAGGTGGGATTGTCGTCCAGAGTGCCGACTTCAACCTCGGATGGCGGCCCCGGATCGGTGGAGCCCCCGGGGCGGCCGTCATCTGGGAGGGGACCACCTATGAGGTCGTCGAGCGCGAGCCGTGGCGCCGTGGTGGGCGCTGGACGCTTGAACCCTGGGTCGGCGAGGACGTCATGCGGGTGGTGCTGCCCCTCGATGGTGCGACGGTGGACAACGCCGCCAACGTGGCGCGGACCGCGGTCCGCGGCGCGAAGCTTCGACCCTGGTTCTGGTCTCTGTCACCGGTGCTGGGATTTGCCACGTCATCCTGGCAGCGCCGATGGCGGGACGATTGGGGCTTTCCCGCAGCTTTCGCCACACGGTTGTCGGCGTTGATCGAGATGGTCATAGGCGCCGTATGCATGATCGAGCTCATCGCCATGGTGGGTGGTGAAGTGACGGTTTTCCCCTGGATCCCGAGGCCCTTGATCTACTTCGGGTTCGCCTTTTTCGTCGAAGGGGTTGTTCGGCTGGCGCAGGTCGCTTCGGACTCGGAGCCCGTGGGGACGTTCTTCGGTCTGGTGGTCTCGGTCTTCGAGCGGCCTCCTTTGCGGGAATCTGAATCGATCCCGGTACCGACGGCGCGGGTCTTCGACGAGGTCACCGGCCACCTGGAACTTCTGTCGACGATTCATCGTCGTGATTGGGAAGGACCCGGGCTTCTGCCATACCGGGGGGAACACTTTGCGCTCGATTCCACCGATCGGCTCGGTGAAGATTGGGTGTACGTCTTCCACCGGGTCGAGGTCGCCGGTGACCGACCTGGAGTCGTTCATCGGCTGCGGCCGCCTCGATCAAAGGTGGAGGATCGGTCCTTTGCGGACCAGCCCGGGATCATCAAGACGGTGTTGCTCACCATCGCCTGCACCCTCGCGCCACGCCGTTTCCAGGAACGATGGGCGTGGGAGCTCGGGGTGAAAGCTAAGTGGTTCACCGTGTTAGGCGCCTCGACCGAATTCATCGGGGGACTCAGCAACCTGGGTGCGCCGGAGGGACAGTCGGTGCCGACCGAGCTGCTCAACCTCTTTTTCATCGGCGAGGCGATGGTGCGGCTCGGGTCGATCGTTTTTAGAGGCCTACCCCTCGGTAGTGTCCTCGGTCTCCCGCTCGCACCCGTTCTCGAACGGTATCTCCCCGACCCCGGATTGCCGCCCCATGAGTGAAAGAGCTTGAGTCCATAACATGCTAAGCTCCGCTGATGCGGAGACGTATCGCTCTTCCCGGTGCTCTCGTCGGCGTGTGGTTCGCACTCGCGTGCGGTACGGATGAAGGTGTACTCGCAACCGTCGGAGACAGTTCGGTCGCGGTCGAGACCTTTCAGCATCACCTCGAAGCGGCCTCCGGCGAAGCGTGGCAGGGGGTCACCGATCCGGTCGCATCACGCCTGCTCGACCAGTTCATCGACCAGGAAGTGGTGGTGGCGGCGGCCGTCGGCGGCGACGAGATGGCCGTGCCGGTCGAACCGGGCGCCCGATCGGCCCGGGTGCGCTTGCTGCTCGACGAACTCTGCGGTCCTCCGTCCCCGCCGGCGATCGAAGTCATCGAAGCGGAGATCGAGGCGGCACAGGTGGTGGAGCGCCCTGCCCGGGCCGCCGTGCGCCAGATGTTGCTCGACACCAAGGCCGACGCCGAGGCGGCCCGTCGCCGGCTCGACGAGGGGGCCGATTTCGTTGAGCTTTCAAGGAGCGTCAGCCGCGCCCCCAACGCCGATGGTGGCGGCAATCTCGGTTTTCTCACTCAGGGGGGTTTGTCGGAGAACCTCGACGAGGTGATCTTCGCACTCCAGGCAGGTGAGATATCCGAGCCCGTGCCGGGGCCGTCGGGGTACCATATCTTCCAGGTTCTCGAGGTGGTGCCCGCCGGGCCGCCGCCGCGGGCTGAGATTGAACCGGAGATCCGGCGAAGACTCGGGGAGACAGCGGCTCGACAACACGCCGCCGAGTGTGTGCAACGGCTTGCCGGAGAGGTGGGCGTCAAGGTGATCCACGATCGGTTGTGGTTCCGCTACCAGGGTCGGTATGCAGAGGAGATTCATGCGAGTTAGATTGATTCGTGCCGTGGCTTTCTTGGTCTTTGTGGCGACGGCCGCCATCGCGACCTCCGAGCGGCAGGTCCTGGAGACCATTCTGGTCCGGGTGAACGACCGTATCGTCACCGTCAACGACTTCAAACTTCGGTTACGGCAGGAGTTGGCCCAGGTCAGCCCGGTCCCTCAGGGCAAGGAACTCCGTGAATACACCGAGGCCCTCTTCAAGACCATGGTCGATGAAATGCTGCTGCTCGAGCGAGCCGAAGATCGGCGGATCGAGGTCGATGATCAGTCGGTGGATTCGGCCATCGACGGTCTGAGGGAGCAGAACGATCTGACGGACGATGCGGCGTGGGCCGCAGCTCTGGAGAGCTCGGGGATGTCCGTCGACGATTTGCGCGAGCGGTATCGACAGACCATCCTCCTGTCTCGAACGGTCCAATCCGAGATCCGGCCCACCGAGATCACCGAAGAAGAGGTCCGGGTCCGCTACGAGGAGGAGAAAAACCTCTACAAGGTTCCGGCCAAGGTGACGCTCGAACAGCTCTTCTTCCCGATCGCCGAGAACGGTTCCGACGAGGCCGAGGTGATCCGGGTTGCCCGCGGCCTGGTGGAGCGGGTGTCGACGGGATCGGACCTTCGTGCCGAGGCGACCTTGGCGGGGGTCGAGGTCCAGGAGCTCGGGTCGATTCCCCTGGCCGATCTCAGGGGAGATCTGCGCACGGCCCTGGATGGCGTCACCGACGGTGGTTTTACCGAGCCGTTGATCACTGCGGGTGGGGTCCAGGTCATCCACCTGGTCGAGAGAATCCCCGAGGGCTATCAGCCGTTCGACGAGGTCGAGGAGGACATCAAACGGCGGATGTCGTCCGATTCCTACCAGAGTCAGTCGCGGGGTTTTGTCGAGCGCCTCAGGGAAGAGTATCTGGTGGAGATCGATCAAACGCAGCTCGACTTCATCCTCGACGTCGTCGAGAGCCTGTGACCCCGGCAACGGTAGGGAGAGCGGCGTGACCATCGACAAGCAACGTGCGTGGATCAGAGAACTGAAACCCGGGACCGATATCGAAGATTCGTACGTCGTGCGTTCGAAGGACGTTCGCCAACGGAGAGGTGGAGGGCCCTACCTGGCGGCGACCCTCGGGGACAAGACCGGAGAGGTTGCGGCCCTGGTCTGGGAAAATGTCGAGCAGATCGGGAAGGTGCTGGAGGCCGGTGAGGTCGTCACCGTCAAGGGTCAGGTCCAGCGGTACAACGGTCGTCTTCAGGTGGTCATCCGCCGGGTCGCCAAGGTCCCCGCGGACCGGGTCGACGAAGCGCTTTATGTTCGTTCATCATCGGTGGACGTCGATCTTCTCTGGCAGCGCCTGACGACCCTGGTGGAGGAGGTCGAGAATGAGCACTTGCGTCAGCTCCTCTTTCGGGTGATCTCGAAACCGGAGGTGGCCGACCGGTTCCGGGTGGCGCCGGCGGCACGGGCGATGCACCACGCCTTTCGCTCCGGACTCCTCGAACACACCGTGTCCATGTCGACCATGGGGCGTCAGCTCGCCAAGCACTACTCGCTGAACGCCGACCTCGTGGTGGCCGGCTGTGTGCTGCACGATTTGGGCAAGATCTGGGAGCTCGACATCTCCTCGTCCATCGAGTACACCGACGAGGGCCGGTTGATCGGCCACCTGACGATGGAGGTGCTCTACGTCGATCGCGTCATCGCCGAGATGACCGCCTTCCCCGACGAGATCCGACGCCAGTTGCTGCACATCCTCCTCGCCCATCACGGAGAATACGAGTATGGATCGCCGAGGCGCCCCAAGACCCCCGAGGCATTGCTGGTCCACCAGATGGATCTGCTCGACTCGAAGATGGCAGGGATGCTGGAGGCCATCAACGCCGATGGAGATTCGGAAGCGGCGTGGTCGCCGTACTCGAAGATCATGGATCGTTTCATCTATCGGCGGAGGATCTAGGAGCCTGCACCGCATAGAATCGGCGGCGCCTTTCGGGCGGCATTTGGACCGTTTTTCGCCTGTTTCTTGGCCCATACCACCAGTATGAACCGGCGAAACAGGCGAAAAACGGCCACAAATCACGCTCCGAAATCCATCC
>JARFRM010000042.1 GCA_029287235.1 Thermoanaerobaculales bacterium
GGCGCGGTCGCGAAGCGCGGCGACCATCTCGTTGAACGGAGCTTCGAGATCCTGGAGAGTGTCCCGTTGCCTGAGTTTCAGCATGACCTGCAGATCACCCTCTCTGACTCGTTCGAAGCGTTGCCGGACGGCATGGACGGCGCCTGCGGTATGGTGAGTCTGGACGATGGTGGTCAGTGCGACTGCGATGACAAGGGCGACCGAGATGAGGATCATCGACAGGGAGAAGGTTGCGCCCTGCTTTTCGAGGAGCGGTGTCAATTGCGGCGCCGCCGCCGCGATAAAGGCCGTTTGCAGGGATCGAAGCATGTGAAAGCCGACGTTGACCGCGAACACGAGGGTGGCGGTCAGGGATGTGGTCACCACGGCGGTTCGAAGCTGGCGCTTCGGATCGATCAGATACCGGCGGCGCACGACTCGAGGTCGAACGACGTCGGAGGGGTCGGGCGACAACTTGGGTTGTGTTGGTTCACTCACGGAATCTCCTTTTTGTTGCAGTGATCACGGGGCTTGTTCCACGAATCGGCGAACCGGGGTGGACGATCTTTCAGTAGTTTCATCACGGCCGGTCCTCTTCAACCACGGACTTCAGCACGGCGAGCGGGCCGACCATCTCGATCCGTTCGAGCTCCGTGCGGTTGCGGACGAGGAGCGATCCGGCAAAGGCCAGGGCGTTGAGCGAGACCCCATGCCAGTGCTCTCGCGAGCGGGGGACCAGGAGCATCCAACGGCGGGTGACGAGCATGTTGTAGGGCTGTGTCTCGTCGTGGACTTCGACGGCGGCGCAGGCCCGGCGGTAGAGACCGTGGAGCTCGGCAGAGTCCTGAGGGCCCAGCCTGCTCCCATCGAGGGGAATCACCGCGTGGCGGAAATCGAACGCCGGGATCCGGGTCGGTTCTCCGACCGGCAGGGGGCCGTCGACGACCGAGTCGAGGGGCGTGGGACGCGGCCCGCTGCCCAACGGCAATGGCACGAGCTGCAAGTGCTTGTGGGTCTGGCTCGCACCCGCCACCGTGCCGCCGTTGTAGAAGCCGAGTCCGTCAATCTCGGTCATGCAGGTGAGCATCGCGACAAAGTCGCCGGGGGTCAGCAGAAGATCCTGAGCTTCGAACGTGCGGGTCACGATCAGGAGGTGGTGGCGGATGACGTTGAACTTGTTCAGTACGCCGATGTGGCCTGGAGGGAGCTCGGATACGAAGAGGTCGGGGTCGGGCGGAAGAAACGGGTTGAACGCGTGATCCGATTCTGCCGGCCCCGATCCGCTTGTCTTGCGGTTCTGAAGCGCGCTGATGTGCACGACGAACGGGATGCCGCACTCTTCGACAATCTCGCTCCGCGTCGGGACTGAGACCAGGGCGCCCATGCGTGTTGCCCGTTCGGTGGTCGATACGAGGCGTTGCCATAGTGAGGTCACGATGAGAGTGTAGCGATGTCCGGTCGCCATGCTCAACACTCGGCCGTTTCCCTCCGAGCCTGATACCCTTGCCCGAAGTATTCATGAGCTGTCTGCTGCGGCCAACGATGCATCCGCGCCGGCCGTGTGTTCTCACCTTGGGGTGCTCACCTCGGAGCGCCAGTGGAGAGACGCAAGCCGCGGAGCGGTGCCAGCGAACGTACCGTCAAGTACAAGCCGCGCTCCAAGGTGAGAAAACTCGGCTGGCATCGGCGCCTCGCTGCCCTCGCGACGAAACCTCATGAATACTTCGGGCTAACCGGTTCTCGTCCGGAAACGGCGCATCGTTGTGGTCTCGGCGTCATTCGGTGAACTTCCCGGATGCAATGTCGCCATCACAGAACCCGCCCGAGGCTCTTGGTAGGCTGGAACAGGCCGATGAGTGAAGGAGGATTGTTGATGCGAAAGGTGATTCTCACGATTCTGGTTGGTTGCGCCCTTGTTGTTGTCGGTCTTCCCGCCCAGGCCGGCGGACCGCATCCTGTCGCGCAGCCCTTTTCGGGCTCCTTCGAGTTCGGTGAGCCGTCATTCAAGGAAGAGAGGGTCCGCACCCTGGTTCCGACCGATCACCTGGTCATGGGGGCCGAACACATCCTCGATCAACAGTGCCACAACGGTGGTTTCGGCTGGCCGCACGACGATTGTTCGGCCACCCACCACAACATCACCGGACCGATTCTCCTCGGCGTTCTCAACACCTACTATTTCACGAGGGACGCCAACCAACTCGTCGGGGTGATCAACGGCGGCGCCTTCGATCTGACCTACCGGTACGACAATGGCGAATCTCGCTTCGGCTCGCATACAGCCGTCTTCATGCTCGACCTGGCCCGTGCATCGGGGAACACCACCTTTTCGACCTTCGCGTCCACCGGTCTTTTTGACGAGCTCGCCGCCGGGACCTACAGTCCGAGCGACTACGACACGGCGGGGTGGATCTTCAACATCCAGAACGGCCGCAGCGGCGCCTTGATCAATCTTCGGTCATGGGAGTTCTTCACGCTCATCCGGGCCGCACGGGTTCTCGGTCAGCCCGGCCAGGATGATCTTTTCGAACAGGCCGTGCTGGACGGCCTGGCGACGCTCGACAACAGCGATCCGGACAACGTCTACTCCGATATCCTCGGTCTCGCGGGAGCCGTTCGCGGTCTGGCCTATGCCCGTCGCTTCACCTTCCCGGCAATCTCGGCGCCACTGCACACCGGGGTCGACGGGATCGACAACCTTGAGGATCTGACCGCCTATCTCGCGTCGCTCCAGAACCTCGACGGCTCGTGGTACTGGCACTCCAATCTGGTGGCGCCCGCCACCGGCGACGAGGACGTCCAGACCACCGCCTACGCCCTCCTGGCATTGCTCGAATCGGACATCGTGACCGCCGCCAATCACCAACCGGCGACCGAAGCCGCTCGAGACTGGCTGGTTTCCATGCAGCTGCCCGATGGCGGTTTCCCGGAGTATCCAGGGGGCGATGAAAACACCGAGGTCGAGGGTGAGGCGATGACCGCGATGGCCGCGTTCGACGCGACGGTCTTTGTCGACGGGTACGAGTCCGGAACCACCGACCTGTGGGCATCAACCGCTCCCTAACACGTATCAGGGAGTGTAGGTACGCATCCGAATCCCGTCCGGGATCTCATTCAGGCGGAGCACGGGGTAGGGGTTGAAGCCGCGGCTCCACTGGGGCACGATCCAGCTCGAGAAGAAGCCCCAACGAGCGAGGCTGTCTGCCCCATCGGGTTCGAGGAGGACCGGGATCAACCGGGCCAGGGGCTGGCGCATCGGAACCATGAATGAACCGGCTTCGAGACTGGTCTTTTCGCTCACCCAGTCCCCGCGGATGTCCAGGGTGACCCGCCCCTGGTTCGGGCGGTCTGCGGTTGCAACCTCTTCGATGAGAAAACGCTCCACCGTCGCCGGAATCTCGCGTTCGATCCGCTCGATGATGATGCCGTGCGCCTGGAGGTTTTCGATCGTCTCTCCACAGGCGTTGGGGATGACATATGCCTCCGGGAGATCGATCGTGGCGGTGGCCACGGTGCGGTTGAAATAGGGCACGGTGTAGTCCTTGAGCACGTCGGTCTTCTCGACCAGAACACCGTTCAACCATGGGGGATAGTTCTCGAGCTCGTTTTCGGGTATCCGCCTCGTCTCGAATTCGTAGCTCTCGTTGGTGATGTCCTGCATCTTGCCGTCAGCGTAGGCGGTGATCCATCCAGGCGGCAACAGCCCCTCACGGGTGCGCAGCGCCTCGTCACGGAGGCGCTGGCGGATCTCGCCGATGTGATTGTGGGTGTATTCGATGATCGACCGCACAAAGGCGTGGGACGACAGAACGCGGGTCTTGAAGTCGGCGTGGGAGTAGTTTTCGTCGAGCACGGTGAAGATGTTGCGAAGGCCGACATAGTTGGTGGAGTAGCGGGCTTCGAAGGCGTGGTTGCTCCATCCCTTGGTCGGTTGCGTGCGATCGTCGAAATTCCCGTAGGGAATGCTGTGGAACCCATAGGTCTCTTTCAACGTGGCACTGACTCCGGGAAAGAACTCTTCCCACATGTATTGTTTGAGCGTCTCCGAGCAGTTCTCGTTGGCCATGGTCGTGTAGGTCACGGGTTCGCGGTGCAGCGAACCATTGGTGGTGTGCATGTCCACGTAGAGCACGGGATTCCAGCTCCTGATCAGCTGGATGAGCGCGCGGACCTCCGGTGTGTCGAGCTTGATGAAGTCGCGGTTGAGGTCGAGGTTCTGCCCGTTGTAGCGGATGCCCGCGAGCTCGGGCCCGTCGTCGCCGCGATTGTCACCGAGCTTGTCGTTGCCGTCGGCGTTGAAGATCGGGACCACCAGTAGCACCTGGTTGAGAATCACCTCGTCGAGGGCGCCCTCCACCACATCCCGCAACAGAATCTGCAGGGCTTCCTTGCCCTCCACCTCACCGGCGTGGATATTGGCCGCGAGCAGAACCACGGGTAGGTTGTAGAGCCGTGCCTCCTCCGGGGTCGCGATGCCTTCAGCGCTCACCACCACCAGCGGCAGATCGAGGCCGCCGGCCGAGGCGCCGAACGCGCCGGCTCGAAGTTTGGGTGACCTGCTCACCGCAGAGTTCACAAAGTTGATGACGTCCGCGTAGAGCGACGTTTCGGCGAAGTCCTTTCGTTCCGCCCTGGTGATGAGCTCGGGGTCGGCGCCAAGGGTCGTGGCCGCGACGAAAAGGATCACCAAGAGTGTCGCCTTCTTGATCATGGTATGGGTCTCCCGATGGTCGGCCGGGGTGATTTCGGTGCATGGCCCGGTACCGGCGTGACGAGGATAGCGCGGACGGGAATGGTCGGCCATGAAAGGCGGAGAATCCCCCGTGATCTTTGGGGTGTCACCTGTTTCCATCGACCCTGGACTGCAACGCTCGCCGAAAAAACTCCGCCGGCGTTCGGGATGAGAACCACTCGGCCGTCAGCACCTCGTTGCTCGATGGGCGGGGAAATTCACGGATGCTGAGTTGATGCGCGTCGAGCCACAGCCTTCGCGCGAGATCCTCCGGATTGTTGGAGCGTACGCTGCCGTAGAGGGGATCACCGAGGATCGGCAGTCCCTCATGGGCGAGCTGGACCCGGATCTGGTGTTTGCGGCCGGTGGTCGGGCGCACTCGCACGAGGACGAGACCACCGTCAATCGCCAGCACCTCGACCTCGCAGTGTGCGTTGGCGGGCAGATCAGGTCGGACAACCTGGCGCCAGTACTCCCGGTGGCTGCGGGAAATGTGGTGGGCGAGCGTAATCATCGAGGATGGGGGATCCATCCGCAGCTCGCAGACGGCGGTGTAAGTCTTTTCGATCTGTGAACGCGGTTGGAAGAGATGAGCAAAGTGCGGCCGTGTCGCGGGGTTGAGGGACAGAAGCAACAGACCCGAGGTCAGCCGGTCGAGGCGGTGCAGCGGCGCGATTCGGTCGTTGCCGGTGGCCTCGAGGAGGAGGTGGAGGAGACATCCACGCACCCAGCGCCCTCCCGGCGTCACCGGCAGGTTGGGGGGCTTGTCCACCACCATCAGATCATCGCCAGACCACACCACGCGAAAGTCCTCGCGCACCGGCGGCTCCCGCTCCACCTCGCGTCGGTAGTGCACCTCGAGAAGCGGGCGGTAGGGCGTCTCGGCGTCAATCGGCCCGTCGGTGGCCCACACCTTGCCGAGAGCAAAGCGTTCGATCCAAACCGAACGCGTGATCCGCGGAAATCGATGGACTATGAAGTCCAGGACTGTCCGCACGCCCGGTGGCCGTTGTTCCGGCAGTTTGACGGTGGAAGGGCGAACTGCCGTCAACCCGGAGTTCTGCTCGTCGACGGCCTCCGGGGCCCTGTCACCATCTTCGGTTCCCATGTCTCAACATACCACCCGCGCAGTGCCCGTGCGGATACATCGCAGTCTCACCGCAAAGATCGCCAAGTACGCAACGAGCATCACAATGACCATCGCGATATTCGGCCACCGCACCACCACGCGAAGTTACCGCGGATAGAGCAGATAGACACGATTCTTCCGCAATGGCGCGACGGAATCTGCGATGGATCAATCTGCGGTGATCTGCGCTATCTGCGGAAATTCATGGGATGCAGCGATGGAATCTGCGTCCATCTGCGTGATCTGCGGGCAATATGAGATGGTGCGATGGGTCAATCCTGCGATGGCCTTTGCGATGTTTTTGGCGGTCTTTGCGATCTTTGCGGTGAAACATCGATGGGAACCAGGTTGGTCAATCGCGCAATCGGTCCCCGGCGGTCCGATCTACCGCAGCAGCGTGTTGAAAAGAAGCTTGACGGTGCCGTGGGTCTGGGCTCGATTCTGGGTGCGGAACCCAATCAGGACCACCCGGCCCTCTCCCTGTT
>JARFRM010000043.1 GCA_029287235.1 Thermoanaerobaculales bacterium
CGGCCCGCTCGCTGCCGGGGCCGCCGGTAAACGGGGGCCACTCGTCCGAGCCGAGCTTGAGCTCGACGGGATCATCCGCCACCGCGGCGATCGCGCTCGTCGCGATCAGGATCGCAAGAGAGAATCGTAGCGCTCTGCGCCATGAGCGGATGGCTCGGCAGGGTCTTGAATAATCAGAACCGTAGGCGTCGATCGGTTTCTTTGAAAGGTGATTCACGGTTGGGTTCCTCTCATCGTCGGTTCGGCGTTCGGCGAGTCATCGGCGGTGGCAAAGGTCAGTGATCACTTTGGGAAACAACAGGACCGCACCGCCTTATTGCCTCTCCCAGACTCCGCCCACCGAAGGCAAGTGAGCGAGAGGCTTTTCATTCTGTAAACCTGGCACGCGTTTCGGAGATCTGCCGCGCGCCGCTCCTCGACGCCGAGTCGGTTCCGGCGAGGATCTCGACGCCCCGGTCGGTGGCGACCGCGAGGTCCCACCATGCATCACCGTCGAGATTTCCCGTCAGGATGTGGTTCACCGGTCCCTCGCTGGGCACCAACAGCGGCATCTGGGCCGCCGGCGCCCGCTGATCGGGGAAGAGGTCCACCTGTGGACCCGCTGCCGTCGAAAGACCCACCACCGGCGAGGTGGCGAAGTCCCGGCGCCCGTAGTCGTGGGCGGCGAGGGCGGTCACCGCTCCGGCAACGGGCACAGCTTGAAAGATCTCCGCCGGCCGTGGCCCGGCGAGCAGGAACCAGTCGAGCTGGCTCCTGCCGTCGATAGCCATGAACACGTCGATCCCGCCGTCCCAGTCCATATCCGAGACGGCGACATGGCGAATGGCAGCCGGCGTCCGCGCCAGGATCACGGGTCCCATCAGAGGTCGGTGGTGCTCTCGGCGCCACTCCCGACCGCCGCCGGGGTAGGCGACGAGCACCCCGTCTTCACCGACCCGCCAGGCGACCAGGACGTCGAGCAGCTGGTCGCCGTCGAGATCGGCCAACTCGGCAACGACGAGCTCGCCTCCAGCGACGTCGTCGGGGATTTCGAGCTTCATTACCTCGTACTTCGGCCACGGCGGACCGGGGTCGAGGAGCTCAGCCCCCCACGCGGTCGAAACCGATGCACACACGAACAACGCACATGCAGTTGTGACTCCTGCACGATCCGTGGACCAGCGAGCGATTCTCATGATGCCCCCGATGTAAGGGCAACCAGGATACCCCAGTGTTTCGCGGATGGGTGTCGGGTAGACCCGGGCGGTTACCCGCCGGGTCTACCCGACACTTCCAAACGCTCGAAGCCGGCCGTCAACATCGTCCACACCAGGCTACTCCGGCAGCAGCTCTGAGACCCAGGTCAGCAGGTCTTTCTTGACCCGGTTCCAGTGAAGATCGAGGAGCAGTCGCGGCTGCGGCTCTTCGTCCGCATCGTCAAAGAAACTCAGACTCGCCACAAGGTTTCTCTCTCTCTCGTGGTTCGAACCCACGACGTGGTGGTTGGATCGGGAACTCCGGACGCCCAAGCCCAGAACCTCAGCTCTCGTGCGGGCAACACCCGGCGACCCCGCCTTTCGAGGAAGGCTCTCAGGTCGGCACGATCGAAGGACTCGAGCAGCCAGCGCATGGCTTCCCAGCCGCCACGCTCCATGACTCTTTCGACGAGCACCTGTTCCAATCGATCCACGATCTGCGGATCGTCCAGATCATACTCCCACAGGAGCTCACGAACGCACGGTGGAATCACCATCAACTCATTATACCAGAATGACTTGCGTTCGTACTCCCGAGCCGGCTCGAGGTTGACGGCTGCCAGAGGCTAGCTTACGGCGCTACACTCGACCACGCCGATGTATCGCCGGATTCGAAGCTGTCGGTGAAGATTCCCGTGCAGCCCTCGTTGTAGACCATCAGTCCCGAGTCATTGTGAGTGGTTGCGACGAGGCCGCTGCCAATCGCGACGCCCTTCGTGAAGCCGGGCCCCAAAAAACCTCCCACCTCGGTCGGGTTGGTTGGATCGCTGATGTCGAGCATCAGGACACCGAGATCGCCGGTAGTCACGTACACGTGGTCGCCGGCCACGGCGACGCGTTGGAGACTCGCTAGGGGGTCGAAGGTGCCAACCTCGACGGGAGCCGTGGGATCACCTACATCGATTACCCGCAGTCCCGCGCCGATCAGGAACGCGAAACCACCTGAAACGGCGACGTGAGAACACCACCCCAAATAGTCGATGAAACCGATCTCGACGGGCGCTGCGGGGAAGGAAATGTCCAACACTGCGAGACCGCCGCCTCCGACGACGAAGGCGAGTTCGGCGACGACGGTCAGGTCGAACGTCGGAAGGCGCTGCTTCCAGGACGAGACCTCAAACGGTGATTGAGGGTTGCTGATGTCGATCACCCGCAGCCCTTCCGAGTGGTCCGCGAGATACGCGTAATCGGTGGCGGTTGCGATCCCGACGGCCCTCCCCGGTGAATCGACGAAGGCCACCTCGACCGGCGTGGTCGGGTCGCTGACATCGATCACCCGGAGGCCATGGTCGCCGTTGGCCACATAGGCGAACTCGCCCACCACTGAAACCGCTTCGGGGCCGTAGTTTGTTTCGACGATTTCGACGAAACCGAGGGCTGTGGGCCGGGTCGGATCGCTCACGTCGAGGATGTGAAGGCCCGATCGTTGGTCCGCCACAAAGGCGCGGTGATCAGCGAGGTCCACCGCAACCGACTTGCCCGGTGTGTCGATGAAGCCGACCTCGGTGGGCGCTGTCGGAGAGTTCACATCCACCACCCGAAGACCTCGATGGGAGTCGGCGACGAGCGCGAGTCTCCCGACCGCGGCTACTCCCATCGCGGTTCCCGGCGTGTCGACCGAACCTGCCAACGATGGCGCAGTCGGGACGCCGATGTCGATCACCTTGAGACCTTCTTCGCCGTCGGCCATATAGGCGTAGGTTCCAACCACCGCGAGATCGCTGCTGTAGTAGGTAGGAGAGGACGCGACTTCGACGGGTGAGGAGGGATTGGTCACGTCGATCACACGTAGGCCGCCAAACGTGTCCGCGATGTAGGCGTAGTTCCCGGCCGTCGCCACTCCGCTAGCATCACCCGGGGTATCAACCGAGGCGATGATCACCGGATCAGTGGGATCGTTAACGTCGACCACCTTCAGACCGATTCGGTCGACAACATAGGCGTAGTCTCCGGAAACTGCGATGTCCACTCCATACATCGCCACCAGCCCAATCTCGACTGGTTGGGATGGTGTCGAGACGTTGAAAACTCGGAGACCTCCGGCGAGCAGATAGGTCAAGTCGTCTGCGATGGCGATGCTCTCGGGACGCTCCGGTAGGCCGTAGGATCCGACCCTCACCGGTTCAGCCGGTGGGCTGAAGTCGTAAATCTGGAGACCATCGGCCTCGGAAGCCAGGTATGTCAGACCTCCGGACGCGGCAATTTCCGCGGTGGATCGAAGCGCGATCTCACCCGATACTTGAGGCGTTGTGGGGTCTGAGAGATCAACGATCAGCACCGTTGGGCCGCTTGCGAAGTACACATGATTGCCGCCAACCGCGACGTTTCGAGTTGGGCCGTAGGGCCATCGTCCGAGTGTCTCAAGGCAACCGTCGGCGTTGGCTGAGTGGAAGGGGCCGCCGGCAAGCACGAGAATCGCCGCGAGTGGGATGGCGATGGTCCTCGGCGAGATGCCGTTCATTCATTTCTCCCTTCACACGAAGCTCAAGGAATCCTGTGATTCTGAGTCTATACCGGCGACTACTCCCCGTTTACGGAGCCAGTCACCCATCCATCATGATTGATCGGGAGGTGATGTGAAAGTGATGGGAGTAGATAGCAAAGAAACGGCGGCGGGCCGGTATCTCGGTCTCTTCGGTGGCCCGGAACGTCGCGTCGTCTCGCGGTTGACCATCCTCGAACGCGAACTTGACCGAAGATTGACCTTCACGAAAGAGGGGGGGACCCAGCGCCCCAGAACAGGAAGAACCCGACCGCCCCGCCGAAGGTAAGGTGTTGATTCTTAGGCGGTTGAGTCGAGTTCTAGGGCCTGAAAATGGTGGAGGCGGTGGGAATCGAACCCACGTCCGAGGAACTCCGGTCGCCGGTTTCTCCGTGTGCAGCCGGCGATTAAAATCTCGCCCCGTGGTCGGTCGTCCGGCGACCTTCCTGAGGGCCAGCCCGAAAAATCTCAGTCACCGCGTTCGGGCGCCGTGGTGACCCAGCCCATCAAACAGCGCCGAACCTCAGATCGATAGGCGAGATCTCGAGGCCGACGTCGCTACCTAAGCAGCGAGTGCGTAGTCGTTATCGGCAGTTAAGTTTTGCCCCCACCTTTTTAACGAGGCGGTGAGGACCTCGACACGCTGCCAACGACCGGAAACGTTCCCCGTCAAAACCAGGACACCCCCGGATTCGAACGGCTTCTGAGTATAACAACGAAAAAGGCGGGCGAGATGTTTCCGAAATCGTTGCTGTCGGGAGTCGGGAGTCGGGAGTCGGGAGTCGTGAATCGTAAGTCGTGGAGAGGTTAGTAAGTTAGAGAGTCAGGAAGTTAGAGGGTAAGAAAGTGAGAGGGAGAGGGAACTGGTCTTGACGGCAAGGTGTACATGAGGGATAATCGAGTTGTTCCACGCTGCACAATCCAAGGGAGAGTTCTATGTTGGCGAAGGCTTACTCTGCCACGCCGCGCGGCGTGGATGCGTTGTTCGTGACGGTGGAGGTCGATCGGATTCGTGCGCAGCAACCGTCGGTGACGGTGGTCGGGCTGCCGGATCCCGCGGTCCGCGAGGCCAAGGAGCGGATCTTCTCGGCCATTCGACATCTCGGTCGCCGGTCGGAGGCGGCCAACACGGTCTTCAATCTGGCGCCGGCGGATGAGCGAAAGGAGGGGGCGGCCCTCGACCTGCCCATGGCCCTCGCCTTCCTCGCCTCGGCGGGCCACCTGCCGAAGGAGCGGCTCGAGGACCGGCTCCTGGTCGGTGAGTTGTCCCTCGAGGGAATGCTGCAGCCGGTGCGGGGCGTCCTGCCCATCGTCCTCGCCGCTCGCCGGCACGGGGTGGGCGAGGTGGTGCTGCCGGCGGCCAATCATGCCGAAGGGTCGGTGGTCGGAGGGATCCGCGTCGTTGGTGCGAACTCCCTCGGTGACGTGGTGCGGTATCTGCGCGACGGCAAGGAACCGGTGGCCGACGCGATCGGGGAATCCGTGGGTCCGGCGGTGGAACAGATGGCCGATCTCGCCGACGTGGTCGGCCAGGAGCAGGCGCGGCGAGCCCTCGAGGTCGCGGCCGCGGGCGGCCACCACCTGCTGTTCATGGGTCCTCCCGGCTGCGGCAAATCCATGCTCGCGCGGCGGCTGCCGGGGATTCTGCCGCCTCTGGAGCCCGAGGAAGCGCTTCAGGTGACAAGCGTCTACTCGGTCTCGACCAGGGTGCCGCGGCCGCGGGGTCTGTTGTCGAGGCGGCCCTTTCGGGCGCCTCACCACACCATCTCTTCGGCGGCCCTGATCGGCGGTGGGACCAACCCGCAACCCGGCGAGGTCTCGCTCGCCCACCATGGGGTGCTCTTTCTCGACGAGCTCACCGAGTTTCGCCGGGACGTCCTCGAGGGGCTGCGGCAACCGCTCGAGGATCGCACGGTCACCGTCGCCCGGGCGCGTTCGACGCTCACGTTTCCCTCCGCTTTCCAGATGGTGGCGGCTGCCAATCCGTGTCCGTGCGGTTATCTCGGCGATGACAAGCGGGAGTGTGTCTGCACTCCGCCGGCGGTGGAACGCTATCGATCTCGGTTGTCGGGGCCGTTGCTCGACCGGCTCGATCTTCAGGTGACGGTGCCGTCGGTACCGTGGCGGGAGCTGGCGCAGGATCGGCGCGGGGAGACGTCGGAGGCGGTGGGGGCGCGGGTGGCGGAGGCGAGACGGTGGGCTCGAGGACGATTCGGGGCCGATGGACCACTGTCCAACGGCGACATGGGCTCGGAGGCGATCCGTGAGTGGGCGAGCCCCGATGACGAAGGTCGCCGGTTGCTCGAGCACGCGAGCCGCGCCCTGGGACTGTCGGCGAGGGCCTGGCACCGGATTCTGAGGGTGGCCAGGACCATTGCCGATCTCGCCGGAGATGATGGGGTGGCGGCTCCCCACGTCGCCGAGGCCATCGCCTACCGGGCCCTCGATCGAAGATCCGGCCTCCCACCCATTGGAACCCTCGGAGCGGTCAAATGAACCGCAAGGGCGCAAGGGTCGCAAGGGACATCACAAGAAGAAAGAGTCGAATCGAGCAAGTTGGGAGGTATGTGGTGCTCTCTGCAATTCAAGTGCATCAAGAGTTGGGCCCGGGACTGCTCGAATCGGCATACCAGACCTGTCTTGCGTACGAACTTCGGAGTTCCGGCCTCCGTGTTGTGTGCGAGAGGAAGTTGCCGGTCACCTATTGTGGGATGCTCATCGATGTCGGGTACCGGGTCGATATGCTGGTGGAAGACTTCATCGTCATCGAGAACAAGGCTGTGGAGCAGATTCTACCAATTCATCAGGCTCAACTTCTGACCTATCTGAGGATCAGCGGCCACAAACTGGGCTATCTCCTGAACTGGAATGTCAGCCTGATGAAACGTGGAATCAAACGAATGGTGCTTGATCTTTAGTGCGATGGACCTCGCGTTCCTTGCGTCCTTGCGGTGAAAAAATGCGATGGCTTCACCGCAGGTTGAAGTGGACGGTGAGGATGTAGCGGACGGAGACCGGCTTGCCGTTATATATGCTTGCTGCGAACTCCCACCGCTTCACCGCGTTGACGGCGCTCGTGGTGAGGCCGAGGGGGAGGCCCCTGAGCACCTGGACCGACTCGACGTGTCCTTCGGTGTCGATGATGAGATCGAGGATGACCGCGCCTTGGATACCGCCCCGGATCGCGGGCTGGGTGTATCGAGGCTCGACCTTGTGAATGATCCTCGGTTCATCGATGTCGACGCCGACGAAGACGGTGGTCGTTTCCTCCACCTCCACCGTCGATGCGAGATCGACGGGCTCGGGGATGTACTCAACCCGTCCATCCGGGATCTCGATCACCTCGGTCACCGGCCGGTCGATGGGTTCGGCCGGGATCTCGGGCGGGCCCGGGATGATCGGCGAGTCCGATGGTTGCGGAGGGACCTCGATGGGGATGAGCTCGGGTTTGTGCTCGGGCGGGGCCAGGGTTGTGATGGGGAAAGGGATGAACACCTCGTCGGGCTCACTGGAGGGCGTCTGGGCGACGGTCGGCCAGGTGATGGCGAAGATTCCTGCGTGGATCAGCACCGCCGCCACGATCCCGAGCCGGAAACCGGTCCCGGTATGGGGATCCTTCTCCAGCAGGTGTTCCCAGGACTGCGGGCTGCGTGGTCGAGGGTCGGTGTTCATGGGGTGCCTCCTTACAAGGTTGGACGTCCGATGGGTCCACAAGTTCCCGGTGGTATGCTGGTGATCAGTTCCAAGGATCGTGGCTGTCATGAGAAACCCACCGCAGGACGAGTCGAAGATCGAGTCCACCGCGCGGCTCCTCGGCCGAGTCCGCGATGGTGATGAGGCCGCACGGGAGCGATTGGTCTCGCGCTACCTTCCGCTGATCCGGCGTTGGGCCCACGGGCGGCTGCCGAACTACGCACGCGACATCTCCGACACGGATGATCTTGTGCAGGTTGCCCTGTTGCGAGCGTTGAACAGGGTAGAGGACTTCGTGCCGCGCCACGAAGGGGCGTTTCTGGCCTACCTGCGGAGCATCGTGCTCAACTCGGTGCGGGACGAACTGAGGCGGGTCGCGCGGCGTCCGGGGCGTGGTCAGCTCAGCGACGAACACCCGGCATCCGGTCTGTCGTTGGTGGAGCAGGCGATTGGTCGTGAAGCCCTCGAGGCGTACGAAACGGCGTTGTCGAAGCTTGCGACGGACCACCAGGAGGCGGTCATCATGCGAATCGAGTTCGGGTGCACCTACCGGGAGATCGCCGATGCGGTGGGAAAACCGACGGCCAATGCGGCCCGAATGACGGTCTCGCGCGCGTTGATTCGTCTGGCGGAGGAGATCGATGACCACCGACCATGACCGGGAGCTGCAGCGTCTCGCCGAAGCGGTGAGCGATTCGACCAGCGTCGACTGGGATGATGAAAGCGGCGCCCACCCGGCGTTGGATCCGGCCATTCAGGGTCTACGGAAGGTCGAGGCGGTGGCGAGCGCGTTCCGCCGGGCCTCGGTCGGAGCGTCTGAGAACACCGGGAGGGCGGTTCGTTCGTGGGGTCATCTCGAGGTCCTCGAGCTCGTGGGAGAGGGCAGTTTCGGAGTGGTCTACCGGGCACACGATCCCCTGCTCGACCGTGGGGTCGCGCTCAAGCTGAGGCGGGAAGGTTCGAGCAACCGTCAGTTCATCGAGGAGGGTCGGCGGCTGGCGCGGGTGCGGCACCCCAACGTCCTGACGGTTCATGGCGTCGATGTCCACGACGACCAGGTCGGGATGTGGACCGAGCTCGTCGACGGTCGAACACTTCGAGAGATCGTCGCGGATCAGGGTCCGATGGACTCGAATGAGGCGGTTGCCATCGGGATTGATCTCAGTCGAGCCCTGGCCGCGGTGCACGAGGGTGGTCTGATTCACGGCGATGTCAAGGCGAGCAATGTCTTCCGCGAAACCGGCGGACGGATCGTGCTCGGGGACTTCGGGTCGGCGTCGGAGCTCGACTCGACCGGGCGTCTCTCGGGTTCGCCCGTGTCGGTTGCGCCCGAGAGATTCGCCGGCGCCGCCGCTGCACCGGCGTCTGACATCTACTCTCTCGGAGTTCTGATCTACTTCCTGCTCAGCGGCCACTATCCGGTGGAGGGTGACGATCTGGCCACCATCCTCGAGCGGCACAAGACCGACGGATCTGTGCCCCTCGACGAGAGGCGACCGGAGATACCAGCGGAAGTCGCAGATATCGTCCACCGGGCAACCGCCACCGACCCGGGGCAGCGCTTTGCCTCGGCCGCGGATCTCGAGGGTGCTCTCACGGCCGTGATCGACGGGCCGACCGAGCCTCACCCGGCGCGAGAGGGCGATTTCCCGCCGGACAAACGATGGCGCCCCAGGAAATGGTTGGTTGCGTTTGCCGTGGTGGCGGTTGTCGTCGGACTCGCGGGTTGGCGGGCGATCTCGCTCCGCACCTCAGCGCCCCTGGTGACGGAGGCAACCCTTCTTCTGGACACCCCCGATGGCCCCATCGCCTTGCAAGACGGCGCGTCGATCGCTCCCGGTGATCGCCTCTACCTCGAGTTCGAGCTCAGCGCGCCGGGCCATGTCTATGTCGCCAACGAGGACGAGGCCGGCGAGGTCTTCACCCTCTTCCCCATCCCCGGTCTCGACCTCGAAAACCCTCTTCCCGAAGGCCGCATCCGTCTCCCCGGCGCCATCGACGGCGAAGTCAACGACTGGCGGGTGACCTCGGCGGGTGGGACCGAGACCTTTCTGGTGGTGGCTTCGCCCGAGCCCGTCGCAGAGATCGAGAGTCACTTTGCCTCGTGGACGGCGGCGAGCGCGAGCCGTCCGGTGAGCCCGTCCTCGGAAACCGAGGGGTTGGTTCGTGGCGTCGGCGCCCTCTCGGCCGCACCGCTCTCCAACGGTGACGGGAACAGGCTCGCCGAGCTCCAGCGGCGTCTCTCGGAGCTCGAGGGAAGGGGAAGGTCGTTCTGGTCGCGCCGTTTCGTGCTCCAGTCCGGAAGCAACCGGTCACAGTAGAAGTGTGAAACCCCCCGCCCCCCGGGCGAACCCGCATGGCCCTCGATCTCTGAGTCGGCGGGATTGTTGCGGGACGCGGCCTCGATCAGCGCCAGTCTCCGGCGGCAATGAAGGCCCCCCAGAAAAAGGGGTGGGTGGATTGGTTTTTTCGGCGCTGCGTCCGCAGCAGTTCCATACTCGCGTGGCGGACCGATTCGGCAGTGGTCATCCCGAGCGTCAGTCGTGCCTCATAAAGGGACTCCATCCAAGCTTGGCCCGAGCTGTCCTCCACCGGCCACAGGCTCATGATCACGGTGAGGGCGCCGGCGATGCGGAATGCCCGCCGAAAGCCGAAGACCCCCTCTCCGGAAACGCTCTCGCCGACTCCGCTGTCGCAGGCCGAGAGCACCGCCCACTCGACCCCCCTCAGATCGAGGTTGGCGATCTCGGCGGCGGTGATGACACCGTCCTCTTCATCCGGGCCGGCCTCCGCCCGGTGGTTGGCTCCGGCCAGGGCCAGACCCGCAAGACCTGGTGAGTCGGCGACCGGCTCTTCGGCTGGTGACCGGTCGGGTCTCGCCGGTGTGAGTCCTCCAACCCCGCGGCCGGTGGCGGAACCGGCCCCGCACCTGCTGCCGAGGACAAAACCATGCGTGGCGAGGTGAAGCACCGCTTTGCCCGGAGCGAGCCGCTTGAACGCCGCCTCCGTCGCATCGGACCTCGTCAGCCTCACCGCGGTTCGACGGCAGGGACGGGAGCTCTCTGGGTTCTCGTCCGGTTTACCGCACCGGCGCCAGAGCGCGGCGATCTTCTCCGTCTCCGTGTCGGTGGAAGGCAGCCTGGGGAAGACCACGTCAGCCAGACTGCCACATGAACCGGAAACCCCTCGCAACCCGTACGCGACCGGTATTCCCGTCGGTCTGTCGGTACGGATCTCCTTCCAGTCGAAGTCGGGGTCGCCGACCGCCAACAGCACCGACGGGTCGTGGAGAATCCGACCCACGCCGGTAGCGACGAGGTCCCGCTCTTCGTCGAGCATGTGGATGAGCGGACCGGTTTCAATCAGGTACTCGGAGCCGCCCGCCGGGAGCGTTGCCAGGTTGACGAGACCGAGCTCGCCGTCCGGGATGACGAAGACCATCTCTGCGTCCGTCAAGAATGGCACGAGCGGATCCCAGACACGCCGCCTGAGAGCCTCGCCCACCCGGCGGTACTCGGCTGCCTCGGCCGATTCGGCGATTGCCGCGTCGCCGGCTCTGACGGATGCCTCCCGCCACGCGAGAACCAGGGCGTTGATCTCCGTGTCTGAGCCGAGCGCGATCGGCCGGGGCGAGCTCATACCGGGCGAGAGAACCATGGCCACGTAGTCGAAGGTCTTCGGGTTTTCGGTCCCGATGGGATCGGGAAAGACGGCACGCCGCGTGATCCCGACCAGAGCCGCACCGGTCGGAAGGCCCTCAACCACTTCGGCAAAGCCGATGCGCGAGCGCGCCCGATCGTCTCGGAACGCCGCGCTGGCCTCTCCCAACGCCCGTTCGAGCTTGTCGACCTCTCGACGGGCGGATTCAAGCTCCTCCCGGTAGGCCTCGGCGGTTGCCTTGCCCGGTCCGCGGAGGTTCAGCTTCGCCAGCCTTTCGGCGGCCGTGGTCAGCTCGTCGTGCAACGCAGCCACCTTCGGATCGTCGGCATCCACCACCCGCCGCCGCCCGACGAGCTCGTTGAGCACCAGACCTCGCGAACGGATGAGGGCGTCCCAGACTGCCGTCGAGCACTGTGGCCACTTGAGCGCGAATGCGAGCGTCAGGTCGAGCCGATTTCTGGTGTACTGGTCGAATCTCAGGGCCTCTCCCTCGGTGAGGCCGCGCGCCGTCAGCTGCAGATGTGCCCGGCCCAACGCCTCGGCCTGAAGGGCGAGCTCGACCGCTGTCTCGATGTTCCCGGCATCTGCCTCGACCCTGGCCAGATTATAGAGAGCTTTCCCGATCCGAGGATTTTCCGGGCCCAGGGCGGCTCGCCAGACCTCGATGACCCTCTGGAATCCGATCCTTGCCGCACTGAGATCACCACTCGCGTGCCTGACCATGGCGAGATTGTTGAGCAGGACGGCCACCTCCGAATGGTCGGGACCGAGCCGTGCTTCCAAGATGACGATTGCCTCCTCGAGCGACTTTCCGGCATCATCGAGATCGCCGAGATTCATGTACACCCGTCCGAGAGTCGAGAGGCTGGCGGCGTACTCCACGCTGTCATTTCCGTAGGCCTGCGCCTTGATCTTCACCGCCCGCTGTGAGAAGGGTCTGGCCTCGCCGAAGCGTTCCGCCTCGATGAGCACCGAGGCGAGATTGTTGAGGCTCTGGGCCACGCTCTCGTGTTCCGCGCCGTATCGGTGCTCGCGGATGGCAAGGGATCTTCGCAGGCAATACTCGGCCTCGGGGAAATCGCCCATCTCACGGTGCACCGCGGCCAAGTTATTGAGGATACCGGCGACCCACGGGCCCGAGGGGTCCAGCGACGTCTCGAAGATCGAAAGTGCCCGTTCGAAGAAACGGCGGGCCTCGGCGAAGTCTCCCCTCCTTCGCGCCTGAATGGCGAGCGAATTGAGGGTACTCCCGGTTTGAATGTGGTCCGGTCCGAGACTGTGCTCGAGGATGTCGAGAGCCCTGCGCAAGCCCTCTTCCGCCTGCTCACTTTCACCCGAGCGGCCCCTGAGAACCGCGAGCAACCTCAAGTTGTCCGCCACCGCCGGGTGATGCGGCCCCAGCCCAAGCTCGCGGACTTTCAGAGCCCGCACCAGATATGACTCAGCCTCTGCAGTCCTGCCGTGAAGCTCCATTGAAATCGCCAGACCGGTCAGGCTCACCGCGCACTCCGGGTGACTCGCGCCGACCGTGGCCTCGAGCATCGCCAGCGCCTGTTCGTAACGCGCCTCCGCGAGATCTCCATCCCGCTCCCGGTATGCCACCGCACCGCGTTCGTTGAGGACACGGGCGATCTCGAGGTGATCCGGCCCGAGATGGCGTTCGCGAATCTCGAGGGCGTGGCGCAACACCTCGTCGGCCTCGTCGAGCTCTTGGCTGTCCTTGAGCACCTTTCCCAGGTTCAGAAGACCGGCGGTCGTCGACAGGGACTCGGCATCGTCGGTTTCCAATCGAAGCGCAACCGCCCGTTCCGCGAGCTCTCGCGTCGCCGGCTTGCTCGCCTCGCCGTTGGCGATGAGTGCCGCCACCAGAGCGTCTCTCGCATCCGCGGCGGCCCTCGAAGTGGTTCCGTCCTCGGCCTCGGCGGCACCCAGCAGCTCGCGGGCCGCCGCCTCGGCCTGGGGATACCGGCCGAGATCGATGAGCTCGCGGATCGCCGCGGTGGTTCGAGGGTTCGAGCTGGTTTCTCCGATCGAGGCAACCGTCATCCCTGCGGCGCAGACGCAGATCACCGACACCAAAAAGACGGCTCGCACCTTTGCTCGGAAGTGCGAAAGAGAGCTTCTCCCACCACGGCTGGTCTCATGATTGGACGACATTGACCCTCTATCACTCAGAGTGAACGACTCTCGCCGGCGATCTCCATCAAGATCTTGGCACATCTCATCCGGCAGAACCGTTGATTCTGAGTTTCACCAGAATATCAGAGGAGTCTCCACACGATAAAATACCGGCGA
>JARFRM010000074.1 GCA_029287235.1 Thermoanaerobaculales bacterium
GCTAAGAGCTTTCCGATGTTTCTCCACAGAACCACTTCGTCACCTTCCGCACGTACTGCCTCGTCTCCCGGTACGGCGGGACGCCCTCGTAGCGGTCGACGGTGGTCGGGCCCGCGTTGTAGGCGGCCAGTGCCAGGGTCAAAGAGTCGAATCGGTCGAGCATGGCTCGCAGGTATGACGCTCCTCCTCGGAGGTTCTGCACAGGGTCAAAGACCTCGGTGACTCCCTGGGCCGCCGCGGTGGCCGGCATGAGCTGGGTGAGTCCGGCAGCTCCCGCCCGCGATACCGCTCCGGGATCGAAGTTCGATTCGGCGCGGACCACCGCCACCAGCAGCCAGGGGTGGATTTGGGCCTTTCGCGCAGCGGCTAGGATTTCAACCCCATAGGGCATTTCGGTGGGGAGCTCTTCGCCGTCCCATGCCCATGGACAGCCCTTGAACTCGGGGATGGGGCTGGTGTCCTCATCCACCTCATCCGCGATGACGCGGTCGACGCGGTTCGCCGGGACGCGCATGGTCCCACCGCCCCGCAGCTCGATGACGATGGTCTCGCCCTCGAGGTAGGCGTCCTCGGCCTTGAGGACCCGTCCGTCGGTAAAGGAGACAATCTTGGCATCCACTCCTGTAGAAAAGCCAATGGCAATCATCAATGCGACGGCGATCCGCAGCAATGTCGTTATTTCAAATTCTCGGGCGTTGTTTTCGCGGACGAAAACCCCGACCGAGAATTTGAGTTGAGGAGAGGTTCTTTCCATCGCAAACACGCTCGTGACAAGGTGCCATAACAAGGTGCCACGTACACACTTCCACACTTGTCCCATCGAATCGACACTGAGGCGTCGATGGCTCCGACAAGTGTGGAAGTGTGTACGTGGCACCTTCACGGTCATGCCCTCGGGTGCTTCTCATCGTAGAGATTCCTCAGCCGCTCCCTGGCGACATGAGTGTAGATCTCGGTTGTCGTCAATGATGAATGCCCCAACATCATTTGTACGGCTCTCAGGTCGGCTCCGTTTTCAACCAGGTGGGTGGCGAAGGAGTGGCGGAGGACGTGCGGACTCAAGTGGGTCTTGATCCCGGCCTGCCGGGCGTGACGGCGGAGGATCTTCCAGAACCCCTGCCGGGTCAGTTTGCCGCCGCGGTGGTTGAGAAAGAGCTCGGGGCGGCGGTCGCGGTCGAGGAGGGCTCGTCCGCCTTCGTTGTAGCGTTCGATCCACTCGATGGCAGCGAGGCCGATGGGGACCAGGCGCTCCTTGCGTCCCTTGCCGACGACCCTTACAAAGCCCGGGTCGAGGCGAACGCGATCGGTGGTGAGACCGACGAGCTCTGAGACCCGCAGACCGGTGGCGTAGAGGGTCTCGAACATGGCCCGGTCGCGGAGACCGAGGGTGGTGGAGGTGTCGGGTGCGGCAAGCAGGGCCTCGATCTCGGCCCCGCCGAGGGTGTGGGGCACGGTCTGCCACAGGGAGGGTGAGCGGAGATCGGCGGTGGGGTCGGCGGCGACCGCCTCGGTGGCGACGAGAAAGCGAAAGAACCCGCGGATGGAGGACAGGGCGCGGGCGGCGGAGCGGGGCGAAAGCCCGGTTTCGCGGCGTCTACCGAGATAGTCACGGATGTGGCGGCGTTCGATGGCGGCAGCCCCGAGGTGGAGCATCTCGGCCCAGTGGCCGAATTGCCGGAGATCCCGCGCGTACGACTCCAGGGTGCGTGGACTCAGGTTGCGCTCGATCGCCAGATGCGCGATGTAGTCCTGGATGTGGTTATTCAGAGTTGCTGCCATTGTCGATATCCTACCGTTTTCTTTAATCGGCCGCGGCTTGGCCAAAGGCAAGCCGCGGCCGATTAAAGAACCTCACAAACGACCAAATGCCTTTTCCGTATACTGATACGAGCGTTTGACGCGAGAGCCCGCATCTGGAGGCCCGATTGAACCCCGTTTCCGATACAGTCTTGGAGCGCGTAGAGCGTCTGCACCGCTCAATCGTGCGGGTGATCCGCGGCAAGGCGGAGATCGTCGATGCCCTCATCGCCGCGCTTCTTGCTCGTGGCCACGTCCTGCTCGAGGATGTGCCCGGGGTTGGCAAGACAACCCTGGCCCAGGCCCTGGCGAGGTCGCTTCGACTCGATTTTCACCGCATCCAGTTCACATCCGACACCCTGCCGTCGGACATCATCGGCATCTCGATCTACCGCCAGGACTCGGGGAACTTCGAGTTCGTTCCCGGCCCGCTCTTCGCCAACGTGGTCCTGGCCGACGAGATCAACCGCGCGGCGCCGCGCACCCAGAGTGCGCTGCTCGAAGCCATGAGCGAGCACGCGGTGACGGTGGAGAAGACCCGCTACCGGTTGGACGAGCCCTTCCTGGTGGTGGCGACCCAGAATCCCATCGAAAGCACGGGGACCTACCCCCTGCCGGAGAGCCAACTCGATCGCTTTCTCATGCGGCTTTCCATGGGCTACCCGGGTCCGGATGAAGAGCTCGAGCTGCTCAAAGCCGGTGGTGCCGAGCCCGAGCTCGACCAGCTGGAACCGGTGCTCTCATCGGCGGAGGTCATCGAACTCCAGTCAATGGTCGCCGAGGTCCACACGGGCGAGAAGATCCTCGCCTACCTCATGGAAGTGATCACCAAGACCCGGGATCACCAGGCCCTCTCGCTCGGGGTCTCCACCCGCGGCAGCCTCGCGTGGCAGCGGTCGGCTCAGGCCATGGCTCTGGTTCGCGGCCGGACCTTCGTGGTTCCCGACGACCTCCAGCACACCGCGGAATCGGTGCTCGCCCACCGCGTGTTGCTGGCGGATCCGTTGATCGGTGATGGTTGGGAGAAGAGCCGGAAGGAACGGGCGGTGATCCGTTCCATCATCGAGAACACCAACGTCCCGAGATGAGTTTCGCCGACGCTTTTCCGGGTTTCAAGCTGCGCTTGACCAGGTGGGGCGGACTTTATATCACGGGCTGTGTCGTCCTCGGGTTGGCGGCTGTCAACACCGGGAACAACGCGCTCATGTCCATGCTCGCCATGGCGCTGGCCAGCTACATCGTGTCGGGAACCTGGTCCCGCCAGGTCCTGGCGTCGGTGGATGTGGGCGTGTCCCTGCCGAAGGAGATCTTTGCGGGTCGACCGAGTTTTGCCGAGGTGGAGCTGAGCAATCGTTCGCGTTTCTTCCCGGCCTATGGTCTGGTCCTGAGGGCCGCAGACGGAACCATCCTCGTGGCCGAGAATCTTGTCGGTGCCGGCGAGATCCGCCGGCGTTCCGTGGAGCTGGTCTTCGACCGGCGGGGTTGGGCTCCGGTGGGTCCTTGGCGTCTCGAGGTGCTCCTGCCTCTGGGTTTCTTCCTCAAGTCCAAAGAGCTGCTGCCGGAGCATCGAGTCCTGGTTCTGCCTCGACTCCTCGACATCGAGCCGACCATCGAACTCGAGGGCGGCGGCGGCGCTCGATCCATGGATCTCCTCGCCGATCGCGGGCGCGAGGGCGAGGTCAGCCAGCTCCGCGACTATCGTGATGGCGATGACCACCGCCAGGTCCATTGGAAACAGACCGCCCGCCAACAGCGACCCATCGTGGTTGATCGGCAACATGCGGCCGAGGGTCCCATCTACCTGGTGCTCGACCCGCGGGCGCCGAATCCCGATGATCCGGACACGCAGGAGCGGTTCGAGCACTCGGTGAGCGGGATCGCGACCGTGGTCGTCGGCCGTCTTCGGAGGGAAGCCCCCGTCGGGTTGGTCGTCGGGCCCATCGTCGTTCCCCCGGTTCGTGACGCACGGCAATCCGGCCGTCTGTTGCGGCCCCTCGCCGAGGTCGAGCTCGCCGCCATGGACGCCGATGGTCCCGCTGATCTCGGCCGGCAACCCGTTGCAACGTTCGTAGGCCTGGACGAACGATGACCGATGTCTCGCGTCGCCGCCGGCAGCTCGGATGGCTGCTCTTGTGGGCGCTGGTACCCCTGCCGTTTCTCTACATCGTTCTGCCGCCGTTCTGGATGGTCGCCGGTGCTGCCGGAATCGTGCTCGTGCTTCGTCCGGAGTGGATTTTCCGACCCTCGAAGATGCTGCTGAACCTCGTGGCCGTCGCCATCATCGTGGTGGTGGCAGCAGCCGGCGGGCTCGGCGTCGGTCCCCTCCGCCCTCTCGGCCACTTGCTTCTCCTGCTGACCTCAGTGCAGATCCTTCTGGTCGCGGATCGCAAGAGCTTCCTGCGTTCCCTCGCTCTGGTGGGCATGGTGTGGGTGGTGTCGGTGGCGTCGTCGACTCACATGCTCGTCTCGGTCTATTTTCTGGCCTCCGTCGCCATCGGTTGGTGGATCGGGATTCGCATCCATCTCACCGGTCTCGGACTTTCGCTGAACGGTCGGGATGGTGCGACGCCCAGACCCCGCCACGTGATCGTCGCGGTCGCTGCCGCCTTCGTCATCGCCATCCCCTTCTTTCTCGTGATGCCGCGTCTCGGATCGCCCTGGGTCGCCGGCAGCAGTTTCGGTCGGACGACGGGGTTCTCGGCCAACGTCGATCTCGGAACCCTCGGCCGGTTGACCGAATCGCAGGAGGTCGCACTGATCATGCGGTCGCCGGACGGGAGCGAGATCCGTGAAGCCTGGTCCCGGTTGCGGGGGACCGCCTTCGACCAGGTGATGGCCGGGTCCTTCATTCCCCGCCGAACCGATCTGCGGCAGCTCGAGCCGTCCAACGGGATCGTCTGGCTTCAGCCGGATGTCCGGTCCCTGGAGAACGCGGTCGAGATCGAGATCGATCTGCTCAAGCCGCGGCGTTATCTGATGTTGCCGCCGGGGGCGTTGGCGGTGGAGATCGATGTTCCGACGGCCGCCGATCTCTATGGTGGGGTGCTCTTCGGTCATCGTCGTGAGCCTTTGAGCTATCGGGTCTGGGTCGGTGAACCGCGACCGCCCCGGGTCGCTCCGCCGGGCTCGAGGGACACCCTGCTGCCGCGTGACAACCCGGCGGTTCGCGAATTGGCCCATTCGGTCGCCGGCGATCTCGACACCCCCGAAGCACGCGCCGACGCCGTGGAGAGTTTCCTGGCGGAGAACTTCACCTATGCCCTGAGCTCGGGGGTGCGGATCCACGACGCCGATCCGGTGGCGTGGTTCCTGCTCGACGCCAAGGAGGGACATTGCGAGTTCTTTGCCGGCGCCATGGTGGTGATGCTGCGTCATCTCGGGGTTCCGACGCGCATGGTCGCCGGCTACAGCGGCGGTGACATCTCGCCCGATGGGGATGAGCTCGTCGTTCGTCAGGCCAACGCCCACGCCTGGGTCGAGGCATGGCTCGGCTCCGAGAGGGGATGGGTCGCCTTCGATCCCACACCACCTGCCGGGGTGCCCGGGTTGGGGGGCGTGAGCGGCATTGAACGGGTTCGGTGGGCCTGGCAGCAGCTCGAGCTGATGTGGGACAGGCGACTGCTCACGTTCGGTCTCGGCGAGCAGATCGACCTGGTCGATGGACTGGTGGAGGCATACCACCGGGTGGTGCGATCCATCGATCAAAAAGCGATCGTGGTCGGCGGAGGTGTCTCTCTCACGGCGGTGACGGCGTTGGTTCTGCTGTGGAGACTGTGGAGCCGGAGGCGACGACCCTGGCGAGGGGAATCCCTGAGAAACCGGGGCCCGGCGAGTCGAATGGTGACTCGGCTGGCGAGGGCGCTCATCCCGGTGGGTGGGGTCGTGCCGCCGTGGGCCACGGTCCGCGCCATCGGTCGCCAGGCAGGATCGTTCTGGCCGCAGAGTGCGCGGGCGGTGGACGAGCTCGTCGCGCGGGCGGAGCGTGAATTGTACGGGGTCGACGGCGATCGCGACGTCGATCCGGCGGAGATCAGAAAGTTGTGGAAGGCCATCCGGCGGGGGATGAGGAGTCGGGAGTTGACGGTCGAAGAGAGTTGACGGTCGACGGTCGACAGCGCCATCGCCGACACTGATCCTGCCGCTGCGAGGCGGTTCTTTCATCTCCCCATCTGGGACGTCGGACGTTCCAGCGTCGCCCAATCAGCGTTGTCGTTGGGTGGTGGTGTGGAGGATCTCGACCACGCTGATTGAACGCCGGCGGCCTCATGGCGAGCGGGGAGAGATGCTCACAGCGCTTTCGCCGTGGGTTGCCCGGTATGACAATGTGCGGGAGGAAGAACGCTGCCGGAAAGCTTCTGGGGCACATTGTCAAACCCGGCACGCCCCGGTGAGCAGGATCTTCCGGGAGGCTGTCGCTGCTCCGGCCCCGGTCGCTGCCCCTGCCGCTGTCCCTGTCGCTGTCACGGTGGCGGACACGGGCACGGGAGAGGAAACGGGCCGTGTGTCCGGGGCCACTGGACTCACGCCGCGCCTCGACGTAGAATGAAGGAGTCCCACACCAGAGGAGGACGAAAATGAACGAGAAAACAGCTGACAGTGTCGATGAGGCGATCGAACAGGTTGCCGATCACGCCGAAGAGGGTCTGGAAGAGGTCAAGGAGTCATTGGCCAAGGCTCAGCGCTCCATGGAGAGTGCCAAAGCTGCGATTCAGGGCGCCGCGGGCAAGGCGCGGGAAACCGGAGCGGTCGCCGCGGAGAAGGCTCGCGCCTCTCTCGACGAGGCTCGCAAGGCCCTCGGTGAAGCTCGCGAGAAGATGGGCGGAATGGCGGTCAAGACCCGCGAGCAGGCCGAGGTGCTCTACGCCAAGTCCAGGGACCAGTATGAAGTCCTCGCCGAGCGCGCCCGTGATCTCTACGGCAGGGTTCGTGACCGGGTTTCCGAGGTGGATTTCAAGGAAAAGGGCGACCAGGTCCTCGAGTACATCCGCCACAACCCCGGCAAGTCGGTGCTCATCGCCCTTGCTGCGGGATTCCTGGTGGGTTATATCGCCCGACCGCGCGACTAGCCGGGGGCTATGATGGATCGGACCCTGGAAGATCAGTTGGACTCCATGATTGACGAAACCGACGATTTCGACCCGGTCGACGACACCAAGACGGCGCGAAGGATCGACGCCGACTCGATTCTCGACTCGCTGGTGCCGAACTCCATCGATTGGCGGGACACGGTGAGCCGCCACCCGGTCGGATCGGTGCTGATTATCGGACTGGTCGGGTATCTCGTCGGTCGAACCAAGGGCTCGACGATCATGTCGGGTATCACCGCCGGTCTGTCGGCGGCGATGATGCGTCAGCTTTCCGATGTCTTCGAGGGCGATTTCTTCGACTACTGACCGTCGTCCGACCGGGCGAGGAGCAGCCATGCCGACAGAACCTGTCGCTGCCGAATGGATCACGGTTGAGGAAGCGACCGATGACGAGCTCGCCGCCGCCGTTGCCAGGCGCCTGCGTGAGCAAGGAGTGCCGGTGCGATTGGTCTCGGCCGATCCATCCGATCCATCCCGACCCCATGGCGATTTGACGGTCCAGGTGCCGCTTGACGACTTCGAGCTCGCGCTCGAGGCGCTCGAAGGACTGGACGGGGAGGATTTCTGACGCCCGGGGCCGAGTGCGAGACGGTGGACCGCGAGGAGCCGGCCGACGTTGTGGCCGCCCCGGGCGGCGATCGACGACGCGCCAGGCCCCTGAGTCTCGGACGGACCTTCCTCCTGTGGCTGCTCGGTGTGCTGGTCCTCACGATCATCACCGTCAGCGCGCTGGTCCTGTGGCACGAACAGCGCATCCTCGAGTCGGAGCTCGAGGTCCAGGCCGATCTCCTGGCCCGTCTCCTCGCTCTCTCGGCGGGTGACGGCGGTTCTCCGGAATACCTCGCGATCCTCTCTCTGACCGATCTGGTGGCCGGTGAGGTTCGTGACACCGACGGTCATATCCTGTGGCGGTACGGTCTGCCCTTCGCCGAGGTCCAGGCGCTCGGTGGATCCCTCTTCCGGGTCGACCGCAGGGTCGAGGTGGCGGCGGGCCCGTGGGGCCGAAACCAGGCGATCGAGGTCACCCTCCTGTTGTCCCGGAGCCGGACGCAGTCATACCTCGCCGGAGCTGCTATTCGTCTCGTGATCGCCCTCGGATTCGCCCTCGCCATCGCGATGACGGTCGGGCTTTGGCTGGTCGGTCGAGTCGTTCAGCCGCTCAACGAGCTCGCTGAGCTGACGCGAAAGTTCGACCCGGAAGTTCCGGTCGAGATTGCGGACGCCGGAAGCGGCGCCGCCGAGCTCGCCGAGCTCGCTGCCGCCTTTCGCGAGATGACCCGAAGACTGAGCCAACAGCAGCGTTCTCTCGCCACCAGCGAACGCCGATTTCGCGAGCTCTTCGGCTCATCACCGACTCCGTTGCTCGAGCTCGACGGAGAGTTCAATATCCGTGGCGCCAACCCGGCGGCTGCGGCGTTTCTCGGAGTCGAACCGGAGCTGGCCGCCGGACGACCCGTGCAGGAGTTCGTGATCGGGGCCGGCGATGCAGGGTTCGCGGCCCTGGGCTCGTCGGTCGCGGCGACCGGTGAAGGTGTCATGGAGGCTCGTTGGCAATTGCCCGACGGCGAGCTCGCCGAGGTCGAGCTCCACCTCCGTCCCGCCGGTGAAGGCGAAGCCGAGGGGTTCATAGCCGCCATTCACGATCTCACAGACCGGGTGCGCCGGCTCGGACAGCGGTGGCGGCGGACCTTCGATGCCATGATCGACGGCGTCGCCCTGATCGACTCCGATGGCAGGGTGGTCGTCGCCAACCGAGCTTTGGCGCCCCACATTCCGGTCCTCGCGGGAGAGCTTCTCGTGCGCGGGTCCGCCGAGGAGGGGTGGCGAACCACCAGCCTCGACCGTCTCCTCGAGTGCAATCTGAGCCATCCCCGTGGCCTTCAGCACGGAATTTTGGTGGTGCGCGACGTGACCGAGGCCGTGAGTGCCGAGACACGATTGCGAGAGGTTGAGAAAATGCAGGCGGTGGCGACCCTGGCGAGCGGCGTCGCCCACGATTTCAACAACCTGCTGGCCGCCGTGCTCCTGCATGTTCGCCTGATCGAGGGCGAGCCGGCCAAAGTGAGCGAGGCGGCCGCCGCGATCAGGGATCTCGCCGAGCAGGGAAGCGAAGTGGTTGGCGAGCTGCTGCTCTTTGCCAGATCCGACGACAGCGTGTCGCCTCACACCTTGGATCTGGCGGCTCTGGTCCGGGACCAACGAGCGGTTCTCAATCATCTTCTGCCGGCCGGAGTGATGCTCGAAATCGAGAGCGATGGTTCGGTCATTCCCGTGGTCGGCAACCCGGTCGCGCTGCGACGCCTGATCTTCAATCTGGTGGTCAATGCACGCGACGCGGTGGTCTCGAGTGGCGGGACCATCACCATCACCGTGTCGAGGCGCGGCGGTCGAGCGATTCTCGAGGTCGCCGACGACGGGCCGGGTGTCGCCGATGAGTACCGCGACCGCCTCTTCGAACCCTTCTTCACCTTGAGACGCAAGGGCCGTGGCGCCGGTCTGGGTCTGGCCGTGGTCTACGCCATCGCTTCGGCCCACGGCGGGGATGTGGAGCTCGTTTCGGGGGAAGGTGAAGGCGCTCGTTTCGTCGTTCGTCTGCCCCCGGGCAGCATCGGCGAGATCGAGACTCTCGGGGGCGACTCCGAGACGGTCTCCCATGAGCGCGGGCGGCGAGTCGTTCTCGTGGAGTCGGACGGCAAGGTGGCGGTCCGGCTCCTGGAGGCCTTGGCGTCGGCTGGATTCGAGATCCGACATGCCCCCGATGCCGCGGTCGCCGGTCGGCTCGTCTCGACCTGGACGCCGAACGCGGTGGTGGTGCGGGCCGACGATGAGGCCGCCCTGAAGTGGTCGGCCCACCTCGACGTGGAGACGGTGGTGATGGAAGACCCGGGATCAGCCGGAACCGAGGCGAAGATCGTGGACGAGCTCGGCAGGCTCGGACTGACATGAGCGGACCCGTCCACATTCCGTCCGTGACGGGGTAGGCTTGTTCCATGGGTGACGATCTTCGTGGTCTCGGAAGTGATCGGCTCCGCCGCTGGGGACCCTGGTTCGCCCTGGCTCTGCTCTCCCTCGCGCTCCACCTCTGGGGGCTGGGCGAGCGCACCTACCACCACGACGAATCGATCCATGCCCACTCCGCCTACAATCTGGCGAAGAACGGAACCTACCGCTACGATCCCACCTACCACGGCCCGTTTCTCTATTTCCTGGTGGCGGGCACCTTTGTGTCGCCGCTTGGCGATTCGGACTTCACCGCCCGTCTGCCGGTGGCCCTGGCCGGGATCCTGCTGGTGGCCGTGGCCTTCTGTCTTCGTCGGCCTCTGGGCGCCCGCGCCGCGTGGTGGACCGGTCTGCTCGCGACCATTTCACCCATCACCCTCTACTACGGACGATTTCTGCGAATGGACGTCCTCGAGATGCTCCTCGCGTCGGCCGCCGGGGTCGCGGCGTGGCGAGCGGCGCGAGGCAGCGCAGCCGCCTGGGCCTGGTTCGGTGTCTTTGTCGGTCTCGCCTTTGCGACCAAGGAGAACGCCTATGTCACGGGGGCGCTCGTGGTCGGTGTGTGGGGCGTACTGGCGGCGATCAACGGATTGCGGCGCAGCATTCCCGCGACGCTGGCCTGGCTGGCCCGCCACCGCTGGGGCATCCTCATGGCGGTGGCCATGTCGGTGGTCGTGGTGGTGCCGCTCTTCACCGTCGGTTTCACCTTTCCCGAGGACTGGCTCTTCCCCAAGAAGGCCATCGGCTACTGGTGGGGACAGCACAACATGCAGCGGGTGGCGGGACCGCCGTGGTTCCACCTGCCGCGTCTTGCGGTCTATGAGTTCCTGCCCATCATCGCTGGTCTGGCCTGGGCCACTCGCCGCGGGCCTCGGCTGCGCCTGATCGAGAAAGCGCTGCTGATCTTCGGCCTCTCGTCGATCGGGATGTACGCCTACCTCGGCGAAAAGGTCCCCTGGCTCGGGGTTCACCAGGTCTGGGCATTTCTGCCCCTTGCCGGGCTCCAACTGGCCAGGACCTTTGGCCCGCAGGGGCGCTGGTGGAGCCGGTCGTTGGCCGGAGTCGGTCTTGCCGTCACGGCGGTGGTCAGCGTGGTCGCCAATTTCGTGACCGACGAGATCTCACCCAATATCGATCGCTGCGAGATGATTGTCTATGTGCAAACCTCCCCCGAGGTGGCTGAGCTGGTCCGGGAGGGGGTGGCCCTCGGACGTGAGGGTCACCCGACGGTGGCTGCGGTGAGCGGGACCGCCGGCTGGCCCTTGACCTGGTACTGGCGGGAGACTCCGACCTGGTGGTCCGAACCGCGGCCTGATCTCCGGCCGCCGTTGGTGATCTGCGAGGTCGAGGAACAGGATCGCTATCGAAAGCTTCTCGGGCCGCGATACCGGGCCGAGCGCATACCCCTGCGGGCGTGGTGGGTGCTCGATCCCGCCCGGGCGACCGTGGGAGGCGTGGTGCGCTGGCTCTTCACGCGGGTGCCCTTCAATACCATCGGCTCGACGGACATCATCGTCTTCCGCCGCGGCGACAACGTCGAGGCCGCGGTTCGCGATGCCGAGGTGCCGGCCATCCTGACCGACGCGCTCGGCCTGACCCGAGCGCGGGTCGTCGGTGAGGGGTGGCTCACCGATCCCCGCGGGCTTGCGGTGGCCGAAGCCGGCGGGCTTGCGGTAGCCGATGTCGGCCTCAACCGCGTCTTCTTCTTCGACGAGGACGGGCGGATCGTGAAGGAGACCCCGGCCGAGCCCCTGGATCGACCGGAGAGCGTCGCCTGGGCGCCGGCCGAGGTGATCGTGGTCGCCGACACCTGGAATCACCGGGTCGTGCTCTTCCGCCCCGGTGAGGACGGGGTGCGGGTGCTGCCGGATCCGGATGGCGGGTGGTTCGGTCCGCGAGCCGTGGCGGTGGCTCCGAACGGCGCCATTGCCGTGACCGACACCGGCAACAAACGGGTGGTGCTCTACGAACCGGGCGACGGAATGGACTTCTCCGTGCGACTTGTGGGCCGCGGCGGGGGCGATCCCGGTCAGTTCTCCGAACCCGTGGGTCTTGCATGGCTCGACGACGATCGACTGCTGGTCTGCGACACCGGCAACCACCGGCTCCAGATCCTCGACAGATCGGGCACGGCATTGAGAGTGATCGAGATCGAGGATGCCTGGGCAGACTTCTACTCACGGCCTCAGGCCGCCGTGCTCGACGGTGGGCGCATCCTCGTCAGCGACACCCCCTCCGCGTCGTTGTGGCTCGTCGACGGTGACGAGGTGCGGCGTCTGGAGCTCGGTGGGGACGGCCTCATTCCCACCGGACTGGCCTTTGACGACGGTGTTCTCTACATCGGTGACTCGAACGGGCGCGTGTGGATATTTGACAGGGGTTGAGTTGACAGTTGACAGTCGACAGTTGACAGTTCGCCGCACGGTGAATTGGACGTACTCCCGGGATACAACGGCTGCACGGCTGTCTGGGTCCTGGGCTGGACGAAAATGAAATTCGACGCGGGGTTCAAATCGAAAATGGGTGTCCCACTGCCGATTCGGCTCCTCAGAAACCGTGATGAAACTGTGAACTGTCGACTGTCAACTGTCGACTCGCGATTGTCAAAGCTGTTTGAAGGTGTGACTTATACCCTTGACCCTTGCCTGGGAGGCTCGCATGCTAGAGAAGATGCAATGTGTCTTTCGTTCAATCGGAGGTGTGAGATGCTGAGGCGACGACCGCGACAATCGGGGTACACCCTGATCGAAGCTCTGGTAGTGCTGGCCATCATCGGCATCGTCGCCGCGATCAGCATTCCAAGCCTGCGACGGGCCCGGATGCGTGCCGCCATGCTCGAGGTCGTCCGCACCTTCGAGCAAGCCGCGGCCGTCTCCCGTATCACCGCCATCAAACGCGGCAACAATGTCTGCCTCCGCGTCCTCGCCGATGGCAATCTTCAGCACGTCACCAATTTTCGGGCGTGGATCGACGCCAACGGCAACGAGATCGAGGACGCCGGCGATGAGCTCATCAACGAGTGGCGGATCCGCAACGCCTCCGAGTGGTCATTCGAGGAATCGCCGAACCCCCGCCTGATGAAGGTGCTCAACTCCGGCGGCGGTGGAACAGCCCGCGGCATCGTCTATCAGCCCAACGGCATGGCCGTGAGCGCCGTCACGGGTCAAGCGGGAGTCGGCGAGGGCGCCTTCGAGTTCTTCGTCTGGTACGACGCCCGGAAGTGGAACACCTTCCGTATCAGTGTCTTCGGTGGCGCCGGCACCGTTCAGGTGCAGATGTTCAACCCGGCCAACAGCCAGTACGACAACAACTTCGCCTACTGGGAGTACTACTGATGGAGCGCATCGGCCTGACTCGACGTCACGACCGGGGATTCACTCTGATCGAGGTGCTCATGGCGTTGCTCATCCTCGCCATCGTCGCACTCGGGATTGCCGGCATGTTCTCCCACGCCATGGTCGTCAATGCTTCGGGCTACGACTACGCCCGGTTGGCCTCGCAGGCACGGTTTGTCCTCGAAGAGCTCCGCGCCCGTCCCTTCACCGACCCCTCCCTCGTGGCGACCACGGGCAGGACCTGGATTCCACAGAACGCAACCTACTCCAACAGAAATTTCACTGCGACCTATGCGATCACCGAATTCCAGATCAACAGCTGGACCGATCTCGGGGGCGCCTGGCCGACGACGACCGCGGGTGCGGGCAACGTCAAACGGATCACCGTCCGCGTACGCTCCACCGCGCAGAATCTCCAGGGACGACGCGAGCTCGTCGTCAGCGCACTCAAGGTTGCGGGGTGACCATGGCATATTCGAAGAAATCCGCCCCGAGCTCGGGCTTCACCCTCATCGAGATGTTGGTGGCCATCTCGGTCTTCACCGTCTTGATGATCGGGCTGCTCAATCTCCTCGACAACTCGACCCGGGTCTCCAAAATCGAGGCGGCCCTGGCCGACACTCAGGAAAACGTCCGCTACGCCACCTACCACCTCATGCGCACCGCCCGGATGATGGGTGGGTCGACCATGCCGTTCGCCCGCGGCGGCGGCTCCGGCAACGCCTGGGTGGCGGGAGAGATCCACGACAATCAGGCGACCAACTTTTCCCTCTGGGGCTCGACCCTGGACAATATGCCGGGCAGCGACGTCCTGATTCTTCGCGGCTTTTTCGACGTCGAGCCCTTCTTCATTTCCAAGGCCGACGTCAATCCCAGCGCGATGACCGTCACCATCCGTGAGCACACGGATCTGACGACAACGCCGCGTCTGATCAACGACCTCACCGGCTTCGCCACCATCCCCAATGTCTTTCTCAACCGCGGTCTGAGCATTTCAACCGGCCAGGGCGGCGGTCTCTACACGGTCGGCGTCATCACCGCCAGCACCGGTGTCACCGGAACCTCTCCCAACCGCGAGATCGTCCTGACCTATGGCCCCAGCGCCGCCTGGGACGTGCTCAACGTTGACGGCGCCGCCGTTTCGTCCGGTCAACCGGCCTACTTCAACCCTTCGCGCGCCGGCATCCTCGAGGCCTACGCCTACTATGTCGACAACAACATGGTGTTGCGGCGGGTAGCCCAGCGACTCGGAGGCATCGGCGAACCGGTGGCGGTCAACATCGGCAACCTCCAGATCGAGCTCGGCATCGACGCCGACAGCGACGGTTTCCTCAATCCGGCTCTCGAGTGGGACACGTCTCCGACCCTGGTCGAGGCGCTGGCGGGAGAAGGCCCGGTCGCCATGCGGATGACGGTGCTCGGGCGAATCCCCTTCGAGATCGCCGATTGGACCGAACCCGGATCGACCTTTGCCGGCGCCGGCAACATGACCCCACCGGTCGCCGGTGTTTCCGGGCCGCGCCACGCCAAATGGCGGCGGATGGAGGTCGCGGTGGCGCTCAGGAATTTCCTGTGATGAGGGTCAAGATGATTCACCATCGAAGAGAGATCACCAAAGAGACCGGCTCCAACCGCGAACGGGGGGCGGCGATCATCATCGCCCTCATGGTTTCGCTCGTGCTCGCCTTCCTCGGGCTCGGTCTGCTGATGCAGACCTCCCTCGGACTGCAGGCGGCGGGGACCGACCGCTGGGTCGTCCGGGCGCTCTACGCGGCCGATGCGGGCACCCAGGCGGAGATCGCCACCCTGTCCACCGGTGCGGTGGCGCAGGGCGCGTTCGTGCTAGCCGACGATACCGCCCTGCCCGGGATGCTGACCGGACAGTACAACGTGGTGGTGGACGACGTCTGCGAGCTCGAACCGGGATGGCAGCCGTTGGGAACGGGCCCCGGATGGATCACCCGTCACTTCCATTTTCGGAGTTCGGCGACCCGTGATGCCGGGCTCCTCGTCGGTCTGACCCAGGCGGCCATCACCCAGGATGTGACCATCGGGCCCATCCCGGATTCGAACCTCCAGGATTCGATCTATTGTTACTGAGAACGAGGCGCGCGAGGGGGCTGAGATGAAGATGCAACCAACCCGGAGCTGGATGATCGCGGTCGCCGTGGTGGCCCTGTGCGCCGCGACCGCGGGCGCCGATGACCGCGACTTCCTCCGCGAACGAGCGGCCAAGCCGAACATCCTGATCCTCCTCGACACCTCGACCTCGATGATCGGGACCTCAGAGGTGGCGACCGACTTCACCCTCGGCGACGCCTCGGCCAACATCGACTACGGAATGCTGCCGGGCGGCGGCGATGACCCGCGGTCGCGCATGGGCGTCGCCAAGGAGGTGCTGCGGACCTTTCTTCAGAACGTCACCGACGCCAACTTCGCCCTTGCCGGCTACCAGTATGAGGTGCCGGAGGTCTCCGGTTCACAGACCAACCCGTTTCCTGCAAAACAGTGGACCTACCAGGCGACGGCGTCGGATCGTTTCGGTTTCCTCGAGCAGGGCTACGCCTACCGGATCGGTTGGGCGCAGCGCACCCTTCTGGAGCCGGACGCGCCGATCCCGTGGATCAACCCGTCCGACTTTTCCCGCAGCATGCTCTTCGGCTACAACCCCTACTTCGAACCGAACTCGGATCCGACCGGCAGCAACTACGGCAACTATGTCGCGCCCGGCCGGCGCTACGGCCCGATCCTGGCGCCCGAGCTGCACCCCGGCAACCCCTACGATCTCCTGCCCATCTATCTGATGCGCAACTGCGAAACAACCGACATCAACAACGACGGCACGGACTGCGGTCTTCGGGTCTTCCCCTACTACACCTCCCTCGATCTCTTCGGCGCGACCGTGCAACACCAGTGGACCTCAAGCTTCCTCAACTGCACGCCGGGGGCCATCCCCGCCGACTCCACCGACGACGGCTGCCGCGGCAACTGGGTCGTCGACAATGGAGACGGCACCGTCACGCAGTGGGTCCGGCGGGCCCACCTCGAGGTGCCGACCACCGCGGTGGGCGTGGCGAACCACCCCATCGGCGAAGACACCTCGGGCAACATGTCGGGCAACCGGGTGGTTGCCGATCCCAACATCAGCCCCGGCCCCGTGGAAGACTACAACCTCGACGGCGCCGCCGACGCCGACTACGATGGCAGCGAGGCCAACGACTGGCTCATGCGGGTCAATCTGGTCGAGCAGCGCCAGTCGCGGGTCTGCCTCCAGCCGCAACCGTCGCCGACCCCGACCCCCACCCCGACGGTGACCAACACGCCGACGTCGACCCCCACGCCGACCCCGATTCCTGCGGACTGCTCGGATATCTACTTCACGGGCGTCAGACTCTCAACCAACGGTCCTGGAGAGGACATCCTGTGGGACCTCCGCAACGACAACCCGAATTCGGCGACACTGATCCAAACGGATTTCAGCTGGGAGAAGGTGTGGCCCAGCCTGTATGTCAACGAGTTCCTGTTCAACGGCTCGCAGTACTACGCGGGTAACAGCACCACCCCACCGACATCGACCTCCAACACGGCGAACTTATCGGCATCCTCTACGGCCACTTTGGAGACCGACTTCGAGGGGACCGTGCCGAACAACGGTCCGGTCACGGGCGCGATGAGTCTGGCGTTGCAGTTCCGGTTCAACGATGGCCACGGGACCATCTGCAGTATCAGCGAGAACAATACAATCCCCACCCACACTCCGACCCCGACGATGACGCCGACGCAGACGCCGACCTCTACACCGACGCCGGTTCCGGCGACCTGCAACGAGCTTTCGATCACAGGATTGACCCCCGGGAACTATGGCTTCTTCACGGCGAACGTCAACAACGCTTCGACCTACATGGCTGAGATAACCGAGACAAGATTTACATGGGAGAAAACCCACGCGAGCCAGATCATCGATTGGTTCTCGCTCTACGGCAACTCCAACTGGTACTGGGGCGGACCCAACGGCGGGGGGGCGAGTAACCCCGGACCCATCAGCATCGAACAGACACCGCCGGGTAACGAGGCCCTCGCGCAGATTTCGGGTGGCTTAAGCCGGACCTGGACGACGGACATCGACGGCACTGGCTCAACCGATCCCAAGTACGGGTTCCACGAAGTCTGCCTGACCATCAAGGTCATCGGTGGGGATGTCGGTGGTGCCGATCTCATATGTGATCCGTGCGACGACTATAACGGCGGTGGCACCCCGACACCGACCAACACGCCGACGATCACCAATACGCCGACGATCACCAACACGCCGACGATCACGCCGACGCCGACCAACACCTTTACGCCGACCGACACCCCGACGATCACACCGACCTTCACACCGTCGAACACCCCGACGATCACGCCGACGTTCACGCCGTCCAACACGCCGACGATCACGCCGACGAACACCCTCACGAACACGCCGACGAACACCACCACGCCGACCCCCACGCCGACCCCCACCACCACGAAGACCCACACGGGCAAACCGACGGACACCACGACGAACACGACGACGCCCCGCCCGAACAACACGACGAACGAC
>JARFRM010000117.1 GCA_029287235.1 Thermoanaerobaculales bacterium
ACTGTCCTCGATGTCTTCCCTGGCGAGCTGACCTGTACCTGGACCTGCGTTCCATCGGGCGGCGCCAACTGCACCGCCGGGCCCGTCGTGGGCTCCATCAACGAGACCATCGATCTGCCGTTGGGTGGCGCCGCCACCTACACCGCGGTCTGTGACATCAATCCCGGAGCCACCGGATCTCTCGTCAACACGGCGACCGTCAACCTCCCCGCAGGTATGACCGACCCCAACCTGAGCAACAACACCGCCACCGACATCAATACGTTGGTGGCCGAGGCTGATCTGGCCATCTCCAAGACAAACCACCGCACCGAGATCGTCGAGAGCCTGCCGACCACCTACACCATCATCGCCGCCAACGCCGGTCCCGCCGGCGCCACCGGCGCCCTGGTCGTCGACAGCTTCCCGCCCGAGCTGACCGGCTGCGCCTGGATCTGCACCCCGGCGGGCGGCGCCACCTGCGCGCCGTCGGGCAGCACCCTCATCGCCGACAACCCGAGCCTACCCGTCGGCGGCACCGCCACCTACACCGCCACCTGCACCGTCGCCGCGTCCGGCGGAACGTGCAGCAACACCGCCACCATCTCGCCACCGGCAGGCACCACCGACCCGGCGGCCGGCAACAACAGCGCCACCGACACCGATCACGTCACCGCGTTTGCCGACTTCATCTTTGCCGACGGCTTCGAGTCTGGCGGCACCACCCTCTGGGACAGCGCCGTGCCGACCCTCGAGCTTGCCTTCGTCGATCTCGACCGGCCCACCGGCGACCTCGAGCTCGTCTTCGAGCTCGAGAATGCCGTGCTGCGCACGTTGTCGCCGCTGGTCGGCCCATTGGTCGGTGGCGCCGATGCAGACTGCGAGCCGGTCTTCGAAGTTTCCATCCGCCGACAGGCCGGCGAGCTCGAGCTCTCAGCCCGCACCCGCCTCGACGACGGCTCGTGGGTCAGCGCCGACTGGACCACCCTGCCCCACCACGCCAACGATCTACGGGTGGCCTGGCGGTCCGCCCTCGCCGGCTTCGCCGACGGTCACCTGGATCTCACCGCCGATGACATACCGTTGATCCGGCTCGAGCACCTCGCCAACGCCGGGATCGCGCTCTCCAGGACCGGCATCGGGGAGGACGGCTCGGGCCGCGCCGCGCTGCGCCTTCCGCGGTAGAGAACGAAAAAAGGAGGCCGGGTCGGCCCGGCCTCTTGGTTGTTGTTGGTGATATCAGCCCACGGAATCGTCGAGCAGGTTGATCGCCTCTAGGAGGTCCTTCAGGGCCTCCAGCTCGTCGCGGGTCGTTGCCGGGTCGAGCCTGGCCGCTTCGGCATCGCACAGGAAGGTGAGCAGCTCGGTGTCGGGCACCAGATCGAAGTCGGTGTTCACCAGCTCGTCGTACTCGATGGCGCCGTTGGTCATGTTGAGCCACACCGCCATCAGCTGGCGGTCGAACTGGACCTCCATCTCGCCGTCGGAGTTGGCCGGGTGCATCATCTCCTTGGCCGATGCGATGGTGTCGGCCACCGTCACCTCGGAGAAAATCGCACTCATGTGATTGACGATCGCGAGGTAGCACTCGAGCTCCTCGGCGGTGAAGACCTTCACCTTGCGGAACTGGTTGTACCAGTAGCCCGCGCTCCGGATGAGCTGGTAGTTGCCGAAGATCACCACATCGACGTCGTGCGACGATGATCCTCCGTCGTCGTCCGTCGACGAGAAGGTGATCTGGTAGATACAGGCTTGACCGAAGGTGTGGGTTCGCGTGTCGGACACGTCCCGTGGTTGGATGCTCGGGCTCGGGAACGGGTCCGGAAGCGGAGGATTCACCAGATCGATCCTGACGTCGTCCGGCGAGCCGTCTCCCCAGCCCCACCTCAGGGTGAGATCGTCCGATCCCGGATCGGTGGACCGCCCACTGAATGTCAGCGAGTCCCCCGCGTGCGCGATGAGGGCGCTTTCGGCGCCGCAACCATCCGTCCAGTCACCCAGGTCGACCTCCGCGGTCGGGGCCACGTTGGTGACGGCCAGCTCGATGGTTTCGCAGGTCGATGTGTCGTCGTCATAGCCGCAGACCTCCGCCGTGAAGACGCCGTTGTCGCCGTAGACGTGGCTGACGTCGAAGGCGAGGGTGGCGTCCGGGCGGACATTTTCCAGGGTGCCGGAAATGTCCTCGACCGGGGTCCCGTCCCCCCAGCTGATGGTGGCGGTCAAGATCTCGAGCCAACCCGGATCGGAGATCGTTCCGGATACGGTGACGGGGTCGAGCTCGTTTCTCGGTGCGTTCGAGCTCAGCGCGACCGTCGGCGCGACGTTGTCGACGGTGACCAGGCTGTCGTCGATCGCGGTGAGACCGTCACCGTCGGTCACCCGCAACCGCACCGGATAGACGCCGTCCTGACCGACGCCGACGCCGACTGGATCGAAATCCGGGGACACACCGGTGGCATCGTCGAACTCACCGTCATCGTCGAAGTCCCACTCGTACGCGACGATCGAGCCGTCCGGATCGGTCGACGCACTGCCGTCGAGCGTGACGTCGAGCCCTTCATCGGTTTCGTAGGGGCCATCGGCATCGGCGGTCGGGTGGAGCCCAAAGGTCACCCGCCACACGCCGCGTCCCTGGGTTCCGATGTACATGTTGACCTCCTGGCCCGACGCCGACTCGTGGTCGAAGTATGCGTACCAGGGTCGCGGCAGGTGTGGAACAGCCGGGTGAGTGCCGTACGGATCGGTCACGAGCAGCCAGGTCTCGCCGCGATCGGTGCTCAGAAAGACCCCCGAGTCGCGGCCACCGGCCACCAGGATGTCGGGGTCCTCGGGATCGAAGGCGACCAGACTCGGCTGCGGGTAACCGTGGAAGCCCGTGAACATCGTCGGCCCCCTGATGGTGCGGTACCTGAACTCACCGTTTCCGGTCATGAGGGGGTCCAGCGCCGAGATCCAGCGCCACGTTGCACCACCTGACTCGGACAGGTAGATCCGCGGGTCGCTGCCGATCGGCAGGTTGACGGCGATCAGGCGGTCCGGGTCGTCCGGGTCCACATCGAAGAGCGAGATCCCTCCGGCGGGAAGGTCGACCGACTCCCATGACGCCGTCGGATCGATTCCGACGAAACGAAAGAGCTCATCCCTCCCCTGACCGTCGCAGGCGCCGACCTGGACGTAGAACGTCGGCACACCTCCGGACGTGGCGCTCTTGACCGCACAGGCCCGGGATCCGCCACCGGTGGGCGGCTCGGTTGCGTCACCGATCTCGTTCCAGATGATCGGGACGACGCTCACGTCGTGGGTGATGTAGACGCCGCCGTCACCCTGGTTGGCGCCGCTGCAGCCCCCCTGGACCTCGTCGTCCTCGTCGATCTCACCGTCACCGTCGTTGTCGACGCCGTCGGGATACATGCAGTCGGCCGTGATGACCACGTACTTCCCGGGCGCGAAGACATCGAGGATGTCCGGGAAGCGGAAACCCTCAACCAGTCCGTCCGCGGGGTAGGTGCTGACCTCCGGGCTGCCGGCCATCCCGGGCGGGCCCAGGTACATCCGGTTGGCCCGGTCGTCGAAGCAGCAGTGGGTGTAGAGCACCCTTGACGGGTCAGCGGCCGTGTCGAAGGCATCGGCGCCGTTCTCGTTGTGCCATAGGGGAGCCGGCACACCCGCGACGATGGTTCCGAAGGTGCCGACGTCCTGGCAGGCGAAGTACAGATCCTCGAATGCGGGGCCGCCCTTGTCGGCGCCGCCCATGGCCCACAGCCACAGACCGTGGGGGCTGTGGTCGGGCTGCTCCCAGAGCGGGTCGTGGCACAGGGCGGGATCCGACACTTTGTTGTAGTAGACACCGCCATCCGACGAGAAGAGCACGGGACACGCATCGACGGTGGTCTGGGTGTCGAAGACCACATCGCCGACATCGCCGTGACCGTTGTCCTCCCACACCAACGGTCCCACCCAGCCGGGCGGTGGAGGTGTCGACGGATCATCGGGGAACGCGGTCGGACATCGTTGTCCGCCTCCCGGCGGGTTGCTGACGCACCGCCCCCGATAGGCGAAGACGTCACCGAACCACAGGTCGAACCGATCCTCAGCGCCCTCGTCGGAACGTTGGTTCGTGGTCACGAACGGCACCCGGCCGCTGCGTCTCGTGTCGGGCGTTCCCAGCTTGATCCAGCTCAGGCCCCCATCATCCGACTCGTAGATGTCCTGGGCGACCGTGACGAAAAGCACGTCCTCCTCGTCGGGCGACACGGTGATGGAACACAGTCCCCCCGGCAGGTCTCCCGAGGGCAGGGACCACGTCGCTCCACCGTCCTCGGACCTCTGGTGGCCCTGGGCGCCGCACACATCGACCGTAGAGGGACCCAAGATGCCGCCGTTGTGGGCCACGACGTCGTACACCCAGTCGGCTTGAGCACCCGGGTCGGTGTCGACGTAGCTCCAGGTGTCACCGCTGTCGTTGCTGATGGCGAGCCCGCAATTGGTGCCCACAAACACCCCCGACGGTCGACCCCGGTCGATGGAGATGCCGAAGGCGGAGGGCTCGGTCTGTGCTGCGCCGGTAACGCAGAAACCCGCCGGTGGTAGGGCGGTCGCCGGATGGATCCAGTTGAGACCGGCATCGACGCTGATGTTGATCCCGGCGAGGCTGTTGACGCGTCCATCGTAGAACGATGTCGCGTAGACCCGATCGGTGTCGCCGGGGTTGACCTCGACATCCCACATCGCCTTCGGAAGGTGTCGGTCGAGCGGCACCCAGACCCGTCCCCCGTCGCTCGATTTGTAGAGACCGCCCCACTCGCTGGCGGCGTAGAAGACCGTGTTGTCGCCGGGGACACTCGCGATGCCGCTGACCCGGCCGGCGGTGGCGCCGTTGGGGTCGGTCGGATCGAGGTCCGACCAGCTCGGGTTGACGTCGGTGAAGTTGAACTGGGCTGCCACGGGTGTCGGACCGGTCAGAAGAAGACAGAGGAGCGAACCCGCGATCACAGAAAGTGCCAACCACGATGAAGAACACGGTGAAGTCCGGAATTTCATCTTCATGCTCCTCTCACTCGATTCCATCGACAGGACAGATGGGGGTGAAGAACTCCAGCTCCTCGCTGGCCATCCACCCATCCGGCGTCAGGATCAAGACCCGGGTGGTGTAGTTGACCGCGGCCCTGAGATTCGGCACGGTCATGGAGTGACCGGGGCCCTGCGGCCGATCCGGGCTCGGAAAACCGGGTTTCGTTGTCGCAGCCTTGGTGTGCGACTCGAAGCGCCCGTCCTTGAACCCGTCGCGATACATGGTCACGTCGACCCGGAAGTCGGTGCTCGCGGCAAGGTTGGCCGCCATGGTCGGGTTGTCCAGACGAGTGTCGTCGATGACCCACAGAATCAGCAACTGGGGCAGCGCTGCCGGGGGAGCGGCGCACCGGGGACTCGTCTCGACGACGATGGCGGCAGCCGCGGGTGTTCCGGTCAAGACCGGCACGCCCTCGTCCTCGGCCGGACTCACGCCGGGAAAGGCGACATGAACCAGTACGACAACAGCGACAACCGAGAAAACGATCACTCTCGGCGAGCCGGGTTGCGGTCTCGCGAATCGTCCGATCGATCTCCAGCCCTCTCCGACCCGAACCGCTCGATCCGTCGACAACGCCCTGATTCTGAACATTTGTACCTCCCCTCGCCGCGATCGCGGCCCTTCGAATCGGCCCGAACCCGCAGGACGGCGGAGCGAAGCACTGAAGCCGCCCGCCACCTTCAAACACACAACGCAGTCATTCTGGAAAGCTGTTCGAAGAATATTCAGGCGAGTGAGTGATGTCAAGAAACGGATCACTAATAGGAATTTATCTCATTTATTATCATCGTTCGTGGACTGCGAAAAAAATAGGGGCCGGGTTTCCCCGGCCCCTTCGAATCGACCGATTTGCGATCAGCCTACGAGATCGTCCAGCAGGTTGATGGCCTCGAGGAGGTCCTTCAGGGCCTCCAGCTCGTCGCGGGTCGTTGTCGGGTCGAGCCGGGCCGCTTCCGCTGCGCACAGGAAGGTGAGCAGCTCGGTGTCGGGCGCCGGATCGACGTCGGTGTTCACCAGCTCGTCGTACTCGATGGCGCCGTTGGTCATGTTGAGCCACACCGCCATCAGCTGGCGGTCGAACTGGACCTCCATCTCGCCGTCGGAGTTGGCCGGGTGCATCATCTCCTTGGCCGCTGCGATGGTGTCGGCCACCGTCACCTCGGAGAAGATCGCACTCATGTGATTGACGATCGCGAGGTAGCACTCGAGCTCCTCGGCGGTGAAGACCTTCACCTTGCGGAACTGGTTGTACCAGTAACCCGCGCTCCGGATGAGCTGGTTGTTGCCGAAGATCACGACGTCGGTGTGATCCTCACCGTGCCCCCCGTCGTCGTCGTCCGCGAGGAAACCGACGTTGTAGTAGCA
>JARFRM010000128.1 GCA_029287235.1 Thermoanaerobaculales bacterium
ATCCGCATCATTGGCGAGTCGGTATGAGCTCCATCACGGTCGCTTCCCGGTGAAATGCTCCGACTCCGGGAGAGTTATCCCGAGATCGGGATCGGCTCGACATTGTTGAAATCGATGGTCTGGCGTGCGTGCCAGAGATCATAGTTGTGCTGCAGCGCAAGCCAGCTTTCCGGTGACCGCCCGAGGCCCTTTGAAAGTCGAAGCGCCATCTCCGGGCTGACTCCGCTCTGGCCCTTGACCAGCCGAATGAACGTGGAGGGAGAAACCCCGAGCTTCAACGCCACCTTCCGAAGGCTCATGTCGAGGTGTGCCAGGAAGACTTCCTGGATGAACTCGCCTGGGTGTGGCGGATTGTGCATGGTCATCAGTGCCCATGTTCGTGCTTTGTCGAGAGTGGTGGGAATCGGACATGGCCTGACGCATACACCGATCTTCGCATCGCTGGAGTTCTGATCAGAGATTGGCCCTCACATCGAAACCGCCCCAGAACATCCGGTGGCCGTCGCTGGGCATGTCCTTCGGGTTCATCAGTTTCTGCGCGCGCGGGTCCTCCATCACTTTTGCCATGACGCGGTCGCGATGCGCACGGGACTTGAAGGTGACCCATGAGATCGCCACCGTCTCCGTCCTCTTGAGTTTCACGCTCTGAGGAAACGACGTTTCCTTACCCGGCTTGACATCTTCAGCCACGCACTCCGTCACACTGAGGGCGCCATGCTCCTTCCAGAGCTTGGCGAACTTGCGCGCGGTTCGAAGATAGACATCCACCTTGTTCTTCTTCACCGGGTGGACAAATGTCGTCACATACTTCACACGAACCTCCTCACGGTCCCTTCAGGGACTCGTCAGACTTTGAATTGAGAACTCGTATCATCAAACACAGCTCGAAAGGACCGCATTCCGCAAATCGGTTTCTTGACGGTCCGGTCATCGATCCCAAATTCGAGATGACGAGGACACATTGGACAGAGTATTCTCGGGATCGCGGACACCCATGGATCGATGGCAGAACCGAAAACCCGCGAGGTCGAATCACAGGACTCGAGGACGGAGGGAAAGATGAGTGATTCCGGATGTGCGACATGCTCTTTTCGCGCCAGACACGACAAGAGCCCCACGTCGTTCCTTGGACGCGTGTGGCGATGGCACGTCAATTTCTGTCCCGGATGGAAGAGCTACATGAAATCGCTGCCCGATGACGAGAAGAAGGCGCTCGTCGAGAAATATGCCTTCCCACCAACCAAGTTCGCCTGATCGACAGCCCGGGAACCTGCGAGGTGGGCGCGATGAGAAAATCGTAGGCGTTTCCCCGGGGTGCGCCTCAGAGTCGTTGACCATGGGCGTGGCGATTCGGTAGGGAGACCCGGGATTCACACCTGCCTCGACCCAGCTGCGGGTTGCGGAATCGCGATGCCTCCGTTCGATCAGCTCGGTTCTTCTTGCATCGATGGCCCGTGACATCGCGATCTGCCAGGCGGATCCAGGAAACGCGGCTCCGTGGTTTCCGGGCTGATTCCCTTCACTTCCAGCCTCTTGGACCGCCTTCGGCTCAATCCCAACAGTTGATCCTCGGGTTAGAATACGGGCAGGAAAGAAAAAATCAGCGGAGGACGTCGTGAAAGCGGTTTGTTTTGACGCGACGGTGCCGGGCTTCCTCGCGGCATCGGCGACGCGGCGCGTGTGGCCATCGGCGATGCTCGGGCCGCTCGGTACAGTGGGATTGCGCGAGGTGGCTGAACCCGACCTCCCCGGGCCGGAATGGGTCAAGCTCGAGGTGATCGCGTGCGGCGTCTGCGGCACGGACCTCTCCACCGTGACCTACAACGTGAGCCTCGGCCTCGAGCCGTTCGGGTCTTTCCCCGCCGTTCTCGGTCACGAAATTCTGGCCAAGGTCGTTGAGTGCGGTGACGCCGTCACCGGCCTCGATATCGGGCAGCGCGTCGCTGTTGATCCGACGATTTCATGCACCATGCGGGGGTTCTCAGAGGAGAGCACGTGCGCCTCGTGTCGGCGCGACCACGCGGCAGCCTGTCTTCGCGGGGCGGATGAAGGGGAGACGCATATCGGAGACCATACGATCGGTCCCGGCTTGACGATGGGGTACCACCGCGATCTCCCGGGCGGGTTTTCCGAACGGATCATTGCCCACCAGGGGCAACTTCATCCAGTCGATGACGGTCTGGAAGACCGGGTTGCGGGCCTTTTCGAGCCGCTGTCCATCGCGGTCCACGCAATCCTCGGCACCGAAACCCACCGGCGAGAGCCGGTGCTGATCATCGGCAGCGGCCCGATTGCCATGGGTGTGGTGTGGGCCTTGCGCGCCAACGGGTTTCGAGGCGAGATCGTGACCCAGACCAAGCGGGACCACGAGAAGCGAATGGCTCTCCTCCTCGGGGCGAGTCAAAACATACGACCCGGCGACGAGGCACGCCGCGCGTTGCTCGCCACCGGAACGTCGGTCTACAAACCCATCGTCGGACGAGAAGTCTACTCCGGCGGTGGTTTCCCTCTGATCTTCGACTGCGTTGGGAATCAATCGAGTCTGGATCAGGCGATACGGTTCGCGTCGGTGCGGGGTCGCCTTGTGGTCGTGGGCTGCGCCGCCTCAGTGCCCGATCTCGACCTGACCTGGCTGTGGGCGCGAGAAATCACGATCAAGGGCTTTGTCGGCTATGGCCGCGAAGAGTGGAGAGGACGTTCGCTCCACACCTTCCAGGTGACCAGTGAGCTGTTGCGCGACTCAGACAAAGGTCTGGCCGAGCTCGTCACCCACACTTTTTCGCTGACCGATTATCGGGCAGCACTGTCGGCTGCCCGAAACCACGGCACCAGCGGTGCGATCAAGGTCCGGATCACGCCCTAGCCCGACCTTCTCACCAATTTTCGTCACGAGGGCGTCGAGGCGCTGTTCACAGCTGGGATTTCTCATCTTCGGGCGCGGAGGCGTACTCTGCAGTACGTTGAGCACCCGGAGATGAGAAATTACAGCTGGGTGCTGTGCATCGTCGGCCGCAGTAGGAAATTGGTGAGAGGTCGGGCTAGAGCAGGTGCCATCGAAACGCGAAACGCCAGCCTGGTCGGCGAATTCACTGCTAAGATGGTTCGCACCGAATCTCGGGAGACAACCCATGCATCCAACTCTCGCACCGCAGCACGGATCGAGGTCATTGTGGACGAAGACCATTGTCTTCATCGCTGCCTCCGGGCTTCTGGTGGGCTTACCGGTGCCGGTGCGAGCTCAGGGCCCCTGCGATGACCCTGCCAACCGAACGCTGAATGGCGATTTCCCCATCGACACGTACGGCTGGGTTCTGGAGATCGGGAGCAACTCCTCACACTCCCTTGACGGCAATGTCGGCCCGGGAAGCATCGAGGTTGTTTCGGCGCCGGAAGCGCCGGACGAACTGACCAAAATCAACCAGTGTGTCGGCGGTCTGGCCGGGCTTTCGAGTATCGATCTCGGCGCCTCGTTCCGCATCGCTTCCGGCACGCCCTACGGCTGCGGCATCGAGGCGAGGAAGTACAGCGACGACAACTGCACGACGCCGATGGACTTGATGGGGTTTTACACCTATGTCTACACGTATTGGTCCAGGATCGGTTCCACGATCGACCTCGATCCGGCGGTCAGGGGCATCCGAATCAGCCCCATCTGCTTCTCCTCAACCGGGGTATTTTCGGTCCACATCGACGACATCTACCTGGGCGTCGGCGTCGGCGCGATCATCTTCAACGACGGCTTCGAATCCGGCAGCACCTCCGTCTGGTCCGCGGAAGTCCCCTGAGTATCCTCGAAACTTGAAACTGTGTCAGGTTTACACATTCATGCATTGGGAGCCGGCGGGTTGAGAATCTGTAAATGTATGAACACGGCACCTTGCCGGCACCTTTCGACTTCCTTGCCTGCACTTCCGGGCGCATTCCTGGTATGCTGGCGCCAGGATACGTGATGGAAAAGTGAGATCCTCCAGCGCGCCGGCGGCGTTGGGCGTGGTGGAGTAACCCAGGTTCTTCCAATCGGAGGAACCGGTGCCGGAGGTGCACAAATGCGCATGATCAGCTTTCCAGCGACGTTCGTTCTCCTCGCCATGATCGTCTCTCCAGGTATCGGCCGGGCGGAGCACAGTCAGCGGGCCTTGCTGACCGCACTTGCCGCCGAGATAGATGTCCATGTTGGCGATCTCGAGCTCACGGCGTCGAGCCGGCTCGATCTGCCGCTGACAGGCGTCACCCTCTACCGAGTCAAGGCTGTGAACCTCATCACCGGCGAGATCCACGCCTCGGCAGTGGACGAAACCGGATCGCCGGCGGATGTCGACGCCGCCCTTGCCCGCGAGCGGGCCGTCCACAAGATGCGTTTCCGCAACCTGGACCCCGAGCTCCTGACCCGGCTCGAATCGATGAACCCCGAGGAAGAGATGACGGTGGGGGTGTGGATGCGTACAGACCCGGCCACGAGCTGGACTCTGAATCGCCCCGCACTTTCGGCCGCCGGAACACCCCTCACGTTGTCTCAGTCTGTGGCCGCGAAGGAAGCGAAGCCCGGGCTTGGCTCGGAAGGCGAGCCTTTCGAAAAGGTGCGCGGCGAGACGCCACCGGCCCTCGCCGAGCGCTTGGCCGAGATTCACGCTCGCAACGAGGAGCTCCGCACAGAACACGAGGTCGTCCGGGCTCTCAACCGGATCGAGCTCGAGCAGAGGATTGCCGAGCTCCAGGCACCGCTGCTGGAGCAACTGGCCCTCAATGGGCATGAGCCCGTCTACGTGAGCCCCCTCGCCCCGCTGGTCTACGTGAGGCTCACCAAGGCACAGATCCTCGATCTGGCGGAGCGCACCGACATCGATCGGATCTACCCCCCTTACATCTACGCCGATCTCATGGACGTGGCCAGGGTGACCCAGAAGGCGGACTGGGTGGACGACGTCTTCGGCTTCGATGGAACCGGCGAAGACGTGGCCATTCTCGAGGACAGTCGGGTTGAGTTCGCCAACCCCTACCTCATCGCCGGTTCGACCAGGGTGCCGGGAGACCCCAATGTGGACGACCACGCCACCGCGTGCGCCGGCATCGTGGCCAACCAGCACGCAACGTACCAGGGGATCTCGACGGGCGCCTATCTGCTGAGCGCGAACGCCACCACGTACTCGGACGCCAACCTGTCGGCGGCCATGGACTGGGCGTCCGGGGGGATTCCGGTGGAGGTGGAGATCATCAACAACAGCTGGGGAGGCAACGAAGGCACCACGACCCTGAACGTCCACGACCGCCACCTCGACTGGATCGTGCGTAACAGCTGGGAGACGGTGACGGTTTCGGCCGGCAACGAGGCAGGCCCCTGCGGCTCGGGCAACGCCCGGGTCACCAGCCCGGCACGGGCCTTCAACGTCATCAGTGTCGGCAACTACGATGACGGCGGCACCACGACTTGGGACGACGACGCGATGGACATCTGCTCCAGCTACGTCGATCCCTCCTCCACCCACGGAGACCGTGAGAAACCAGAGCTGGCGGCATCGGGGTCCTTCATCACCAGCACCACAGCTCTCTCGCCGTGGATTGCGAACGTGGGATCGGGTACCAGTTACTCGGCGCCGATGGTCGCCGGCTCGTCGGCGCTCCTGATGCAGCGGCAGACCGCACTTGAGCTCCTGCCGGAGTCGACGAAGGCTGTCCTCATGGCGACGGCCCTTCACAACATCGAGGGCAGCAGCCGCCTCAGCGAGTTGGACGGGGCCGGCGGCGTGGACATGCGCGCCGCCTTCAGCCTTGTGGACCGGGGCTGGGTGGGCGGGTCGACCGTCACCACCGCGAACTTTCCATTCCTGTACTACGCGAACCTCTACGCGGGTGAAACCGCTCGCGCCGCCATAGTCTGGCACTCCAACCCGGCCGGCGACTACAGCACCGACCCTTTGGACGCGGACCTCGACCTGGCGGTGAAGGACCCCGCGGGCGGAACGGTGGCATATTCCACCTCCTGGGACAACAGCTACGAGATCGTCGAGTTCGTCCCGGCCACGACCGGAGTGTACGAGTTCAGCATCTCGAATATCCGCTTTGACGGGGCCTCGGAGTACCTCGGCTACACCTTCTGGCAGGCGAACGTCCCCCTGACCCCGTACTTTCCTCAGACGCACTCAACACCGCCCGTCTCTCGCCGGTCCTACCGCGCGGAGGCCGGGATCTACTGGAACGCGGTCGGCATCCGTCCCCCAATCGGCGCCGACTACGACATCGAACTCTTCGACGAGAGCCCCTTCGGCGACCCCGACGACCATGTCTCGCTCGGAGACTCGATCATCGGTGGCTCGAACCTGGACTTCGTGGTCATCGACTGCCACCACGCCCCGGTGAAGGGCTACTTCCCCATGGTCCATGAGTACTCGGGGACCGGCGGCAACTACAACGTTGAACTCGCCACCCACACCGGAGACGACGGCTCTCTCGGGGGCACCTACGGGCCCTTCGGGATGACTTCGTCTCAGCTGCTCAGGGTGTGGAGTAGCTACCTCGCCAACGGGACAAGGAAGTACTACGCGGTGGAGCCGATCAGCGGTGACGCCGACCTCGGCCTGGCTCTCTTCGTGTCGGACTCGGGAAGCCCGGCGACCTGGGTTCAGGGTCGGGTCGGCGCGGTGGCCATCGCCGACACCGCCTCCGGGGGTGGTGCCGAGTACATCGACTACCTCCCCGCAGCCAACGATTGGGCCGGCCTGGTGGTCTTCAACAATGGCGCGAACGTCGCCGGCGACTTCATGCTCTACGCCGATACCACCGCGCCCACCGGGTCGGTGCTGATCAACGGTGGCGCCGCCGCCACCAGCTCGCTGGGGGTCACGCTGACCCTGTCGGCGTCCGACCCCCAGACCGGTGCACCGTGGGTGCGGCTCTCCAACGACGGAACGACCTGGACGGCCTGGGAGCCCCGCCAGCCGAGCCGGTC
>JARFRM010000159.1 GCA_029287235.1 Thermoanaerobaculales bacterium
GGCTCGAAAAGGTTCTTCGGTCCTCAATCGAATCCTCGGAGGGTCGGATGACCGCGACTAAGAGCCTGTACCGCATAGAGTAGGCGGCGCCTTTCGGGCGGCATTTGGCCCGTTTTTCGCCTGCTTCTTGGCCCATACCACGAGTATGAACCGGCGAAACAGGCGAAACGGGCGAAAAACGGCCACAAATGACGCTCCGAAATCCATCCAAGAACTTTGCGGTGCAGACTCCTGGTGAGACGAAAACTCGAAATTTGCTCAACCGTGGTTTCGCCGAAATTTCGCCCTCGGACAATATTTTAGTGTTATTCTTCTGCCGATGATCGACCTCGTGCTTTTTTTCACACAGCGTTTCGGAGTTCGGCCGAGGCGCTGAGATCTCATCGGTAAAAGGAGTCAAAGATGCTCAACAAAATCGGTCTCATCGGTGGCGGCTACATCGGCGGTGTTCTGCTTCAGGAAATCGTCCAACGTCGTCTCGCTCGGGAAGTCGGGATGTCCGATCCGGCCCCCTTCGTCAACCCCAACGATCCGCCGGAGCAACAGGAGACCCAGGCCAAACAGTCGGTTGCCAAGGGAAAAGCTCTCGACATCGCCGAGGGAACTCCGACGATCCGCTCCGACGTCCGCGTCGTCGGGTCCAAGGATTACTCGGCCATCAAGGATGCCGAGCTGATAATCAACACCGCCGGCGTCCCCCGCAAGGCTCGTCCTGACGGCACCTTCCCGACCCGCGAAGAACTGCTGACCATCAACCTCAAGGTGACGAACGCCGTCGCCGAGGGGATCAGAGAGCAGTGCCCGAACGCCATCGTTCTCTCCATCGCGAATCCTCTTGACGCGATCGTCTACACCCTGAACAAGCGGCTCGCACCGCCCAAGGGAAAGCTCTTCGGGATGGCCGGCCAGCTCGACTCCGGCCGCTATTGCTACTTCGTGGCTGAGGCCGCGAACGTGTCGGTCGAGAACGTCAGCGCCATGGTCCTCGGTGGCCACGGAGACACGATGGTTCCGGTGAGGAGCTCCTGTCAGGTCGGAGGCATTCCGGTCGAGAAATTCGTCGACGAGGCAACCCTTGCGGCCATCGAGGCCCGCACCCGCAAGGCCGGTGGTGAGGTTGTCGGCCTGCTCGGCTTCGGTTCGGCGTTCGCCTCGCCGGCGTGGGCCGCACTCGAGATGGCCGAGGCCATCATCTTCGACAAACGCAAGATCATCCCGGTCTGCGCCATGCTCGAGGGCGAGTACGGTGTCAACGGTCTCTTCGTGGGCGTGCCGGCCATCGTCGGCGCCAACGGCGTGGAAGAGGTCGTCGAGATGGATCTCACCGATGCCGAGAAAGCCGCCTTCGATCACTCGGTCGGCGCCGTCCGCAAGACTTGCGACGAGGTCGACGGAATGCTCGCCAGCCTCTAGTTCCCTTCTCGGCGACAATCCAAGCCCCCCGTTCTCGGGGGGCTTTTTCGTGCGCAGAACACATCGAGATTAAACCGCAAGGACGCAAGGGACGCTAGGGCATAGCACCGTCGCACCGTGGCAATCGCTAAGGAGCTAGGACGCGAAGGTGTTGCAGAGGCATCGCGTCTGGGACCTGACGGCAAACTCCTCAAAGGCCTCTGACTCGGTAGAGGTGCTCCTCCGACCCAAGAGGCCCCGAAGGGCAGCCAGGATGGCCGCCCCCACAACACACACTCAGATTCCGTGCAGTCTAAAGAGAGAATTCTGCTGGTGCGGCAGGACGAAGGCGAGGACGCGAGGGAGATGCCGTTGCGATGGTTGTGGGGGCATGCTTCCAGCATGCCCTTCAGTGTCATTTCGGTATCGTTGGGCCTCGTACGAAATCAAACGACCTCAAATCCCGTACGGCTCCCTGTCATCGGCGTTGTCTGCGGTTCCGTGATTCGCCCGCGATACCATGGATGGGTCATGCGGAGATGTCTTGTTGTAATGATGGCGATCGTTCTGTCCGCGAGTCCCGCCTTCGCGGAGGAACCTGATTTCACCGCGTTCGGCCCGTTTGCCCGGGCGCAGATGGCGCCCAAGTCGGTGCCCGCGACCGTCGTTGGTGGCGCCGTGCTTCCCGGCGACGCGCAGGGTTGGGCGGAGCTCATTGACCAGACCTGGGGGGATGGCCGGACCACCTTCGAGAAGTTACTGTTCTTCGATACCTTCTGGGAGACGATCGACCGCGAGTTCGCCTGTTTCCAGGGTCTTCAGGTGGATTGGGACGGGCTCAGGGATCTCTATCGGCCCGAGGTCGCTGCCGGGGTCAGCAAGGGTCGATTCGCCGCGATCATGGGACGGCTTTCGCTCGCGCTCATGGATGCCCACACCGTTGCCTATGATCGGGTCGTGTTCTGGCGCACCGCCACCGCACCGGGCGTCCCCCTTCTGATCGTGGGAGGATGGGGCCAGCTCAACGAGTTCGGCGCCTGCTTGACACCCCTGCCCGACCGCACATTGCTGGTCTACAAGGCTCCGGAGGATCACCCACTTGACGTGGTGCCCGGTGATATCGTTGTCGGCTACGAAGGTCGACCCTGGTCCGAACTCTATCCCGAGCTCCTGGATTTCGGTCTGCCGGTGACGGGTTTCTGGGGAAGCAGTGACGAAACCTATGAGCACGCGTGGCTCATGGCCGCCGGTGCCAACCGGCACCTCTTCGACACCATCGAAATCAAACGCCACGCGACGGGTGAGGTCGAACACCTCCCGACGTCGTTGATGGACGACTGGAGGCACGAGCTCTGGTGCACCGAGCAGATCTCCGTCCCCGGTGTTTCCATGCCGGATATTCTGCACGGGGAGCTGTTTTCGTGGGGGTTCGTCGAAGGCACCCGGATCGGGTATATCTACGGCTGGGGCTGGGCTTGGGATGCCGAGCAGGAGTTCTACGACGCCGTCTTCGAGCTCATGGCCGAGGACGCGACCGAGGGCTTGATCATCGATTTCCGATTCAACATGGGGGGCAATATGCACCTCAGCAACCCGGGGCTCTCGTTGCTCTTCGATCGCACGGTGCGCACCATCGACTGGGTCAGCCGCTGTCATTCGGATGTCCATCTCGCCCTGTGTGAGGAAGGGATCTGGCCGTCATACGTGATCCCCGGAGATCCGGCCACTTCCTATGACAAACCGATCGCGGTCCTCGTCGGCCCGGGATCGGTAAGTTCGGGTGATCAGGTTGCCTTGCGGATGCGTTTCCATCCCGGAGCGCGCCTGTTCGGCGCGTCGACCAACACCGCATTCAACGCCCCGGCTTTGATGTACTCCGACGACGATTGGCAGGCCACCTATGCGGTGGCGGACGCCTACCTCGTGTCCGACCCCGGCGAATACCTCACCCATGACCCGCTCCCGGTCGACCACCGGGTGTGGTTGACGCCCGAGGACGTGGCCGAAGGCAGGGACACGGTGGTCGAGGCGGCGGTACAGTGGATCCGCGATTTCGAATTCGCCCCGAGAAGACCTTCGGGCCGCGTCGCGCCGCCGTGATGATTGCGGCGGGGACTACCGGGATTCAACTAACCCACGGGGACCGGGTGGAGGTTCTTTTCGATGGTTTCGATGAGCTTGCCGAAGTCGGGGGGTTTGGTGTGAAAGCTCTCCACGTCGACCCAGCTCTTCTCGAGACGTGAGCGGACCTCGAAGATGCGGCTGACCCCGGTCAGGATGACGATGGGGATGTCGGCGGTGTCGGGGTTCTTCTTCATCATCGCCGCCAAGTCGTAGCCCTCCGACGGGTACGTGAGCATGACGTCGAGGACGATGAGGTCCGGCCGATCCTCAGTGAGGGCGGCCATGGCCTCCTCCCCGTCGGCGGCCGATCGCACGTCGTACCTGGTTGCGAGGACGGCGGTGAGGGCTTCAACGAAAACCGGATCGTCATCGACCAACAGGATGCTGTTCCGAGTCACGAGTCCCTCCGAGCGACAGTATAGCTAAAACAATCGCGTTTGATGAGCGTGGCGACGTTCGAAGGTATCCGACGATGCACACCATTTGGAACGGACAGGTCGTGAGCTGCAGCTGGCTGGCCGATCAGAAGAGGCGCAAGCTCAGAGAGTTGCTCGAGGGTGTGTCTCCGACCGGAGTGCAACCGAGGACCCGGACGATCGGACTGAGTGTTTAGGTCCTGAAAGAGAGCTCGTCGCG
>JARFRM010000216.1 GCA_029287235.1 Thermoanaerobaculales bacterium
CTCGGGCTTCGAGTACTTGATGGCGTTGTGAATGAGATTCTCGAAGGCATAGACCAGATCCGGAGGCACCGCCCAGTCGAGGAATGCCGCGCCCTCGTGGATGAAATGCGGCACCAGCTCGACATCGGCATCGCGTGCCAGCGGATCGACTGCATCGAAGATGTCGGCCAGTATCTGGTTGACGCTGACGTGACGCGCCCACGGCGCCTTCACCCTGCCCTCTCTCATTTTGGCGAGCTCGAGCAGATCATTGACGATGGCGAGGAGAGAATCGACCCGCGCCGCGGTTCCCGCCAACAGCCGGTGGCCTTCGGGCGAACCCGGATCGAGATAGCCGTCGAGCAGAACCTGGATCGACGTCTTGATGGTGCCCAGGGGCGACCGGAGCTGGTGTGCTGAAATCCGCATGTAGTGCGATTTCCGACGTTCCAGCTGGGCCTGTTCATCGAGCGCTCGCCGAAGATCGGTGGTGGTCTCGTGGAGTTCGATGTTGCGCGCTTTGAACCGGCTGGTCACCGAGTCGGTGAGATAGACCACCCCGAAGACCAGTCCGATCAACATGAAGGTGCTGAGAATACAACTCCCCACCGAGGGTTGCCCGCCGGCGACCGTGGAATATTGAGTCAGCACGACCAGGTGTTCGAGGGCAAAAAGGCTCGCCGCAACGGCGCACACTGCGAACGCCAGCACGTACATGATCCGGGTCTCGATCATGATGGTGCCGATGGCCATGTGAAAGACCACGAACGGCAGCACCGGGCTCGCGCAACCGCCTGTGAAATGGACCGTAACGAAGAGCGCCGCCAGATCGGTCACCATCTGCAGAATGGCCACGCCCTTGAGAGCGACGTAGTCCTTCTCGGGCCCCAGTCGCGAACGGAGAACGTAGATGAAGACGAGGTTGTAGACCGCGACCATGGCCGCCACCACAGCCAGGCTCGGGCGGGTCGACGGCATGGAGAAGAACGGCCCGAGGACCGACGCCAATGCGAGACCCGCGGCCGCTATCCAACGCAGTTTGCTGAACCACAGCAGCCGTTCGTGAAGTTCCCACGAGAAGAGGAAGCTGAACCGATCCGTTCCATCCCCGTTGCGAAGACCCAATCGCGGCCCCGCGGGAAACCGAGTCTGCGAAGAGGAACCGGTCGTCTCCTTCCCATTCATGGTTCAGGATTTCTCTTCGCCCGGTCCGATGAGCTTGCCGACCTCGCACAAGAGCACCTCCGGTGAGATCGGTTTTTCGAAGAACTGGTCCGCCGGCACCCACGACTCGTCGACCTCCATCCGGAGGTTGTAGACCCGATCGACCCCGGTCAGAATGATGATGGGAATGAGGGCGGTCGCGTCGTCCCTTCGAAGCACCCGGGCGACATCGTATCCCTCGGACATATGATCCATCATGACATCGAGAATGATGAGATCCGGCGGATCGTCATCGACCGCTGCCAGGACCTCGGTTCCGTTGGCGGCTGTCCGTACGTCGTATCGGGTGCTCAACACAGACACCACCGACACCACGAAAATCGGATCGTCGTCGGCGACCAGAATCTTCGGTCGCGGCATCAGTCGATCCGGATGGCGATGGTGAGGCCTCTCCGGCCGAAATCGCGGGCGGGTGTCTCCATGGGCACGCCGACCTTACCCGAATCGGGCTCGAAGCGACAAGCTCGCCGAGACGGGGATGGGACCCGGTCCGGCACCCCATCCTGCCGTGGCGGACTTTGGCCCGCCTTCATTCCGACACCCCGGGGGGGATTCCCGATGGTGCTGCCTCACAATCTCGGGTAGGGCAACCCCCTCCGGAGAGATGGGACTCATAGGCATCGCGGAAATTGCGAAGACCGCTGATCACCGAACTCGAGACGTCGCGGCCGAGTTCGCACATGGATGTCTTCCCGATGTGCTGACAGAGCCGCTCCAGTCGAACGAGGTCGTCCGCCGCCGCCGCACCCGAACCGATGAGATCGAGGAGATTGAGCAGCACCTTTGTCCCGATCCGACAGGGCGGACAGGTCCCGCAGGACTCCTCGGCGCAGAAGGCGACAAAAAACCTCGCCAGTGCCACCGGGCAGTTCCGCCCCCCGAGAACCAAGAGTCCGCCGGAACCGAGTTGCGCGCCCTGGTCGCGAAGCGAGGAGAAATCGATGGTCGTATCGAGTTGGTCGCGACCGAGGGTTGCACCCCCGGGTCCCCCGAGATGGACCGCCGCAATCTCGCCATCACTGCAGCCTCCGGCTATCGCGTTGACGATCTCCTGGATGGTGGTCCCGAGCGGCACCTCAACCAAGCCGGTTGTTGAAACCGCACCGGTGACGCCGACCACCTTGGTCCCGGCCGCGGGCACCCCCGCGGGCTCGGTCTCAGACCCCATGATCAACGGAATGTTGGCCAGGGTTTCGAGGCGGTTGATCAGGGTCGGCCGGCCCCAAAGTCCACTCACCGCGGGGAAAGGAGGTCTCGGTCGGGCGACCCCTCTCCTCCCTTGCAGTACATTGAGCAGCGCTGTCTCCTCCCTTCCCATGGACGCTCCGGCGGTCTCACAAATTTCGATCTCGAAGTCATGAGCGGTGCCGAGGATCGCCGAACCCAGATACCCTTGACGACGAGCCTGGGCCACGGCCCGCCTGGCACGAGCGACACCGAGGCTGTGCTCCGAGCGAAGAAAGAGTCGACCCTGCCGGGCACTCACTGCGAAGCCCGCGATGACCATTCCTTCGATGACACCGTGGGGATCACCTTCGAGCAGGGTGCGATCGACGGTGAGTCCCGGATCTCCCCCCTCGCCGTTGCCGACGACATATCGAGTGTCGGCCGGAGCCTCGGCGACCACGGCCCACTTCAGACCAACTGGAAATCCCGATCCTCCCCTTTCCTGCAACCCCGATCTCTTGACTCGCTCGATGATCGCCGATGGTTCGTGCTTGAGGAGCGATCGCCTGAGAGAGTCGTAGGCGCCGAGGGCGAGCGCGTGGTCGAGGTCCTCCGGATCGACAACCCCGCACCGCGCGAGGACCCGGCGTTGCTGCCCGGCGAAGAACGGGTTGTCGGTCAGACCCCGGCAGCGGCGGCCGCTCACCGGATCCTGGTAGAGCAGCCGATCGACGATCTTCCCGCGGCCGAGAGTGTGTTGAACGATCTCATCGACATCGACCGCCTGCACCCGACAATAGAGCAGATCGAATTGCGGAAGGTAGACCAACGGGCCCTGGCTGCAGAATCCCCTGCACCCGACGATACAGGGCCGCGAATCGACCTCGAGCCTCGCTCCTTCTTCATCCGCGCCCGCCTGCAATGTCTCGAACACATCGAGGGCGCCGAGAGCGATGCACCCGCTGCCGGTGCAGATGCGGATCTCGACCGGGTCGTGCCCGCCGACACCACCACGGCCGTGGAGATCCATCCCCTCGGACATCAGCGCCCGTCCTCCCCCTCGGGTGAGGGACCGAGCAGTGAATCAACGAGGTCGCCGGCCTCGCCCGGCTCGACCCTCACCCGAATTCGATATTGCGCCCTGACGACCGGCCCGAGACCGCAGACCCCCAAGCACCGCTCCTGCCGGACATCGAGCCGGGGCTCGTCGCTCGACGACCTCCGCTCAGCCGCTTCTCGAGTGACGCTCTCCAGAATTCGATCCCCGCCACCAAGAAAACAACCGCACCCGGCGCAGACATCGAGCTTGAGTCGACCACGACGCTGGGCGCTGAGCTTGGGGTAGTAGCTGACGACGCCCGCAACCTGGGCAGGTGAAAGCCCGAACCGGTCGGCCACCAACTCCTGCACTCTCCACGACACCCTGTCAAAGGTCTGCTGGAACGCCAAAAGAACCCGAATCAACCCCTCGCGCCCGGGCCCCGCCTGGGTCAACAACTCTTCAATCAAGTCGATCACCGCCGGGTCGAGGGTCTCGGTGCCGTCACCGCCCTCGGTTCCGAAAAACCCCGACTCGACGACCTCGTCGGTCCATCTCAGATCGTCAGCCATCGTCAGGCCTTCCTCACCTTGACCGACAGGACCTCGCCGGTTTCCTCATAGAGCGTCGAGGCGCCGTCGCGACTCCCGACCCACGGAACAACCACGGTTCCCGAGCAAACCGCACGATCGAGCCGGGCGCGGAGCAACACCTCTCCTCGTTCACTCGATACCGCGACCACCTCGCCCCGGGCCACTCCGAGAGCGCGAGCATCGGCCGGGTTGAGTCGAACCGCCACCGTGGGTGACAGCTCCTGGAGGAGGGCGCTTCGCATTGTCACCGAGCCCGAGTGGAACAGCTGCGGCGCAGCGTCGAGCAGGAAACCGGATGCGGCCGCCGCCGCGCGAGGTTGAGCGACCGGTGACAACCGCCGAGGTTGCGACCGTCCCCAGTTCCAGCCCACCACCCGATCGATTTCGCGCTCGAGATCGTCGCCACCCGGCAGGGCGGCCCCCATCCGGCGTGCGATCTCGGTCAGGATCACCGTGTCCGAATAGACCCCGTCAGGTGGATCGAGCGCTTGCCGAAATGGACGCCGTACACCGTCCGCACCCACCGTCGTTCCCTCTCGTTCGCTGAGAATCGCCGCCGGCAGGACGACGTTCGCACGTTGAGCCGTGCTGGTGAGGAATGCGTCGACCACGACACTGAAATTCGCACCTTCCAAAGCCCGTCGAGGATCTTCGCCGCGCGGGAGCAGATCAACCGGATCAACACCGACGAGAAGCAGTCCGGAGGCTGCTTCCGGACCGGCTGCCACCCACTGGTAAACGGTCCAGCCCTCCTCGGACAGGGTCGCACGTCCGGTGAGGTCTTCGAGCTCCACCGCCTGTCCGACCAGCCGATGGCCGGGCAGGAGCCGTGGGTGGAGACCGACATCGACCAACCCCTGGACATTGGATCGTCCGCCCAAGACCAGGAGACCGGCATCGCTCCCGAGGAGGGCGGTCAACGCGGAGGCCGCCCGCGCGACCGCAGCCTCGTCACCGGGAACGCCGGACCCGGTGCCCATGACCAAAACCGGGCGGCGGGCGGCCGCCAGCCCAAGCGCCAGGCGATCCACCGTTTCGCCCACAATACGGGTTGCTCGCCGAATCGACTCCGGCGAAAAGGCCTCCACGGATTGCCGCCAGGCGTCGTAACCCGGCAGGTTCTCAATCCTGTGTGCGCTCGTGCTCTCGAGAACCATCAACCGAGCCGCCACCCCGGAGAGGAGATCGTTTACCGACCCCGGGGTCAGCCGGAGAACATCCACCGCGTGCCGATCGAGTCCCCCCGCCACCGGGTTGGCGACGATCACCCGCACCTGTCGTTGCACCGCCGCCTGCACCAGCTCGGTTTTGACCAGTGGGTGGCTCCGGCTGGGATCACTCCCGAAGACCAGCACGAAATCCGCCTGTCTGATCTCGTTGAAGCCGGCGCTCGAGCACGGTCGGTCGAAAACGTCCCAAACTCCCTCGACGAGCGCCCTCGCTCCGCCCACCGGAGCCATGTCGACATGGGGACTCTTGAGAACCTCACGCGCAAGCGCCTGCAGAAGATAGCCATCCTCGCAGCTCAGGCGCCCACCTCCGGCCACCATGACCGGGCCACGCCCCGCGGCCCGGCGCAGTCCATCCGCTGCCGTCGCCAGGGCCTCCTCCCAACTCACCTCCACCAGAACCCCGTTCTTTCGGACCAATGGTGATTTCAGGCGCTCGGGGTTCGCCAGCACATCGAGACCGAGCCAACCCTTGACGCACAACTTGCCGCGGTTGTGTGGGTCGTCGGACATCGAGGTCACCCTTTGCAGCCGACCCCGGTGATTCTCCACCGACACCTCGCAGCCGCAGGCGCAGAACGAGCAGGTGGTGCTGACCCGGGTGCGTTGCCACGCCGGAACGGGCGAGATATACGGCTCCGCCACCAGGGCGCCTACCGGGCACGCATTGACGCACTGACCACAGAATTCACAATCCAGTGGTTGATCCCGAAAGGTCGCGACATGAGTCTCGATCCCGCGCCCCATGAGAGCCAGCGCAGCGACCCCCTGGACCTCTTCACAGAGCCGAACACAACGACCGCAGACGACACATTTCCCGGGGTCGCGAATGATCACGGGTGAGGCCGCATCGTGGGGTGCAGGATCGAAATCGAAGGGGAGAACATCGACCGGAATACCGATTTCGTGCACCAGATCCTGCAACCGACAGTCGGTGTTGCGATCGCAGACCGGACACTCCATCCGGTGGTTGAGGATCAGGAGCTGGAGCTGCTGCTGGCGTGACTCGACCACCGAAGGGCTGCCGGTGGCGATAACCATCCCATCCTGGGCGCGGGTGGAACACGCCGCAACCAGCCCGCCGGGGCCGTCCACCCGCTCGACGACGCAGAGTCGACAACCACCGTACGGCGTCAAGCGGTCATCGTGGCACAGGGTTGGAACCTTGATTCCGAGGTCGCGCAGAACGTGGATGAGTAACCGCTGCCGGGTGGTCCGCACGGGCCGCCCATCGACCGTGAGGGAGACTGGAGTCGTATCCATCCCAACCTCACTCCGGCGTCGGAGGGGCCATCCGGCGAATGGCCCACTTGGATCGAAGTCGGTTGACAAGTCGAGTGAAGACACCGGCCTCCGGTTCACGAGCGCGATCAACGGGGTCCGACGCCATCAGAAGATCGAGCACGTGGATCGTCTCGCGGCCGGCCTCACGCAGCGCGGTGCGACAACCGACACAATAGGTCACCATCGGCAGTTCGGATTCACCTGACGCGCGAGCGGCTATCCTGGCGAAGAGCTCGGGGTCGACGGTCTCTACCTTGCCGCCCGAGCCGCAACACCTCGTCCGCTCGTGCGAGTAGTCGGTCTCGATCACCTCGGCGCCGCATGTTCTGACCAGGGTGCGGATGGCGGCATGAACCTCGGGGTCGTGTCGGCTCCGGCACGGATCATGGACTGCCAGACGCAGCTCGTCGTAACGCTGCGTCGGATCCCAACTCTCGGCCAGAACCTCCCACACCGAACTCAGCCGAAGCTCGGGAAAGTGCTCGCGTAGGGTTTCCTGACACTGCGGGCAGGCCACGATCAGTTCCTCAACACCGAGATCTTGGGTGGCCCGTGTGATCTGCTCACGCGCACGTGCCCCTTCGGCCTCCAGCCCGAGAATCTCCGCCGGCACTCCACAGCAGAACATCAGAACACCGATCCGTGGATCCTGCCGCAGCAGGTGCTCATAGAGCAACCGGGTGTGCCCTGGAGAGGTGGCGGGCAGTTCGCAGCCGGTGAAGAAGAGCCGCCGCGCATGCCGCCGACCGGGTGCCGCCGACGCCAGGGAAAAGGTGTTTGAGACACCCGCACGAAGCTCGCGTCGAATCTGTCGGTGTTCGGCGAGAGGAGCGAGTCCTCGACGCACAGCCTCTCGGCGCGCGGCCAGCATGAGCTCGCCGGTGTTCAGATCGACCGGACAGAGGGTGGCGCAGAGACTGCAGACATTACATGAATACACGGTCTCCAGATGATCGTCGATACCGCCCGCCACTCGTCGCGCCAGATCTCTCGGTGAGCTGCAGTGGGAGGCGAGAAACTCGCAGTCTCTGACACACCGATCGCAGCTGCAATCGAGGCAGCGCTCACCCTCGCCGCGAACCTCCTTCTCAGTCATGGGTGCGGGTGCCGGCTCGAGGAGCACCGGTGTCCGCTCGCGGCGACGTCGCTCGCTCTCATCGATCCCGAGCTCCCACAAGAGCGGAGGCGGCGAGGTTGCCGGGCCCGGGTAACTCAGCTCTTCACCGTCGAGAAAACGGCGCGCCGACTCGGCCGCTCGCCGGCCGAGGGCCATGGCGTCGATCACCGAGGTCGGTCCGGAGACGGCATCTCCACCTGCAAAGAGCCCCTCGACACCTGTCTCACAGGTCACCGGGTCTGCCCAGATGGTGTCGCGGACCGTGGCCTCGACGACACCGGCGCCCGATCGAAGGAGGTTCTGCCCGCCCGCGAAGCCGAGCATCAGCAGGACCACGTCGTGGTTGGTGCGCAATTCGGCGAGGCTGAGATCATGTCCAAGTCGGACCCCGGTTCGAACCTCGATTCCGAGGGCGTCGATGATGGAGAGATCGCGCCGGCGGACCGCCGTCGGCAGCCGCCACTCGGGAATCCGGGTCGTCAGGCAGCCGCCGATCTGTTGTTCCCTGTCGATGAGGGTCACCTTGAGACCGGCTCGCCGCAGATCATGGGCGGCCAGAAGCCCTGACGGTCCGGCTCCCACAACCGCCGCGTGTTGCGGTCGGTTCGGCGCGCAGGTCAGGATGTGCTCGGGCTCTCCCGGTTCCGAGTCAGCCAGAAATCGTTTGATGTCGCGGATCCGGATCGCCCTGTCGAGCTCGAGCCGCTTGCAGTGCAGCTCGCACGGGTGTGGGCAGACATATCCGAGGATTCCGGGGAACGGGAGCTTCTCCCGAATGGTCTGCAGAGCCTCCCGGAAACGCCCGGTCCTGGCGAGCTGGACATAGAGGTGGGCATCCACGCGGAGCGGGCATCGCGCCTCGCAATTGGCCGGCCCCTCACCTCGGCACCGCTCGAGAATCCGATCGGCCATCTCGACCACGCGCCGGCGCATGGGCTCCGGCGATTCCCGTTCGGGCGGTCGACCGTTGCCCCGGACTCCCCTGAGACCGTCACCCAGGCGTAACATGTCCCGCGCCGTCCACGTTACCCGCCCGGGGCGATGCATTGCCCGAGAAGAACTCAACCGGGTGCCGGCAGACCGCAATTCCGGGTCTGCCGACAGACCCTTCCCGACTCGGGACCGTGGCTGGTATTGGCCAGCGCGGCCCACGACGGCGATCAACCAGCCGGTGCGGGTCGCCGGTCGTCAGCCGGTCACCGGGACGACACGACCCGCTGGGAGTTCGGACAGGCACGCCTCACCTCTCTCGAAGAGACGCTGCAAGTTGTGTGCCGAGGAAGCTTGACCTCTGACGAGGCGTCCGAGCTAGCTGCCCGGACTATTCATGAGGTTTCGTCGCGAGGGCAACGAGGCGCCGATGCCAGTCGCGTTTTCTCACCTTGGGGCGCGGAGGCTCACTCGACAGTAGGTTGAGCACCCCAAGGTGAGAAAACGCGCCAGGCGCGGATGCATCGTTGGTCGCAGCAGACCGCTCCTGACTAGTCCGGGTCCGGGCTCTTCACCCCGCGCGAGACGGGCAAGGAGGTCCGGAAACCACTCCTCACCGGGCATCTGGATCATCCCACCGTGGACGAAGTAGGGTGGTGTGGCGTTGACCCCCACCTGATGGCCGAGCGCGAGGTGGGACTGAACGGCCGCCGGGGTGGCGGAGCGCAGATAACAGCCAC
>JARFRM010000307.1 GCA_029287235.1 Thermoanaerobaculales bacterium
AGGGTCTCGCCGCCGCGCTCATGGTCTCTTCTTCGGTGAGCGGAGTGGAGTTCTACGAACGACGAATGGCCGTCATCCGGTGGCCGTGGGAAGAGGAAGACGAGGCCAAGCCGGCAATGCCTCTCGACGAGCAGCTGACGGAGATGTTGGGGGAACGGCTCGAGAGTCGCTGACGCTGCGGCGGACGGCTAGCCCCAATACTGTTCAGTTAGGGCTGTGGGCAGGCTGGAAGCCCGCCCCACAATGTTTCGAATCCTTGTGGTGCAGCCATCTTGGCTGCACGAAATCCCCTGCTCCTGGCTTAACTGAACAGTATTGCGGCCCGAACCTCAGACCCGCCGACTCGGCCTGCCGTAGGGCCGTGTACCCCCGTCAGAGACGTTCTTTGAGATTCTTCGAAACCTTGAACCGCACGCTCTTGGAGGCCGAGATGGTGATCGGATCGCCGGTGGCGGGATTCCTCCCCAGACGCGCCGGACGTTCCGAAATCATGAATGTGCCGAAGTTGGGAATAGTGATCTTGTCGCCTTCGGCGAGCGCCTCGCCGGTGAGTTCGAATATGGAATCGAACACCATCGCGATGTGGGTCTTCGGAATCCCGGTGAGCACTGCGATCCGATCCACGAGGTCCGCTTTTCCAGCCATCTCTGATTCGCCTCCCGTCCGATCGTCAGACAACGTACCGCGTCATCTGTGAGCAGGTCAAGCAATCCGTTCACACGTAGAATGTCCGTCATGGACACCACACTCTCTCCCTGGGTCATCCTCTCCACCGAGGTGCTCGGCACCTATCCCATTTTCGAGCTTTCACGAAGCCGTCTGCGTTCGCCCGGATCGGGCCGCGAACACAATTTCCTGCGTCTCGACTGTCCCGACTGGGTCAATGTCATCGCCGTGACCGATGACGGCCGGATGGTTCTCATCGAACAGTACCGTCACGGAACCGATGAGATGACCATCGAGATCCCGGGTGGCGCCGTCGACCCCGGCGAGTGCCCCGCCGACTCTGCGGCCCGCGAGCTCGAAGAGGAGACCGGCTACCGGGCTTCGGAACTCATCGAAATCGGCCGAGTCGATCCCAATCCCGCTTTTCTCTCCAACCGGTGCTGGACCTATCTCGCGCTGGGATGCCGCAGCGACGGCACGGTGAGCCTCGACCCATCGGAAGAGATCGAGGTTTCGCTTGCTCCGATCGGGGACTTCGCCCGCCTCATCGACGGCGGCACCATCACCCACTCGTTGGTGATCGCCGCTCACGATCACCTGCAACGGGGCATCAGGCGTGGAGCGGAGTGGGCGGAGAGGCTTTAGCCCGAAGTATCCAGGAGCGCCATACCGAACATGATTCTCTGGATGCCGTCCCCGTGCGGTGCCACAGGCACTCGTCCCGCGTTCCCTGGAGGATCTGCAGTACTGGGCTCGATCGGGGTGCCGTCTTTTGTCATTGTTCGGGCGGCGAATTGCCAAAATGGAGAACAGGGCTGATCCCGAACAATGCTAAAGGTGGCTCCCTCGGCCCATCGCGATGGGAGCACCATTCTCGGGAGAGCATTAATGGAATGTCTCTCTACACGTAGGGGTTGACCGTGATGTCATGAAACACACCCACAAATTTTCAATCGCCGTGGCGTCGGCTCTACTGATCGCCGCCGCCGGAACAGCAACCGGAGTGGAAGAAACCATGCTCGAACCAGGAATGCCGTTCCCCAGTTACGAACTCCCCGCCCACGACGGCACCACCGTTACGAGTGCAGATTTCGAGGGAGCTCCGTACCTTCTCTTCTTCTACCCCAAGGCCGACACCGGTGGTTGAACGCTGGAGGCCAACCAGCTGCGGGACAGCTGGTCCGATCTCCAGGCTCGCGGGGTGAGCGTTGTCGGCGTTTCGTACGACAAGCCGGAGTCCAACCGGAAGTGGGCCGAGAAGAACGATCTGCCCTTCAAACTTCTGTCGGATCGCGAGAAGACCCTCGCCAAGGCCGTCGGCGCCGCGCGATCAATGATCCCGTTGCCCAAGCGGATCTCCTACCTCATCGGTGCCGATGGCGCCGTTCTCGTGGCCTACCCCGATGTCAAACCGGGAGAACACGCGGAAGAAGTCCTTGCCGATCTCGAACGGCTCGAGATCGGCAAGGCCGAATAGTCTCCCAGCTCAGAGCTCCGAGGTGCAGTTCGGACAACGGGTGGCCTTGATGGCGATTTCCGTCGCACAGTAGGGGCAGTCCTTGGTGGTCGGCTCGGCCGGCGGCGCCTCTTCCTCACGCCGCATGGCGTTGATGGACTTGACCAGCATGAAGACCGCAAAGGCGACAATCAGAAAGCTGATGACGTTGTTGATGAACAGACCGTAGTTGACGGTCACCGCGCCGGCCGCCTGGGCGTCCGCCAGCGCCGCGTACGGACCGGCCGGGTCCCCCTCCTTGGCGATGGCGAAGAGATTGCTGAAGTCCACCCCGCCCAGCAGCAACCCGATGGGCGGCATGATGACGTCGCTCACCAAGCTCTTGACGATGGTGCCGAAGGCGCCGCCGATGACGATGCCGATGGCCATGTCGAGGACATTGCCTTTCATGGCAAACTCTTTGAACTCCTTGAACATCAATTCCTCCTCTAATTCCTGCTCAACTTCGTTGCCGACCCGGATTTGAGCTGATTCGAACTCGCTCGATGGTACATCAGGAAAAGCGCGGAACCCATTGTTACCCCTTTTCTCGAGCGAACCGATCAGAAGTTGAGAACCACCGACACCTTGGTTGTGGTATCGGTCTTCTCGAGGTCGTCGATGGGCTGATTGCGATACCGCACGAGATAGCTGAACTGGAGCGCGAGCATCCTGGTCAGCGATGCGGTGACAGCCGTGTCCGACGCGATCCGCCAGTCGGCGGTGTCGTCGAAGTTGGGGTAGTAGAGCAACCGCTGGGACAGGGACGCAGACTTGCTGAATGCCCAGTCCCACTTCAGACCGGCGACGCCACCGAACCAGTCCACCGCGTGGATATCCTCTTCATACACGGGCGGGTCCGCAGGTGGGAGCACCTCTCTGAGCGTGATCTGATCCTCGCTCGTCCAGGTGAGACCGGCGTCGAAGCTGAGGGTGTGCTTGTCGGTCTTCACCGCCAGAAACTCGGCGCCTGCCTCGGCAATGTAGCGGTTGTCGAAGCCGCTGAAGGGGTCGCGTGCCCAGCTCAGACCGGCAAAGAGCGACCAACGGTCGTTGAGCTGCCGCAAACCGCGGACGCCGACCAGATACTGCTCGGCTGTGACGTCACCGTCGTTTTCGGCTCTGGTGAACATAGCGATCAGATTCAGCCCCCAGGGCGTCGGCTTGCGCTCGCCCTTGTAGTCGAGCCCAAAGCTCGAGGTGTCGGTGTTGCCGCTGGTCCCGACGTAGGACAGGCCTACCTCGTTTTTCCAGTTGGGCTCGGGGGCCTCTTCCTCTCCGCCCTCCTGGGCGAGAACCGGAAGGGTGGTCAGGGCTAAAACGAACGCGGCCGCCAGGGTGGCGAACCTCTTGACCTTTGGACGTTGCATCGTATTTTTCCTCCTTGATCCGCACGATCTCGAAGATCGTAGTTTCAATTGGTCTCAGCTATCGCTGACGGAAAACGCAGACAACTGTCTCGATCTTCCGTCATTGGAGAGAAATTTACTCCGAATCGCACCACCCCGGTGAGATGAGGTTTCAACACGAATCACTCCCGTCCAGTAACAGGACAAACGACAGCCTCATTTGGTCACATCGCACCATCATCTTTTGACCCGCGACTCGCGACAACCCGTTCAGGGACACCGACATTCCCTTATACTCGAGGCGTGCACCCGCACGACCCTTACGACGTCCCGGCAGGCCCGATCTGGCCGAGCTGGCGAATCATCACTCTATTTGCCGTTGTTGCAGTGTGGCTCTGCGTGGCCACGGCCCAGGTTGTGTTCACCTGGCAGGGAGACGCCACAGAGCTTCTGCTGCTGATCGGAGGCAATGCGCTCGTCTCAACCTCCGGCGCCTGGCTCTTTCACCTGCGGTGGCTCGCCACCGGGAGCCTCTTCGACCGGCGCATTCGCAACGCTTACCTGCCCATGGCAACGTACTTTCTGATCCGGCTCGCGGTGGCGCCGGTGGCGATACCCCAATCGACCCTGGCGTCCGCCGATGGCGTCGCCTGGTTGCTGGCGCAATCAGCCGCGGTGCTGGTCCTGCTGCTCCCGGTCCACGACGAATTTCTTACCGTCGAACGCGGTCAGGCTCTGCGCAGCTTCCTGGCCATCGCCGCTGCACTGGCGACGACCCTGGCGATGATGGGCCTGTACCGCGCCGGTTGGCTGGTCGGTGTTCAGCCGGCCGAGGTCGGCCTCAGCGTTGCTTTCGCCATCGCCTCCGCGATGTTGTTGATCTGGCGTAAGAACGAGGGCCGCGACCTCTGGCTCGGCGTCGCCATGATGCTGGTTGCCGGATCCCACGCCGTGCTCGCGATGAGCCGCGCTCCATATGACGGATCGGTGATGTGGGGCGTGCTGCTCATGGGAATCGCGCTGGCGACCCCGATCATCGGTTCCACCGGCGAGAACGCGACCCGCCTGCTCGATCAGGAAGTCATGCACGACCGCCTGACGCGGTTGCGGCGCCGTACTGAGATCCTCCTCGATACCCTGCCGGTGTTGGTTCTGTCGGTGGACCGCGAAAGGCGCCTCCACTATGCCAACCGGCAGGCCCGGGTGGTGTTGGGGATCGACCCGGACTCGATGATTCAAACCGAACACGGTTGGCTGGAGCGGTTCCATCCCCACGATCGGCCCCAGCTGCACTCGGCTGTGTCCTCGGTTCTCGAGCTCCCGGGTGGCGTCTGGGAAGGGGTCATCCGGAGCGAGGATCCCGGTGGAGGGGTTCACTGGTTGAGCACCCACCTGCACCAGGTTGTGGACCCAACGGAGAATCAGACTCTCGTCCAGGTCGTAGCCTCCGACGTCAGCGATCTCTTCCTCGCCCAGCAGTCGGCCGAAGCCCAACAGTCCCGCCTCTCTTTCCTGTCCAATCTTGCACAAAGTATGGCCGGTGAGGTTGAAGAAGATCGGATTCTCGAACGCTATCTCGAGACGGGCCAGCAGGTCGTCCCGATGAAATCGCTGCTCCTCTACCGCCCCCGACCGGGGAGTAGCGAACTGCGACTGGTGGCGGCCGCCGGCCCCGGCGCCGATGTCTTCGCCCACCATCGCAAGAACACTTTGGATGGGGATGAGCACCCCTGTCGAATCGCCTTCCAAACCGGGGTGCCGCGATCAGCGGAACTGGACGAAGTGGTCTCTGCCGCCGACGCCGCGATACTCAGCTCCGAGCACGACATCCACCATTTCGGCTTTCTCCCGCTCCTCGCCGCGGGCGGTGTCATCGGCGTTCTGGTCACGGCATCGAGCATGCGGCCCAAGCTCGCAGCTGATGATGTCGATCTCATGACCCAGATCGGGTTCCTCCTCGGCGGGACGATCTATGTCGCACAGCTCGTCCGCGAGCTCAACGAACAGCGGGCCGTCGCCTTCGAGGCGTCACGGCTCAAGTCGGAGTTTCTGGCCAACACCTCGCACGAGCTTCGGACCCCCTTGACCGCCATTCTCGGTTTTCTGCGGTTGGTCATCGACGGCACCATCGACGACGTCGACAAACAGCGCGAGTACCTGACCATCGCGCACGATTCGGCCGAGAAGCTGTTGACGATCATCAACGACGTCCTCGATCTTGCCAAGATCGAGGCCGGACGGCTCGAGGTTCACCGGGGACCGGTGCCGGTGCGAGCGGTTCTCGAAGGGGTGGAAACCCTGTTCAAGCACCAAATGAAGAACAAGGGGATCAAGTTCACCCTTTCGACGGCGATCCACGGCCTCGTGCTGTGGGCGGATTCCGACCGCACCACCCAGATTCTCACCAATCTTCTGTCCAACGCCATGAAGTTCACACCGCGGAACGGAACCATCGACGTGACGTGCGCCCAGGTTGGCGACGACATCATCTTCACCGTCACCGACAGCGGCGTCGGCATTCCGAAGGGCGAGGTCGAGGGAGTCTTCTCGAGCTTTTATCAGGTCGACGGCTCCACCACCCGAGAGCACGGGGGAACCGGGCTCGGTCTGACCATCTCGCGCCGGCTTGCCGAGCTCATGGACGGAACCCTCGATCTCGAAAGCGAGGGTCATGAACGCGGAACAACCGCTCGCTTCAGACTCCCCGTCTACCATGATCAGCCTCCGGAGGGGGATACCTGGCATTGATTCGCCAGTTGATCAAATATCACATAATTAGACACTTAGACCACCACGGTTTATTCTTACGAAAACCCCGATCGGCTTCTAATCGGAGGGTTGACAGTCCGAATGAAATTGTATATTCTTAATTGGTTATATGGTGAAGAAGGAGTAACCACCATGCGATGGATCCCGCTCAGCTTGCTGATCATTCTCACTGCCGGCGGCGGACTCTCCGCCCAGGTGCTTTCGGTCGAAGAAGCCGTTGAAACCGCGCTCATCGCCAATCCCACGATTCAGGCCGCAGCCGCCCGCGCCGAGGCCGGAAACTCGCGGGCAAAGCAGGCCAAGGGTCACCGATGGGGCCGGCTCGATCTCGCCGAAACCTTCAACTACTCCAATAATCCTGCCGAGGTGTTCGCCCTGACGCTCAACCAGGGTCGGTTCGATTTCGACGAGTTCTTCACTTCGGACCCCAACAACCCGGCCGGTCTTTCCACCTGGATCACCTCCCTGGATCTGACGTTGCCGATCTACACCGGCGGCAAGATCGGAACCCGGATCGAGCAGGCCGAGACCATGGCAGGAGCCGGCCACGAGACCTGGCGTCATGCCGGCGAGCAGGTCGCCTTTGACGCCACCACCGCTTTCGTCAATCTTGCCAAGGCGCGCGAGAACGTCGAGCTGCTCACCAAGGCGCGAAGCACCACCGATGCCCACGTCAAGCTCGCCGAGGCCTACGCCGAACAGGGCATCATTCTCACGGCCGATCTCCTCGACGCAAAGGTCTACCTCTCGAAGATGGACGAGCTGCTCGAGCAGGCGAAGAACGGCGCCCAACTCGCCGAGGCGGCCCTCAACTTCCACATGGGCGCCGACCAGGCGATCCCACGACGGCTGGCGCCGTTGCCGCCGCCGCAGACGGTCTCCGGTGAGCTCGGCGACTGGACCTCGGCCGCCGTCGACCGACGACACGATCTCGCCGCGGCCAGGGAACAGCTGGCCGCCGGACGGCTCGAAACCAAGGCCGCCAGGTCGGGCTATCTTCCCGAGGTCGCCGTGGTCGGCCGCTACGGCCTCTACGACGACACCATCTTCGGCGCCAACGGCCACTCGGGGACCGTCATGGCCGTGGCCAAAATCAACCTCTTAGGTGGCATCGCCGATGGCAAGGCGCGCAAAGCGGCAGAGTTGGACACCGTCTCGTTCGAGGCTGACATTCGGCGCTTCGAAGAAGGCGTTCGACTCGAAGTCCGCCAGGCCTGGCAGGATCTCGAAACCGCTCGCGCCCGGCACGCCACCGCGACCGATGTCCTGGCTGCCGCCAACGAAGCCCTTCGTGTTCGCGAACACCGGTTCAAACAGGGCCTCGACAAGATGGTCGATGTGCTCGATGCCGAGACCGCCCTCCGCGAGGCTCAGACCCGCGAAATGGTGGCTCGCTACGATGTGATTCTCAGCACGACACGGCTCCACTTCGTTTCCGGAGCAACCCTGATTCCCAGCATGGAGGAGTCCCGATGAACACCCGCAATCCGATCATCGCCGTTGTTGTCGCCACCGCCCTGACCCTCACCGCCTGCGGTTCCCACGAGGCCGAGCTCGCCGAGGCCGAGCTCACCCCGACTTCGGTGAAGGTGGCCGCGGTGGAGCGAAGCGCCGACGCCACCACTATCGAGGTCCGAGGAACGGTCCAACCGACCCGCCAGGCGTCGCTTTCGAGTCGCGTCATGGGACCGGTGATCGCGGTCAAAGTGAGGGCCGGTGACAAGGTCGCTGCAGGTCAGACCCTCATCAAGATCGAGGCGGAGGCCAGTGACGGCCAGCTCGCACAGGCCAGCGGCGCCCTCGCCCAAGCCAAGGCGGGCCTCGCCCTGGCCGAGCGCAACTTCACCCGTTTCAAGGCGCTGCACGCAGAGTCGGCTGCTTCGGACCTCGAGCTCGACATGGCCCGGATGCATTACGAGCAGGCGCTTGGCGCCGTCACCCAGGCTGAGGGTGCGGTCCAGGCCGCAACATCGGTGGCCTCCGAGTCGGTCGTGAAGTCGCCCTTCGCGGCTCGCGTGGTCAGGACCATGGTCGAGGCCGGCGACCTCGCCACCCCGGGCCGGCCACTGGTTCAGGTCGAGTCGCGCGAAGGCCAACAGATCTGGCTCGCCGTCCGCGAGGCCGATATTCCCCGTATCGCCCTCGGCGATGAGATCAAAGTTCGCCTCGATGCCCGTCCCGAACTGGGCGCCGTCACCGGCACGGTGCGGGAGATCGAACCCGCCGCCGATCCGACCAGCCACACCACGACCGTCAAGGTCGATCTCGGTCAGCTCGATGTGCCCTCCGGACTCAGCGGCCGCGCCGCCATCACCGGCGATGCGGGCGATCGCCTCTTTGCGCCGTCGTCCGCTGTCCACCGACGAGGCGGTCTCGAGCTCGTCGTGGTTCGCGCTGAGGACGGCACGGCTCGCACCCGGGCCGTCACCACCGGCGCCAATCTCGGCGACGGCCGTGTCGAAATCCTCTCCGGTCTCGATGCCGGTGACGAAGTCGCCATCGATCTCTCGTCGCCGGTCGCCGACGGCACCCCGCTGGAGGTGGCGCGATGACCGACGAAACCCGCGGCACCACCGCTCCGAAGGAGGAAAAGCCCTCACTGCAGGAGCTCGAACAGGCCCGTCGGGAGGCCCTGCGCCTCAAGATGACGCGGCGCAAGCTGGGCATGGCCGGCCGCATCGGCCGCGCCTTCCTCGAGTCCAAGCTGACACCGCTACTCATCGTCGGTTCGCTGCTGCTCGGCGCCTTCGCCATCATGGTCACTCCGTCCGAGGAGGAACCGCAGATCCAGGTACCCATGATCGATGTCATGGTCGGCTTTCCCGGCGCCACCGCCGAGGAGGTCGAGAACCGGGTCATCACCCCTCTCGAGAAGCTCCTCTACGAGATCGAAAACGTCGAGTACATCTACTCCATCTCGCGGCCATCGGGTGGATTCATCGTCGTCCGCTTCCTGGTGGGAACCGATCCCGATCAGGCCGCGGTCCGGGTTCACAGCAAGATCGCCTCGATCATGGACGAGCTCCCCGAGGGCGTGGTCGCCCCCGTGGTCAAGCCCCGCACCATCGATGACGTCCCGGTGGTGGCCTATACGCTCCACAGCCGGGAAAGCACGTCGACCGAGCTTCGGCGGGTCGCCGATGAACTCAAGCGTGAGATCACCAAGCACCCACGGGTGGCCCAGGTCTGGGTCATCGGCGGCCAGCGCCGGGTGGTCCGAGTGGATTTCGACCGCGAGCGGCTGGCGTCCTTCAACGTCTCCCTGCTCCAGGCCTACCAGGCACTGAAGTCCGTCAACTGGCGCCTCCCCGCCGGCTCCACCGCGGTGGCGAACACGGAGGTTCTCGTCGAGGTCGGTGAGTTCCTCGCCGATGCCGCGGACGTCGGGAACGTGGTCGTGAGCGCCCGCGGCGGCCGTCCCGTCTACCTCAGGGACGTGGCCGAGATCGCCGATGGTCCGGAAGAGCCGAGCTCCTATGTCTGGCTCGGAACCGGTCCAGGAGCGCCCGAGAAAGGCCTCGAACGGGCCGGCCTCGATCTTCCGGCGGTCACCATCTCGGTGGCCAAGAAGCCCGGAACCAACGCGGTTGACATGGTCACCGATCTCGACCGTATGCTCTCGCGTCTCGAAGGGCGCATCATCCCGTCGGATATCGAGATCCTCAAGACCCGCGACTACGGCGCCACCGCCAAGGAGAAGTCCGACGAGCTGCTCAAACATCTCTGGTCGGCGACGCTGGCGGTCATCCTCCTCATGTGGATCACGCTGTCGCGGCGCGAAGCCATCGTGGTCGCGGTGGTGATTCCGGTGACCCTGGCGCTGACCCTGGCGGCTTCGTACTTCTTCGGCTACACCCTCAACCGAGTCAGCCTCTTCGCCCTGGTCTTCTCCATCGGCATCCTGGTGGACGACGCCATCGTCGTCGTCGAGAACATCCACCGCCACATCAAGCTCCGCTGGGGCAGGATCAAGGATGCCACGGTCTACGCCGTCGACGAGGTCGGCAACCCGACGATTCTGGCGACCTTCGCCATCATCTCGGCGCTGATGCCCCTGGCCTTCGTCCGCGGCCTCATGGGCCCCTACATGCGGCCAATCCCCATCAACGCCTCGGCCGCCATGCTCTTCTCGCTCGGTGTCGCCTTCACTATTTCACCGTGGCTCGCATTCCGGCTCTTCAAGAAAGAGGCCGCGAAGGACGATGTCGATTCGGCAGAAGACCACCAGACCGTCGAAGAGGGTTTTCTCTCGCGGAACTACAGTCGCCTCATGCAGCCGTTGATCCGTTCGCGGGTCATGCGCTACCTCTTCCTCGCCGGGGTGGCCCTGATGCTTGCGGGCGCCATGGCCACCGTGGCGGTGGGATTCACCACCGTCAAGATGCTACCGCACGACAACAAGTCCGAGGTTCAGGTCGTCATCGACGCCCCCGAGGGCTTCACGCTGGAGCAGACCAACGCCGCGGCCAGGGAGCTCGCCGGCGTCTTCCGCACCATGCCTGAGGTCACCGACTACCAGGTCTATGTCGGCACCTCGGCGCCGTTCAACTTCAACGGTCTCGTCCGGCACTACTTCCTCCGCTCCGGCGCCAACGTCGCCGACATCCAGGTCAACTTCGTGCACAAGGAAAAGCGTGATCTTCAGTCCCACGATCTCGCCAAGCTGGTCCGGGACATGCTTGTGCCGGTGGCCGAACCCCTCGGCGTGACCCTCAAGGTCGCCGAAATCCCACCCGGGCCCCCGGTCATGTCCACCCTGGTCGCCGAAGTCTACGGTCCGACCATGGAGGGCCGGCTCACAATCGCCGATCAGGTTCGGGAGATCTTCGCCACCACCGCCGGTGTCGTCGATGTCGATTGGGAGGTCGAGGCCGCCGGACCGCGGCTCGAGATCCTCGTCGACCGCGAGAAGGCCATCCGGGCCGGAATCACCGTCGAGCAGGTTGTCCGCACCGTCCGGGTCGCCCTCAACGGCGCCGACGCCGGACTCATCCACGATCCCACCAGCCGTGATTCGGTGCCCATCAGACTGCGCCTCGATCGCGCCCAACGCGCCCACATCGACGATCTCCTCCAGCTTTCGGTGCACGGCAACCAGGGTCAGATGGTGCCCCTGTCCGCGGTGGCAACCGTGGTCGACGGTGACCGCGAACGGAGCCGATACCACAAGAACCTCCAACCCGTGACCTATGTCTACGGCGATGTCGCGGGTCGCTTCGAGGCGCCGGTCTACGCCATCCTCGAGCTCGAGAAGAGACTGGCCGAGATCATCACCCCGCTCGGTGAGGAGCTCGAGATCATCGCCACCAGCATGCCCGAGGACTCGACCCGATACATCATGAAGTGGGACGGTGAGTGGCACATCACCTACGAAGTCTTCCGGGACATGGGGATCGCTTTCGCCGTTGTGATGGTGCTGATCTATGTCCTGATGGTGGGTTGGTTCAAATCCTTCATCACACCGGTGATCATCATGGTCCCGATCCCACTGACCCTGGTCGGCATCCTGCCGGCGCACGGGATCTTCAACGTCTTCTTCACCGCCACCTCCATGATCGGCTTTATCGCGCTGGCGGGAATCATCGTCCGTAACTCGATCCTGCTCGTGGACTTCATCAACCTTGAGCTCAAGGCCGGGGAGCCGCTCGAAGAAGCCGTCGTCAAGGCGGGCGGGGTACGACTGCTGCCCATCCTCCTGACCCAGCTCTCGACCATCGTCGGGGCTTCGTTCATGCTGTCGGACCCGATCTTCCAGGGTCTCGCCCTGGCCATGATCTCGGGAATCATCGTTTCCACCGCGCTGACCGTCGGGGTCATCCCGGTGCTCTATTACATGTACTTGAAGACTGTTGGTGCTGAGAATGTCGTGGAGATCGACTAGATGTCCGAACCTATACTCAACTCTTCTTCAATTCGTGGCGAGAACCGCCTCGGCGGAAATCGTCCCGAATTGAACAACCACAGACCTGGAGGAACCCATGACCATTAATGAAGCACTTCGCGCCATGGCCGGAATCGTCACCCTGTTGTCCCTCGGCCTCGGCTATTTCCTCGAGAACCCCTACTGGTACCTGTTGACGGCGTTTGTCGGCGTCAACCTGCTGCAGTCGGCCTTCACCAAGTGGTGCCCGGCGATGACGATTTTCAGGAAGATGGGGCTGAAGGAAGGTTAGAAGGTGAGAGAGTTAGAAAGTGAGAAGGTAAGAGGGTGAAGGCATCGGTCTCGCTTTCTCACCTTCTGACTCTCTGACCTTCTAACCTCCGCTCCCTGTAACCCCACACGCACGGAGGACACATGAAGCTACTGATGATCATCGTCGAGAGCCACTGCCGGGAAGAACTCGAGGTGCTGCTTCAGCACAAGGGCATCACCGGTTACAGCGAAATCCCCAACGCCCACGGAGTCGGCGCCTCCGGCGTCCGAATGGGCTCGAGCGCCCATCCCGAGACCTCTTCCATCTTCTTCACCGTGGTCGAGGAGGACCAGGTCGCCGGCCTCAAGGAGACCATCTGTTCCTTCTGCGACGCATCGGACAAAAAAATGCGGATGATCCAGTGGGGTGTCGAGGAAGTCGCGTAGACCAAAGCTGTCAGCAATCAGCTATTTGCTGTTGGCTCCATCGCAGCGGACCAGGATCGGAACCGAAATTCGGCCCAACGGCTAACGGCTAACGGCTAACGGCTAACGGCTAACGGCTAACGGCTAATACTTTGGACGATTATGAAGAAAAGGAAAACTCCAATGAGTGACGTTCTGATGATCCTCGGATTCCTCGTGGTGTGGATGGCGTTGCAGTACGTCATTCTGCCCAAACTCGGAGTCGGTACCTGAGCTGTGCCCAACCCCCCGGCCGGTGGCCGGGAATGCAGCGTTGAAGAACCTACCAACGAACACAAGCCCGTCGACCCGAGTTGAGTGAGACTTGAAGAGTGAGGAGTGAGGGGTGAGAAAGTCAGAAGGTTAGAAAGTGAGAAGGTGCGGACGCGATGATGCTCAGTGCCGACGTCCTCACAGCGAGCGAAGCGAGCGCTGGCCTTCTTACCCTCTCACTAGCCCGACCTTCTCACCAATTTTCGTCACGAGGGCGTCGAGGCGCTGTGCACAGCTGGGATTTCTCATCTTCGGGCGCGGAGGCGTACTCTGCAGTACGTTGAGCACCCGGAGATGAGAAATCATAGCTGGGTGCTGTGCATC
>JARFRM010000308.1 GCA_029287235.1 Thermoanaerobaculales bacterium
TGATCCGGTCGCTGCCGCTGCCTCTGACCCTGTCCCGGTCGCTGTCGGTGTCCCTGCCGCTGGCCCGGCCCCCGAACCCGAAATTGTGTGTCGCGTTAACGAAAACCGCGCTACCATGCCCGTCCGATGGTGAAGCGTTCCTTTCTTTCTGCCCTCCTACTCTTCTTCGCGACAACGTTCATTCCCAACTCCAGCATCTCCGCTCAGGCGTTGGACCAGCGGCCCCGCCCATTGACGACCGCGACCGTCATCGGTGATCCCACCGCCCTCGACGGTGATGTTCTCAACGACCCTGCCTGGTCCGGGATCGCACCAACCAGCGGGTTCATCCAGCAGAACCCCGATCCCGGACAACCGGCCTCCCAGAGGACCGAGGTCTACCTCGCTTCCACCGCCGACACGCTCTATATCGGCGTCGTCTGCTACGACAGCGACCCCGAGCTTCAACCTCCGTCTCGGCGAGACCTTCAACGCCGAGCTCAGCTGGAACCAAAACAACATCGACCTGCCGGAAGGCGCTTTCACCACCAATCTGGGCCGGTTGAGGCTGAGCTACAGTTTCTCGACCATGATCTCGCTCCAGACCCTCATCCAGTACAACGACAAGGCCGACATCTGGGCCGCCAACCTCCGTTTCGCCTGGCTCCGGACGGCCAACACCGGACTTTATGTGGTCTACAACGAGCTTCAGGAAATCAAAGGGATTTCGACCGAGATCCCCAATCGAAGCCTGACCATCAAGTACAGCTATCTCTTCGAACTTCTCAAATAACGATCAAGGAGAACCCATGCGATCTTTCACCGTCTTGTTTGTCGCCGCTCTCGTCATCGGATGCGGGACCCCGGCCCCGACACCCAAAACCGGAGAGTCCGGGATCGAACTCGAACTCCCGGCCGGGTTTGAACCGGCATCGGCGACGATCACCGCCGAAAACCTCCTTGCCGATGTCAGCATGCTGTCCGGTGATGAGTTCGAGGGACGCGGACCCGGCAGCGAGGGAGATCGAAAGGCCCGCTCCTATCTCGCCGAGCGACTGGCCGAAATGGGCTTCGAGCCTCTCTTCGACGGCGAATCGTACGAGCAACCTGTGGAGATCGTGGGTCTCACGGCCAACGCCCCCGCTGATCTGAGCTTCACCGCCGTAGGCGGCTCGTCGGTGTCCTACCGGTTCGCCGATGAGTACATGCTGATGGCCGGGGTGCAGGAACCCGCCGTGTCCGTCACCGACGCCGAGGTGGTCTTTGTCGGCTACGGCATCGTGGCGCCCGAGGAAAACTGGGATGACTTCAAGGGTGTGGATCTCGAGGGCAAGATCCTGCTCATGCTCAACGACGACCCCGACTGGGAGCCCGATCTCTTCGGCGGTGAGCGCAAGCTCTCCTACGGCCGTTGGGACTACAAGTACGCCAGCGCCGCCCGCCAGGGCGCAGCCGGCGCCATCATCGTCCACACAACTGAATCGGCGGGCTATCCGTGGACGGTGGTTCGCGCATCCAACATCGGCGAGCAGTTCGAGCTCGTCGCCGGTGATGAACCGCGAACCAGGTTCAATGGATGGCTCACCTGGGAGGGTTCGATGGCCCTGGCCGAGCTCGGCGACCACGACCTCGAGGCTCTCATCGAGTCGGCTCGCTCCCGCGACTTTCAGCCGGTCCCCCTGGGCGTGACCACCTCCGTCGATTTCACCGTCGATGTCAAACCCAACTCCACCGCCAATGTCGCCGGCGTCCTCCGCGGGAGCGATCCCGAGCTCGCTGACGAGATGGTGGTCCTGTCGGCCCACCACGACCACTTCGGCATCGGTGAGCCCGATGAGACCGGTGACGTGATTTACAACGGCGCGTTGGACAACGGCGTCGCCATGGCCCAGGCGCTCGCCGTGGGCGGCGCCTTCGCCGAGCTCCCGGAAGGGCCGCGGCGGAGCATCCTGGTCTTTTTTCCCGCCGTCGAGGAGCAGGGCATTCTCGGCTCGAAGTACTTCTCCAAGAGCGGGGTCGTTCACCCGGGCCGCATGGTGACCGACATCAACTTCGAGCTCGGCAACGTCTGGGGCAAGACCAGCGACGTCATCATCTACGGTCGAGGCAAGTCTGAGCTCGACGACTGGCTCACCGAGGCGGCCAAGACCCAGAATCGGACCATCCGCGGTGAGCAGGATGTCAAGGCGGGCTGGTTCTACCGCTCCGATCAGATCAGCTTCGCCCGGGTCGGTGTCCCCGCCATCTGGTTCAAGTCAGGTGTCGACTTCATCGGCCGCGAGCCCGGCTGGGGAGAGAAGCAGTACGCCGACTGGATCGGCACCAAGTACCACACGCCGGGCGACGAGGTCGAAGACAGCTGGGTCTTCGATGGCCTCGTCGAGGACGCACAGCTCGCCTTCATGCTCGCCGCAGCTGTGGCCGACGCGGATGCCACCCCGACCTGGTACGCGGGAGACGAGTTCGAGGCGACGAGACAAGCGGCGCTCGCGGATCTGGCAAAATCTCACTGAGGCTCTATCCCGACCTTCTCACCAATTTTCGTCACGAGGGCGTCGAGGCGCTGTGCACAGCTGGGATTTCTCATCTTCGGGCGCGGAGGCGTACTCTGCAGTACGTTGAGCACCCGGAGATGAGAAATCATAGCTGGGTGCTGTGCATC
>JARFRM010000270.1 GCA_029287235.1 Thermoanaerobaculales bacterium
CCGGAGAAGCCGGGTTAGTTCCTTACCCCGTTGAGTCGTTGTTCATGGGTGTTGAAAGCGTCGGAATCGCCCTCCTGTTCTCCCACAGACTCACCGCCGCGACGACGAACATTCTGGACTTGACTCTTCATGGTGGCACTAGTTCGCGTGGAAGCCCGTTGGTGACCCATCGTCATCTCTCAATGAGCAGTGTGGAGAGTTTCCAATCGCTCGAGCTCTGCCTTGATGGGCGCCTCGGCAGTCTTGTATTGGCTGGCGAAAAGCTGAAGAACCTGCCAGTGGCGGGGTTCGAGGTCTGATTCACAGTCGTCCAGCAGCCTCGTGGCGAGGCGCATGGCTTCGATGGCGTCCGCGTTGTTTCGTCGGATGAGGTCGGCCACGTGATCGGAAGTGTTTGCAGCCGTGGGATCGTACCCGCCGAGACTCCCGGCGATCGCGGCTTCGAACTTGGCCATCCGCAACCGGTTGACGAGGCCGTTGGCCTCGAAATTGCGCTCGTGAAACGTGTTCGAAGCAAAACGCTGGAGGTGCATCACACGCTTGTCGAGATAGCCGTAGTCCGGAGCCGCAACGGTACCTTCAAGGCGGCCCTCGTCCTCGAGCCGGCGGGCGATCGCCGTCCCCGCGTACGGCATGGTCTTGGTGAAGTCGACCACGGAGCTTCCGCGGTTGCCCAGATCCTCGAGAAGCGCCAGATCGCCGGAGATCGTCGCAAGGGTGCTCCACGGTTCGAACATCATGAATCCGTACTCGTAGGCGAGACCCAACTCGTCAAGCGTGTCGGCCGCCCTGATGATATCTGCCAAGCCGTACCGCTTGTTGAAGTGCCTCAGTCCGTTCTCGTTTCCCGACTCAATCCCCAGGTACACCGCAGTGAGCCCTACATCCTGAAGGCGTTTCAGCCTATCGCCGACGACCTCGTCGACGCGGCACGAGATCCTGAACAATACGCGGTTCGCCAGACTGCGTTGCTCCAATTCGGCCGCGAAGGCTTCGATCCAGGCTCCATGTTTCGGACCTCTGGTAGAGATGTCGTCATCTTTGAAGATAAAAACTCTGACGCCGAGTTCGTCCGCCATCCATTGCATCTCGTCGACGACGTTGGCGGGCGACCGCGAGCGACGAGCAGGTCCCGGCGCCTCCCGGTAGAAGTTCTGGACGCTGCAGAAAGAGCAGTCGAAGACGCAGCCCCGGCTGGCGATGATGGACGACACTCCGTGGCCATTCACCGCGAGGCGCGGCTTATCGCGAAGAGGGAAGGGAAGCAGGTCGAGGTCTTCGATCAACGCACGGGGCGTGTTGATCCGAACGCCGTCCGACCTCCGATATGCGATTCCGTCGATGTCCTCGAGTTTTCCCCCGTTCTGGAGGTTGCGAACGAGCTCCAGCATGGTCATTTCGCCCTCGTGCCGGACGACCGAGTCGAGACCGGGGATGGAAGCCAGAGTCTCCTCCGGCTCGAGGGTCGGGAAGTGCCCGCCGCAGGTCAGGTGGCTCTCGACGCCGTCATCACGCAACCGGTCCACCGCCCGTGCGAAGTCAGGAAGCATCCGCTGGAAGATGATGGAGAAACCAACCACGAGCGGTGACGACGACCGGATGCGCCGCACGAGCCCCTCGTGGTCGGTGGGATCGAACGGCTCGATCGCGGTCGAGACCCTATTCGATTCGAGGTACGCTGCAATGTATCTGAGACCCAGATTCTCCTCATCCTCGCAGCCGACGAGTACGACGTGGCGAGGGTCTGAAGCCGATGCTTCGGTCGACCTGGGTTGTGCCGGTGTGTTCATGGTCAAGGTCAACCCGGACGGTGCTCCTTGGCCATAGTCTCCTTCGCCAGCTGGAGGACTTCGATCTGCCCTTGGAGCTGAGTGATCGCAAAATCGATCTGTTTGATCTTGATCTGAACCTGGGCTTCCTTCGGTAGTAGCTGCTCGAACTCGAGATAGGGTGCCGGATCGCCGGGATCTGGAATCGGAAAGGGCCTCCGCCAGTCGAAGTCCCACCGGGGGGGCTGCCACGGGCCCCACGGATCGGGCCCAGGATCGGCCACCGGACCCATGCGATAGTGATAGCGAGAGTACATCTGATTCTCCTTTCGTTTGCGGTTCATATGTTCCTTCGATTGTGAACATAGGCGGGTAGATGATTGATGGCATCACCCAAATGGGTGATGAACACTCTCGGGGTCAGCGCCACTCTTGGAACAAGCTCGTCGCTGAGCGAGTAGAACGGTCCAAGGAGGCGGTGATGAGAGGTTTCCTGCGGAGAGTAGCTGATGCGAGTCGCATGCCGGTGGTCCCGATTGCCGTGCTGGCTCTGCTTGCGGCCGGCGCCGGCGCCAACGACGCGATGGCGTGGAGTCACCTCGCTCGCCTGGGAGACGCCTCCGGCGAGATGGTGAGTGGGATCGCGTCGGTGCCGCTCGGACCGAACCGGCTCGTCACCGCCACCCGCGGAGCGGACGGGACGCTCACCGTCACCCAGTGGCGAGTCGAGGACAGCGGTGCCGTGACCCGTATCGGGAGCGCCGCTGCGGGCAAGGTCAGCCGGGTCGAGGTCGCGGCACTGGGCGACCGCCAGGTCGTCACCGCGGTGCGTACCGAGGCCGGAACCCTCAAGCTCATCGCGTGGCGCACACCGGAAGACGGCAGCGTCGTCCGCTTCGGCGACACCGAGGCCGGTAAGGTCAGCGAGCTTGCCGTCGCAGGTCACCGAGAGTTCCGGGTGGTGGCCGCCATGAGGCAATCCGACGGCACCTTGAAGCTGATCTCGTGGCACCTCTACCCGAATGGCAGATTCCAGCGGCTCGACAGTGCCGCGGCGGGTAAGATCGCCGAGGTGACCCTGGTCGAGTACGCGCCGTTGCGATTCGTCACCCCGGTGCGCGACGGCTCGAACAAGCTCAAGCTCATCGCGTGGGCCATCAATACCGCCGGCAAAATCTCTCGGCTCGGGGATGCTCAGGGGGAATCGCTCTCGGTCCTCGATGCATCGCTGCTGAGCCACCAGCGGGTGGTGGTGGCCGGTCGAACCCCGGCCGGAAATCTCGCGATCTCGAGCTGGGACCTCACCATGAACGGCGTGATCACCCGCCGGTCCACGGCCGGCGCGGGAAAAGTGTCCGCCATCAGCGTCGCCTCGCTCGCCGCCGCCCACCCGGTTGTTGCGGTCCGACAGTCGGACACCAACCTCAAACTGATCCATTGGGACGGGATCGCCGACCTCGAGCGGCTCGGAGACGCCACCGCGGGTGAGGTCACCGCCGTGTCGTTAGCCGTGCTCGGGGACTATCGGCTTGTGACCTCGGTTCGCGACTCGACCGGCAAGCTCAAGGTCATCGCGTGGAACGAGCACGCGGTCACTCTGCTCCGCGGTCGCTGGGGCCGGCGTCCTACCTTTGCCATCACGCCAAGGGTGCGCGAGATCTTCGCCCGTCAGGCTTTCGACACCCTCGATGAAGCGCCGGAGCAGCGCCAGCCCTCGCTCGTGGACCTTCGCCGGCGGGTCGATCGACCGATCCCTGTTCCGGCCCATTTCGACGTGGAGGCCAGGTCGGGTTCTGTCGGTCAGTCACCGATGTACGACCTGAAGTTCGAACCCGGCGTTGAGAGCGCCGGCTGGGATCCGATGATCGCGGTCGGGTTCAACTTTCTGATCGTCAGCCAGGACCATCAGATCGGATTCTTCGACAAGGAGGGTGATCCGCTCGACAGCAAGTACGGGGAGCCCAACCTCATGTCGGCAACTGAGTTCTTCTCGGGATTTCTCGTCCCTGACGACGGCCAGGGCAACCCGAACGAACACAGCATCAACCGCCATCTGGGGTTCCCGCCGGTGGCCGCGAGTGCGGGCACCTGCGATCCCGCAGCCGCGTCGCCGGCACCCGTGCCGTGCATCCGTGAGTTCTACGATACGAGGGCCCTGTTTGACCCCCAGAGTCGACGTTTCGTGATCTTATCGGCTGCCCGCCATACCGGAATCACCTATGAAAAGGACGGTACGTTGAAGCCGACCGATCCCCTGGTGCGGCGATACATTGCCTTCGCGGTGTCCCGCACCGAAGACCCGAGAGACGGTTTCTACCAGTACATGAGCACCGAGTCGAACTACTCCGACTGGCCGAGGGTGACGGTCGCGGGCGGCATGTTGGTAGTCGCTTACAACTCCAAGCAAAGCGCCCGCGACGGTCTCAAACCGGTCGTCTACCTCTACTCGATGGATGAGCTCGCGCGGGGGTCGGCGCATCCACCGGCGCAGAAGATCTACAAAACGCAAACGGCAGGCAATGTCGTTCCCGTCACTTCCTACGGGCCGGACCCTGGTTGGATCTTCCTGCTCCGGCCGAGCGGAACGACGCTCAATCTCTTCGCGTTTCAGCCTCCGTCTGATCTCCGTGTCCCGGTGAAGCTCGAGGAAAGCACGGCGCAGTTCGCGGAAAACCTCGGATTCCTCAGAGTGGGCGCGAGCTATCGCGGCGGTAAGATCTACTTCACGTTTCCCAAGGTCATCACAGCCCGCGAGCCGGACGGGAAGAACGGCCGCCAGAGCGTGCGGGTGATCCGCGTGCCGGTCGTCGATCTGGGAGGAACCCCGAGGGCCTCGGAAAACGCGAGCGATGGCTTCCTGGACACCTTCTTCGGACGGAGTGCCCTCGAGGACGCGCCCGACGATCTGGTGAGCTATGAGGAGCCCTCCATCGCGGCCACCGCGGGGGGCGACATGGTGATCGTCTACGGCAGGGTCGGGCACGAGACCGAGGACCCCCTCTACCCCGAGGCTCGGTACAGCGTGTTTTACGCCGACTCACGCGGGCTGCAGCGCAGTCGTCTCCTGGAGGCCGGGGACCACATGCCGTTCGACCTCAAGAGGGACGAAAGCACGTCGACCATCACCACCCCGGACAACAAGATGGACCATAGCTGCGCCGTGGCCGACCCCGCAGACAGCGGTTCGATCTGGATCATCGGCGAGTATGCCGACACGTCGGGGGGGCAGGACCCGTCGAGGGCGGATGGCTACCGGACGGTGGTGGGGCGGGTTCGACCGTAGAGTGGGTTCCACCGTACGCCCCATCGTGGCCTCTATCGGACGCCGGCATCGCCGCTTCCCTGCGCTCCGATTGGGACGAGAACCGCACGCCCGGAAAATTTACGGGTCTGTGCACCTCGAACCGTTGTGAAACCTTTAGCTGGGGGTTAGTACTCCCGATTCTCCAAGGAGGTGTGTGATGACATACCGAGCATTTTTTATCGCCCTACTGGGTATAGCTGCTGCCGGTCAGGCCTCTGCCAGCCACCAGGTGCACGTTGCGCCCAACCTCTCAACGGTCAACAGACCTTCTGGCGAGTCACAGTCGACGGTGGTCCCGCCGGACAAGAAATTGGAATGTCCCAATGGCCGTTTCTTGGTATCGCTTGATTCGAATATTTCGTTGCCTCCACCTCAGGGGATGATCATCGGCCGCGACTTTGGCGATCCGAGCAACACCGACATTCGCGCCACCTTCGACAACGTTCCCAACCCCGAGTGGTATCAACTCAGTGTGGATCCCGATTTGGTTACCCTGAGTAACGGCGACGTACTCTACCTTGGCCATGCCCGTTCCCGTGCTCCCCTCGATCCCAAACCGACTTGGTTCGATGTTACGTACCGAAACAACTTCGGCCCCGGCGCACGAAGCGTCGTGATGGTCTGGCGGTCTACCGACTGCGGCCAAACATTTCAATTCGTCAGCGTGATGGATTCGGCACACATGGAAGATGGCACCTGCGCACTGCCGCAGATGCCCAATCCGGACGACCGCCTGCCCACTGATCCCCCGGGAAGCCAGGTAAGGCCCGTCTTTGATATGGGCGGAAGCGATGGACCTCTCACGAAGGTGGATCTATCCAACGATCGCGTTTATCTCGTATTTCAATGCGTTGGAAACGTCCCCGATACCAGCCAGCCGTATTTCAACTTGACCAACACGAAACTCAACAAGACATTGGTCCTTGTCTCGTATAACAAGGGTGGCTCCTGGTCGAGCCTTGGTTTCATCGAAAATCGGATGCGCTGGCGCCTCGGCATTGCACCGCTGGCCTATGATCGGCTTGCTTTTGCTCTGGGAAACGAGATTCTTTTTGGCACGAAGACCAACAGCAGGTACCAATTCGGCAACACATCACAACACGCGCCGCATGATTCTGGATGGGAGCAGCACGCGGACGACTACTTTGGCCAAAATCCGGTGCTAGGCCCCATACGTGCCAACTACGTCGGCGGCCATATCCTCGGACATACTATGGTCGCGCGCAGCCCCGGATCGGACAACCTGGTGTTGGTCTTCCCGGATACGATCACGGACAACGGCAACAACAAGAGTCACGGTTTCCGACTGTATTTCTATGATGACACGAGAAGTGCGTTTGCCGAAGCAGACCCGATCATGCCCGACGATCGATCGCTCAACAGCTTCCTCATGCATCCGGTGATTATTGACCTCGGGACAGGGCCGTTGCTTCTCTACTGGACCGACATCAACGGCGTGACGAAACAGGCAGTAGTTCGTGGGCGCTTCATTTATGGTTCCGACCGTTGCTCGTCCGACTTTCTCATCTCACGAGTCGGTGGAAACAAGCACAGCTGGGATGTTACGAACAACGTTCAGGCGCCAACGCGATATTGGTACGGCGACTATCAGACAGCGAGCGGATTCAAGGTGCCGGTCGACACTACGGATCCTTTTCGCCTGGCGGGTAAGCAGTATCGGTATTTCCCAATGTGGGTACAGTCGGACGGCACCGTTCGATACACACAAGTAACGTTAATCGAGCAAATCTCTCGCCACCATCCGCTCGCATTCGATGAGCTCGATATCGACTACATTCTTCCAGAAGAATGGCGGCCAGCGCCCCCTGTGCCAATCGACCAAAGGCTGAACCCGCGCGAACAACCACTGCTCGACTATTGGCGCATCAAGCAAAAGGAAGCGGTCAAAGATGCCAACCCCGCGCCGACGGCTCCGGCTTTGCGTCCATTGTCGCAAGAGAAATTGCCGGAGACTCTCCAACAGCAGAAAAAGCAACCGCAGAATAGGTAATCGGAATGGGTGCCCGGTTCATATATTCGGTCTTTCTCCACGCCGGCCGACTGAATCACCGAATGTGCGAACCTCGCACCGTTTCTGGACGTTAACGAAACCTCATCGCCGGTCAACCGGGTGTTGCCGGTGGCGAGGGGATGGCAACGACTGCTGTTGGCGGCGTTCGGGGCGTAGTTCGTCCCTCTCGCGATCGCGAGTTGTCAATCCGCCCGGAAATCAACCAACGAGGAAACCCCAGACGCTGACGGTTCGAGCGACCGGCGCTCGGTTGTAGACGAAGACCTGGGCATAGGGACCCATGATCGGAAATCGTGCCATGTAGGAGCTGGTCTTCCATTGGTTCCCGTGCCAGGACCCGGCTCCGGAAACTTCGATGAAGTTCGTACTCTGCGGGCCAGGGACGTTTTCTTCGAAATTCACGTATCTCCGGGCGCCCATCTTGCCGTGGCTGTCGAACGCGAACATCACTCCGAGATCCACCGGGGGTTCATCATGTTCGTCCTGGGTGAATCGGACCGACACGTTGAGAAAACTGTATCCGGAGACGTTTTTGTAGGGCGGCAGGCTGATCCCGATGTTCGGGCCGATCTCTCGGTCGGTCATGAACTTCACGGCCTTTGTGCATGGTTTCGAACAGGGCTGCGGTTTCCGGGCCTTTTCGGTCGGCATCAAGTCCTCCATTTCGTGTATTCCAGTTCGACGGTGTGCCTGATGTTTCCCAAGATTCGGTCTCGCCCCGTCGTTGGCCTCACCCATTTGGGTGATGAACACCGGTTGATTGCGCACCAACTTGGGGTGAAGACCCGTGATCGTGGTTGTCGAGTCCGTCGAAGTCGGCATTGAGGGCCGGGTGGACTTGGTGTCGCTGCAATCCGGGTCGGTACGACGGAAGACGAAACGACAGGGCCAAGTTCGGCTGCGCGCCAACAGGTGGCGGCAGATCGGGTGAGGCGTCCCACGGAGGGGGGAAAGCATGGCAGACGAAAAACAACAACCAGCAGGCATCTCGAGCGATACCAAACCGTCGATGTGGAACCGCGACCGGCCGGGGTGCATCAAGTACATCCTGCTCGTTCTGTTGGTTCTGCTTCTGTTCGCCGAGATCATCTCCGGCGAGTTCCGGGGCTTCCCGGATATCGAGCGAGCTACCTGGTTCGTGCTCCTCATCAAGCTGTTTCTGATTGCCTTGCTGGTCGCCTTGATCCGGGTCCAGCGATCGCTCTTCTGCAAGCTGGACGAACCGACGGGGTGCACGCTCGAAGAACCGGACCCGGTGGCCGGCAAGCTCATCGTCCGGGTCAAGGGAAGCGCCTGGGGCGGCGCCTTCGGTTGGTACACGGTGGACATCCGAAAGGTCGGATTTCCGTCTCCTATCGCCGGGGTTGTGGTCTATCCGGGTGGGGGGGCGAGCGGTACCTCTCCGGTGGTCGGCGCGGAGCTCGCACAAATCGACACAACCGGACTCGATGACGACGCCTATGAGGTCACCCTGACGGTCTACCCCGCCTGGGGCGGATCGACCAAGGTGTGCCAGATCACCTTCAACCTGCTCAAGAGCATCGTGTACATGAGCCGGTTTGCCGGGGTCCAGGCGATCAGCGACACGCCGTCGCCGGGCAACCCCAACCCGTTCGATCCCGATGCCGAGCTACGAAACGCGGCCAATGAAACGGTCGCCGTAGGCGGCAAGATGGCGATCAAGGGCGCGGCCTATGTCTACGAGTGCGCAACCCGCAAGATCAAGAAGTACGACGTTCGTCATGCCCTGGTCGCTGCGCCCGGTCCGTTGCCCGCGCAACCCGCGACCGGGGATCCGATTCCCCCCACCTTCAGCGGCAACATCGCGCAGCTCGACTATGCCAGCGCCGATCACTACCGGCCGTGGACCAGGGTCGGACCGGCACCCCAGGACCTCGTCAACAGCTGGAAGACCTTTACGATCGGGGGAAGCACCTACTTCAAGCTCAAACAGGGGCACTGGAACAGCTGGCCGGTGGCGAGCGGCCGCTACAGCGTGCTGCTGACCGCAGAGGACACCACCGGAGTGACCTTCCACGACATCCAGCACATCTGGCTCGACAATCACAACGTGAAGGCGGACATCGTCGAGTTCCAATGGAAAAACCCCGACACAAACGCCTGGGAGAAGATTCCACCCTGCACTCCGCTGTCTCTCAACGTACACGGACAAATCCGGATCCTCGGGCTCGCGTGGGATCCGCTGATCGACGAGGCTTGGTGGACCCTGCCGGGGCCACCGGAACGACCGAACGACAACTTCGGCCACTACTCGATGCACTACAAGAAGCAGTTCCAGACCTGGAAAGACCTCGTCCTCAACGTGACCAACCGCGTCCCCGCACTGCCGGCGGCGGCTCCGGTTCCGGTACCGACGCCTGCGGATGCCGACGTGCTGCACACCTGGGATCTGACGACGCTCGATGCCGGTCCGTCACCGGGACCGGGTGCCATTGCTCCAGATTCCAAGCTCTATCGCGGCGAGTCGTGCACGTTCTCGCTGCGGCTCTTCGTCACCGACACGACGGTGGTCCCAGACGGCCCTGGCGACCATCACCAGAAATGGAAGAACGAACCGATCGAGATCGTCAACGATCTCTGAGTCGTACTTGTTGCCGAAGGCCGACCACCGGCGAGCTCTCTCGCCGGTGGTGGGTGAGTGTGTTACCGGTGTGATGAAGGAGGCCTGGATGGAACATTAGACATATCTCGTCGGTCTGG
>JARFRM010000323.1 GCA_029287235.1 Thermoanaerobaculales bacterium
CCCCTCTGTTCCTTTTGTGGGGGGTGGTGTGACCCCCCCCCCCCCCCTCGCCCCGCGCGCGGGCGGGGCCCGGGGCGGGGGGGGCGGGGGGGGGGGGCGGCGGCGGGGGGGCGGGGGGGCGGGGGCGGGGCGGGGGCGGGGGCGGGGCCCGGGGCCTGGGCCCGGGGCTGGGGCAGGGGCAGCATGGCCACCTCCGGGTTGTTCTTGAAAACACGGGTAGCCGCTTTGAAATCCGATGTCAAGGGCAAGACAAGTCGCCTCGAAGGCGACCCTTGACATCGGATTCCGCAGCGGCTGGTGGGAGTGCATGAACAACCCGGAGGTGACCATGCACGACGCTCTACCGAACACCAGCCTCATCGCCCACCGCAAAGCGCTCGAAGCTGCGGGCATTGCAATCTCACTGGTCTTGCGCGTACCGGCTCCACTCAAGACCCTCGCCGATCAGGTCATCCGATCTGCATCGTCCGTCCCCGCAAATCTCGCGGAAGGCCACGGACGTTCCGGCCGAGACCGGATGCACCATTGGCGCATCGCCTACGGCTCAGCCAATGAAGTCGATACCCACCTCCGTCTTCTCGTCGGAGCAGGCGCGATCAACGGCTCTCGCGCTGAGTCCGCCATCAATCTCTTCGACGAGGTCCGGGCCATCACCTGGCGCCTCCTCCACCCAATCGCGCGACCTCCAAAGAAGGCGAGATAAGGGCGTGCGGCGGGGTGCCAGGTCCGGCATTTTGCCGGCATCCCGCTCCGGCACGCGTCACGTATCACAAAATGCCGTACCGGGCTCGGTGCCTGGCTCTCTTTTCGCCGCGAAAAGGTGCCTGGCTCCGCTCCCATCGCGTTTCAACAGGCTCTTGCAGGCCGCCGCTCGCGCAATCAGCGTGGCCGCCGCCCTTCCAGTCACCCCCCGCGGCGAGGCGATTCGGTATATCTGCTCCGGCTCGGAAGGAGGCCGCCGGCGCGCGAGCAACGTGGTTGCAGGCTCTGACATCAATCATCGACCTCCGACCACGTACAATCACCCCATGACCAACTCACCCAGCGACACCACCACCGTCATCGACGGCGTCACCCTCCACCTGGCCCGCCCGATCACCGAGATCCCGCCATGGATCGGCCAGCGCGAGGTCCTGCTGCAGCTGCTGGCGGCATGGACCTGTTTCTCAGAGGACGACGTACCCCTCAACCCCCGCCTGCTGGGCAAGCCCGGCGTCGGCAAGACGACCCTCGCCTGCGCCGCCGCTCGCGAGCTCGGTCTCGAGATCTTCATCGTCCAGGCCACCACCGACACCCGACCCGAAGACCTCCTGGTGACCCCGGTGCTCGCCCCCGACGGCGGCGTCCGCTACATGGCATCGCCCCTGGTCACCGCCATGGTCCGGGGAGGGGCCTGCATCCTTGACGAGGGCAATCGGATGAGCGAGAAGAGCTGGGCTTCGCTGGCGCCGCTGCTCGACCACCGCCGATCGGTGGACAGCATCGTCGCCGGTGTCACGATCCCGGCCCCATCGGAATTTCGCTTCGTCACCACCATGAACGAAGACGCCTCAACCTACGAGCTCCCCGAGTACATCCATTCCAGGCTCATGCCGCAGATCTTCATCGATTTTCCCGAAGAGGACGAGGAGCGGGCGATCATTCGCGCCCAGGTGGGGGGGGTTGACGACAACGTCCTGGAGTATGTTCTCGGCTTTTTGCAGGCCGCCCATCTGGCGGATCTGCGGTACTCGGTGCGCGACGGCCTCAACATCGCTCGCTATGCCATGAAACTCCTTCATCGCAAGGAGGCCGCGGACGCGAGAGACGCCGTCGACACGGCGCTCAAGCTCTCCCTCGGTACCGACGCTGAGATGTTTCTCAGCGAATCGTGAATCGTGAATCACCGTCTGACCTGCGTGGAGCTTCCGAACCCGGTTCATCCCGGGCTCTCCGGCATCGGGCGAGCAGGCCGAACCTGGATGATCGACGGATCGGAAAGACCTGTCATTCTGAGCACCGCCACGCCGCGAGGCGGTGCTCAGAATGACGAAGGCATCGAAGTCTCTGAAAGGCAAGCTGGAAGCTCGCCCCAACAATGGATCGAGCGCCTTTGTGGCGGCAAGCTTCCAGCTTGCCATTTTCTCATTCCGGGTCGTTCTGTCATTGGGAGCGAGCGAAGCGAGTCGAGGAATCCCCCAAATATCGACGCGATGCTGAGCGGAGGAAGGCCGTCTCGACCCTTTGGGGACCCTTCGGCTCGCTCGTCGGACTCGCTCGCTCAGGGTGACATGCCGGGGTGGTGTCGTCCGGTCTCACGAACGATGCGCGGGGCCCGACTGTCGACCGTCGACCGTCAACTGTCGACTCCGGCTCTCTAATGGACCTCGACCGCATCGCCCCTGAAGCCGCCCCGGGCATCCGCATACTGCCGGTGCTCCATGATCGGGTGGATTTCGGCTCGCTCGTAACTCGCCTCCTCGCGGTGGTCGATCCTTCGATGGTGGCGGTGGAGCTGCCGACCACGCTTGCCGACGCCGTCCGGACCACGGTGAATCGACTCCCCCAGATCTCGGCCGTGATTTCCGAAGAGCCCGGCGAAGATGCGGTGGTATGGATCGTGGCCCCGGGCGACCCCATGGTCGAGGCTCTGCGATGGGCCGCCGAACACGGACGCAAGACCGCTCTCATCGACCCCGACATCCGCTACCGCGGCCGGCACCTCGACCCGTTCCCCGATCCGCACGCCATCCACGAACTCGGCCCGGAGAGCTATCTCGAAATCGTCCACGGACTGGCCGCCGAAAGAACCCACGACGACGGCGACGATCTCCGCGAGCGCGGCATGGCGTACCATCTGCAGCGGGCGGCGACCGACGCCGACGGTACCGTTCTCGCCCTGGTCGGAGCCGTCCACGCCATCCGTGTGGCTGAGCTGCTTTCCGGGCCGACAGCGCCGCCGTTGGCGCGTCAGCGCCGAAGCTCGGTGCTCATTAGAAACCTCCACCCGGACGACCTGACCGCTGTTCTGCACGACCCACCGTTGGCCCACGCCATCCACGAACACCTGCGGCCGGCGGACCTGCCGGAGGAGCCCGAATTTCGGGACACCCTGTCCCGCCGGATCGAGCTCAGGCGCGAGGGTTTCAGAATCATCCGCGGCGAGCCTCCGATCGATGAGGCCGAACGCGCAGAGGCCGTTGCCGCATGGGCCGCCAACAACGCGCACCGGGTCACGCGGGACGGCGACCGGGTGATCGACCGGGCCGCCCTGGGCGGTGTCGTCTGGCGAGTGGCGGCGACCTCGTGGGAGGAGCAGACGAAAAGCGTCTGCTCCCCCTGGCAGCGTTCGTCCTTCTTCGATTTCGCCCGGCGCTACGCCAGGATTCAGGGCCTGCTCGTTCCTGGGCTCTACGAGTGGGCCGTGGCCGCCCGTGGAGTCGGTGACGACAACCTCGCGTGGGAAGCATTCGCTGCGGCGCGGTGCTATCCCTGGCAATCGGCGGACACCGAGATCCAAACCGCAAGAGTCGATGGCGAGATGCTCGACCTCGGAATCCGAAGCGTCCGTTTCCGGAGGAGGTTCTTCAAGGTCAAGCGACGTCTCGTACCTGTGCGGGCCCGGCCCACGACGGACAACCCGGCCGAGTGGCTGGAGGCATTCGACGCGACGGGCATCTGCTCCTACCCTCCGGAGGATATCGTGGTGGAGGATTACGGCCGCTATCTCAAACAGAAGGCGGTGACCATCCTGTCGGCGGAGAACCGCCGCTCCGAGCCGTTTACGACCAGCATGCTCGACGGCCTCGATCTGCGCGAGACGCTTCTGCGGTGGCACGAGGGCCGGGTCTGGGTCACCGAGAAGGGACGCGCGCCGGGAAGCGCCGGCGCCGTCGTGGCCATCTTCGACGAGGATTTCGACGGTTCCGGCTACCCCTATCTCTTGAGCTGGCTCGGCGAGCACGCGCAGGAATCGGACATGGCCCTCTACTCCACCGACCCGACCCGGCAGATCGTCGGGCCGGGCATCATGAGGGCGACCTACGGCGGCTTCATGCTGAGCTATCCCCCCGGACGTCTGTACGACGTTTGGCGCGACCCGGACTATCTTCATGCGCGATCCAAGTCCGACGTCCTGGTCATGGCTGCCGTCGACTACAGCCGGGAAAAGCTCGTGGTCCATCTCGCACCGACACCCCCGCCCGAAAGAATGAAGGCCTTCGCGGCCCGGCAGGGGAAACGAATCGTCCACATCCCCCTCGGCAGCGTCTCGCCCATCACGATCAGAAAGCTCCGCGTCGTCCATGTGCTCGCGGGACACGACAAGAGGGAGATCGCGCGGGACTATGTCTGGTGATGGGAGGATGCAGGATGCAGGATGCAGGATCGTAGGCTCGGTCAAACACTTTCTCTGAAAAAATCCCATGACCCGATTGCGCCATCCAGGATCCAGCATCGAGTTGCGGTCGCGCCGCAACCCTCAGATCGAAATCGCGTATCATTCCCAAGGGGGATCTCTGCAACCCTGCAACCTCACGGCGGGGGGCGGCATAGATCGAGACGGGCCGAGCACAGGCGGCCGGTCCTTCCGGAGGCTCGAATGAAGAAGTGGTCGGCGTTCATCCTGACGGTCGCGGTCGCGGCCCTCATCGCCTGTGGCCCCACCGGCGATGATTTCTGGTTTCACGGCTCACTCGACGATGCAACCAAAATGGCTGCGGAAAACAACACTCTGGTTTTTGTGGAGTTCTACACCGACTGGTGTTCGTGGTGCCGCCGACTGGAATCAGAGACCCTGTCCGACCACGTTGTCCGGCAGGAGCTCGGGAAGTTCGTCCCAATCCAGCTCAACGCGGAGACCATCGGCGCAGAGGCCGCGAAGAGATTCGGGGTCGACTCCTACCCCGCGATGATCTTCCTCGATCCTTCCGGTGAAGAGGTCGAGCGGATCCTCGGCTACCTGCCGCCCGAGAGGTTTGTCGAAGAGGTTCGGCGGATCAGAACCGGCGACACCCTCTATGCCTGCCTCGAGGAGCTCCAGGACGACCCAACGAACATCGACACGATCCGCCGAGCTGTTGACGGCCTCCTCGAACGCGCCGACCCCGAGGGTGCCATCGCCAAGATCAAGAGCTTCCACGCCGAGGATGAACACGCCCACGAGGTGTGCCGGAAGCTCATGTTCCATGCCGGACGCGATCTCCACTATCGGGTCTATCTGAGAGCCGGCAAGCTCTATCGCGAGGGCTGGAAGACCACCATCGAGGTCCCTCCGGTCCCAGGGAGCAAACGCCTCAGCGGACTGCTCGAAGAAGGGCTGCCCGAAATCGAATCCGGTAAGCAGGCCGGCCTCATGCGTCAAGCGAGGTTCGAGGATGCGTCGGATCTCCTGGGACTGATCTCCCTCGACGAGGCCGAGGTTGACGAACTCTTCGGGTTGGCGGCGTTCGCCTTCCGTGGCGGGCATTACGAGCTCGCCTCGGATCTCTACGGGCGATGGTTCGTTGAGGGGAATGCGTCCCACGACGCCGACACGCTCAACCGCGCGGCGTGGCAGCTCTATCTCGCGAGGGAATCTCTCGGCACGGCGGTGGCCATGGCCCGGCGGGCCTACGAACTCGACCCTTCGGCCGATGTCGCCGACACGCTGGCCCGGTTGCTCTACGTCAGCGGCGAGCACATGGAGGCCGTCGAGCTCGAACGGATGGCGGCCGAGAGCGCGCAGGGCGGGAGGGCCGAGCAGTATCTCGAGGTCGCCGAAAGGATGCAGAAGCTCCTCGACCTCGACGACAGACCGGCGTTCGAGACCTACCCTGGCCCCCGCGAGATCAACCTCTGAACGTCTCCACGGCTGCGGATTTCCACCGCAAGGACGCGAGGAACGCCAGGAACATCGCATCGTCGCAACCACGAAGACGCCAAGACACCAAGCGGTCACGAAGCATCGCAGTCGATGATCGCGGCGGAGTCGGTGTCGGTCGGACCGCCACCACCTGTTTATCGGGTCGACACTCTGAAAACAAGTGTTCGTCCCGCCGACCCGATCAACAGGCCGACGCACCTACGGCGCGCCGTCTCCGCCTGGGTTTGGCACTCAATCCTCGATCTTGGAGAAGTGGAGGCCGGACCCCTTGGCCCGTAGTACTCATGAGATTTCGACATGATTCTTCCGCTTCGTGTTTTTGTGTCTTCGTGGTTGCGACGTTGCGATGGGATCGGTGTCCTGCTGTGTGATCTGCGGGCAGTATGCGATGGTGCGATGGCTTCGTGCGCGACGTCTTGGTGCCTTCGAGTCTTCGTGGTTGCGACGGTGCGACGATGCGATGGAATCTGTGTCTATCTGTGTGATCTGTGGGCAATATGCGACGGTGCGATGGCCTCGCGTCCCTTGCGCCCTTGCGGTTCATTCACTCCGCACTCTACGTCCTGGTGCCTTCGAGTCTTCGTGGTTGCGACGCTGCGATGGCCTCGCGTCCCTTGCGCCCTTGCGGTTCATTCACTCCTCACGTAGAGCTTCGATCGGATCCAGGTCGGCAGCGCGTCTCGCCGGTGCGACTCCACTGATGACCCCGACCAGCAGGCTCATCAGGAGAGCCGCTCCCACGGCTTCGATGGGCGTGCTCATGGGAAGGCCCGGCACCGCCGCCCGCACCAATGCCATGATCCCGAAACCGGCCGCAAGTCCGAGGACACCACCGGCCATGGACAGCGCCACCGCCTCGAGCATGAAGAGTAGCTGGACCGTGGAGCGCGGCACGCCGATGGCGCGCAGCAGACCGATCTCGCCCGTCCGTTCGTGCACCGAGATCCACATGATGGTGAGAATCCCCATGGCGCCGACAAAGAGTGAGATGCCCGCGATGCCGGACACCGCCACCGTGACCATGGAGATCACTCGGCCGAAGGTCTCGAGCATCTCGGTCTGGGTCGTGACGGTGAAGTCTTCTTCGCCGCGATGACGCTCCATGAGCAGGCGGCGGATACCTTCGGTCACCGGTCCGATGGCCTCGCTCGTCGCCGCTACCACATCGATCTCGAGGAGTTCATCGACGTTGAAAATGTCCATGGCGGTGGCCACCGGGATGAAGGCCGTGTCATCGAGATCGAGGCCGAGGATCTGGCCCTTGGGCTCCATCACCCCGATCACCAGAAACGAGTATCCGCCGATCCGCACCCTCCGGCCGAGCGGGGAGTCCTCATCGAAGAGCTCGCGGGCGAGCTTCGCGCCGAGCACGGCGAAGGAACCCCGCCGGTTCGGATCCATCCTGGGCAGGAAGGAGCCCTGAGCCACGTTGAACCGCCAGGCCGAAGCCGCCTCCCAACCGACGCCATAGATGAAAACGCTGCGACCGCGGCCGCCACCCTCGACCTTTGCCGGCCCGAAAGAGATCGGGACGACCTCCTCCACCTCCGGGATCCGCCGCAGCGCCTCGGCGTCGTCGATGGTGAGCTTGTGCGTCGTGCCGCCGAGCACCCCGGGCATTCCCAAGGTCTTGACCTTGCCCGGGTTGATCCCGATGAGGGTTGTGCCGAACTGGGTGAACTGGCTGACGATGTAGTCGCGAGTCCCCTCGCCCAGCGAGGTCAGGAGGATCACTGCGGTCACTCCGATGCCGACCCCCAGCGCCGACAGGAACGACCGAAGCCGTTGGCCGCCGAGGGCGGTGACGACAAAGCGGATGATCTCTAGGGCGTCCATGGTCGCCTCAGGGGGTGCCAGGCTTTAGGATCTTGGGAAGTTCCCGAAGAATCCTGGATACGTTGGGTCATGCTCGAACTTCCCAAGATCCTAAAGCCTGGCACCCTCATTATCGCCCCACCAACGCCTGCACCGGATCAAGCTTCGCCGCCCGCCTCGCCGGCACGACCCCGAAGACGACTCCGACCACGAGCGACACCGCCAGCGATGCGGCAATGGCCCAGGTGGGAGGCGCCGCGGGGAACGTCGGGTAGACCTGAACAAAAGCACGGATGGAGAGCCATCCGGCGGCCAGCCCCACCGCTCCACCGAGGCTCGAGAGCACCGACGCTTCGGCGATGAAGACCGCCAGAACCTGACGGGTCGAGGCCCCCAGAGCCTTCAGGAGCCCGATCTCGCGCCGTCTTTCGGCCACCGCCACGAGCATGACGTTCATGATCCCCACCCCGGCCACGGTGAGCGAAACCGAGGCGATGGCCACCAGCGCCAGGGTCAGGACGTTGAAGACCGAGTTGAAGGTCGACACCACCGCGTCCTGGGTGATGACGGTGATGTCCTCGACCCGGTGACGCTCGGCGATGAGCTCGATCACGGCCTTCTTCGCCGGCGCCAGATTGCCTTCGGAACCGACCTCGATCAGGATCCGAAAGAGCGACGACCGGTTGAACATCCGCATGGAGGTGCGAACCGGGACGAAGACGAGGTCGTCGAAATCGAAGCCCAGCGATCGCCCACGCGGAGCGAGGACCCCGACCACCCGAAAACGCCACTCGCCGATCCGAACCACTTTGCCCAGCGGTGACACCGGCCCGAAGAGTTCCTGCGCGACCTTGAGCCCGAGCACAACCTCGCTGCCGCCTCGATCGGGATCACCCGGGGTGAGAAACCGGCCGGATCCGACCACGAGGCGACGCACCTCGGCGAGCTCCGCCGTGGTCCCGAAGACGGCCACCGACCGCGACCGACCCTCCGCGCGCAGGACCTCGGTGCCGGTGGCCAGTGGTGCGGCTTCGACGACGAACGGGATTCTGGTGGCGATGGCCCGGTAGTCGTCGATCGTGAGATCGTTGGTGGTCCCTCCGAAGGGCATCATTCCGGTGGTCTCCACCTTGCCGGGAATGACGATGAGGAGATTCGTCCCCAGCGAGCTGAACTCCTGCACCACGTACTGACGAGCACCCTCACCGAGGGCGGTGAGGGCCACCACCGCCGCGATCCCCACCGCCACCCCGGCCACCGACAGCACCGTCCGCAATCGGTGTCCCCGGAGCGCCCCGATAGCGAAAGTGATGAGCTCAGTCAACGGCATCCAAGAAACCTCGTTTCCGGAAACGCGCGACCAATCTCGATTCTGAGCGCGATCTTCCCGAGACTCCTCCGGCCCTCGCTCATGTGACGGGTTGGCAAGAAGGGTGCCTGGCTCCGACATTGTTCGCTACGAGCGCGTGTCCGGAATCGAGAACCCTCACCGCGAACAATGTCGCGTGCCTGGCTCCCACACGGTCGTTGCGGAACACTCCTCACGTCCGCTCCACGATGTCGCCATCATCCATCCGCACCCGATTCTTGGCCCGGGCGGCCACCTCGGGGTCGTGGGTCACAAGCACCACCGTCTGGCCGTCACGGTTCATGGATTCGAGCAGATCCATGACCTCGAAAGCCGACGCCTTGTCCAGGTTGCCGGTGGGCTCGTCGGCAAGCACGAGGCCCGGGCCCATGACCACGGCGCGGGCGATGGCCACCCGCTGGCGCTGACCTCCTGAGAGCTGGTCGGGCCGATGGTGCGCTCGATCGGACAATCCGACCGCCGCCAGGGCGTCGGCCGCCCGCGTGCGCCGCTCGGCCCGGGGAACACCGGCGAAGAGCATGGGAAGCTCGACGTTGCCCTGCGCCGTGAGTCGGGCGAGAAGGTGGAAGAACTGGAAGACAAACCCGATCTGACCTTGACGCAGTTTTGTCCGTTCGATGTCCGACAGCTGGCCGACATCTCGACCGTCGAAGAGATAGTCGCCCGAAGTGGGCCGATCGAGGCAGCCGAGAATGTTGAGCAGGGTCGACTTGCCCGAACCTGACGGCCCGACCACGGCGAGGTAGTCGCCACGGGAGATCGCGAGATCGACACCGTGCAGAGCGTGGACCTCCGACTCGCCCACCTGATACGTCCGCCAGAGATCGGTGAGCTCGATCAT
>JARFRM010000334.1 GCA_029287235.1 Thermoanaerobaculales bacterium
GCCGCGGTGGTCGCCAAACCGGTGATCAACTGGTACAGCTTCGCCCTGACCGCCGACTTCTACCAGATGTTCTACCGCTACTGGTTCCCGGGACCGCCGTGGGAGCACATGGAGCACTACATGAAACGGTCGCCGCTCTCGCTCGTGGGCAACGTGACGACCCCGACCATGCTGTTGACGGGTGAGGCGGACTACCGCACACCGATGTCCGAGTCGGAACAGTACTATCAGGCGCTCAAGATCCGCAAGATCGACACCGCCCTGGTACGGATTCCCGGGGCGTCGCACAGCATCGCCAAGCGCCCGAGCCAGCTCATCGCCAAGGTCGCGCACATCTTGAAGTGGTTCGAGATACACCGAACCGAGGAGGACTGAGGCCATGGACGAGAAGGCGATCCAGGACTTCTACCCTGACGACGTCAGCCACTGCTACGGCTGCGGCCGACTCAACCCACACGGCCACCAGCTCAAGACCCGTTGGGACGGCGACGAGACGGTCTCCGTCTTCGAGCCGTGGCCCGAGCACACGGCCATCCCCGGCTTTGTCTACGGTGGCCTCATCGCTTCGCTCATCGACTGCCACGGCACCGGAACGGCCGCGGCGGCGGCCTATCGCGAAGCGGGGCGCGACCCGGGCACCGAACCCGCCTTCCGCTATGTGACGGCGTCTCTCAGCGTCCGCTATCTACGGCCGACCCCGATGGGAGTTCCGCTCGAGATTCGTGGACAGGTTCGAGAGATCAAGGGGCGAAAGGTGGTGGTGACGGCCACCGTCACCGCCGATGGCGAGATCTGCGCCACCGGCGAGGTCATCGCCGTTCAGATGCCCGAGCACATGGCGGCGAAGGGTTCATCGTAGCCTGCGTTCACGACCGGTTCGACCTCACTCATCCAGGAGCTGACGAACTCTCTGCAGCAGCTCGTCCCGCCGGAAGGGTTTGGTCAGCAGCGGCAGGTGCCTGCCCTCCGTGGTGAGGGCCAGCTCGGGGCTGTAGCCACTCGTCAGCAGCACCTTGATCGTCATATCGGAACGTTCGATGTGGTCGACGACGTCGAGACCGCCCGCACCGGGCATCACCACATCGAGAATCGCGAGGTCGGCGTTGCCGTATGGGGCTTTGAGAGCCGCCATGGCCTCCTTCCCGTCCCGAGTCGAGACAACCCGATAACCGGCCTCTTCGAGCATCTGCTCGACGACAATCCGAACGCTGGGGTCGTCCTCTGCGAGGAGGATGGTTTCCGTCCCTCCGGGCGCATCGAGGGCCTCGATCCGGGCCGTGCGCGGAGGAGGACCGTCGACCAGCGGGAGGAAAACGGTGATCCGGCAACCTGCGCCCGGGGCGGAATCAACATCGATGAAACCCTCGTGCTGCTTCACGATCCCGAAGACCGTCGCGAGGCCGAGACCGGTCCCTTCGCCCACGGCCTTGGTCGTGAAGAACGGTTCGAAGATCTGGGATTGGGTGGCGGCATCCATCCCTGTGCCCGTGTCTCGAACCTCAAGGGTGGCGAAGACTCCCGGACGGGCCCAGGGGTTGGTCTCGCAAAAATCCTCGTTGAGCCGGCGCGCACTGACGGTGATGGTCAACCGTCCGCCGTTGGGCATGGCGTCACGCGCGTTGACGCAGAGATTCATCAAGACCTGTTCGAGCTGTCGCGCGTCGGCGCGGACGATCCGGGGCTGAATCCCCTTGTCGAGTTCGAAAGTGATCTTTTCTCCGATGACCCACTCGAGGAGATCGATGCTCTTGCTCGTCTGTTGGCGGAGGTCGAGGAGTTCGGGCTGCATGACCTGTCTTCGGCCGAAGGCGAGGAGTTGTCGGGTCAGATCGGCGGCGCGATCCAATCCTAGACGGATTTCGTCTAGGTGGGCGGCCGATCTGTGATCCGAGTCAAGTTCCCGCGCGGAGAGATCGATGTGGCCCCGCATGGCCTGGAGGATGTTGTTGAAGTCGTGAGCAACCCCACCGGCGAGCTGTCCGATGGCCTCCATTTTCTGTGATTGCAGGAGTTTTTCTTCAAGGTTCTTCAGCGTGGTGATGTCGCGGCCCACTCCGATAATGGCGACGACCTCTGATTCGTCGTTGAGGACCGCCGTATCTGCCCATCCGAACCAGCGCAAGCCTTCCTTGGTCATTGCACGCTGTTCGACGTAGACGGAGTGGGGGGGAGAGAGAACTCTCTCCATGGCCTGAGCTGTTCGTTCCCGGTCGTCTTCGTGGACCATAGGCATGAACTCGTGGCCGATGACCTCATCTTCGGTCCTCCCGAAGGTTCTGCAATACGACGGGCTGACAAAAAGAAAACGACCCTCGAGATCCACCTTGACGATGAGATCGGTTTGGTTTTCCACCAGCAGGCGATAGCGGGCTTCGCTCTCACGGAGGGCTTCCTGGTGTCTTATCGCGGTGTGCAATGCCCATGCGAGCAGGAGTGCAAGCAGGATCCCGATGCCGAGCAGCACCTCGTCCGCGATGGTCCGGGTTGCAGCCAAGAACTCCGAGGTCGGCGCCAGCTTGAGAGTCCAGGGATGGTCGGAAACATCGACGATCCGATGTTCGGTGAACGGCCATTCTTCGATCGATTCAGGATCTCCGTGGATGTAGGCGATCCGGCCGTCTTCTTCGATGAGGGTGAACCGGAATCGTGATCGCAACTGCTCTTCGGTCAAGCAGGAATCGACCAGGGTGTCGATGCGAAAGACCCCGTTGATGAATCCCTGAATGACGCCGTTGGCGTCGATCACGGGGAAGTACGTTGCGAATCCGGTTCCCCCCTGGACGAGATCGATGAGGGTCGTCCGATGAAGGTGGTGCGTGCTCTCGGCGGTCGCGAGTGCATGGATGACATCGCCGCTGGAGTGCGTGTGTAGGTCGAATCCGAGCACCGGTTCATTTCCTGCCTCCGGCACGATCACGCGCACCACCCAGTCCGCGTCGATCCAGTTGATGGCCTGAAAGCCGGGGGCCATGTCGATGTACTGCCAGGCGAGGGCGCGAAACTCCGCGGGGTCCATCGCATCGCGGGTGGCGCACGTCCTTCCGAGGGACTCGACCAGTTCGAGACGGGTCTGAACCCAGGACTCGAGCCGGAACTCGACCTGCTCGGCAGTGATCGCGGTGGAGGTCTCGAGTTGTACCGTCTCGCTGTGGTCCAGTGACCACCAAAGACCCAGGAGGCCGATCACGCTCAGAACGAGAATGACCGCAGGCCCCACGAGTGCGAGGGTCTTCGACCGCGAATGGAGGTGGGTGTCCGTCATGATCTCACTTGACCACTCTCAACCGGAGAAAGCGTCCGATCAATTGTCTCGCGAAAACACCTGGTCGCCAAATGAAAACCTGGTGATCCCGACATTTTGTGAGACGGACCGCGGCGCAGAGAAGGATTGATCGGGTCGGTTGAGCTACCGAACCCGCAGCGTCGCGCCCGCAAGGTCCCTAGCGAGCATGCGACAGCGCTCGATCTCGTCGGCTTCGAGGGTGTGGCCCACCACCGAAGCCTGGACCTCGGCGAAGTGATGCGGGGCTCGGCGAAGGAAGTCGGTCATCGCCTTCCAGAATGCCACCGGGGCTGGGGAGGGCTTCCACGGAACATTGTGGAGATCGGGGTCGCACAGCTCGATGTAGCGCTCAGCCGTCGGTGCATTGAGCGAGACGCTTACCCGATCGACCACCTCCCCGAGATCGGGGAGCACGTCCCGCCCGTGGATGAGACACGCGTGACCGTTGGTGTTGAGGCGGACCCTGGCGCCGGCATCGCGGAAGATCGGGCTTGCGTCGAGGATCAGATCGAGGCGGATGGTCGGTTCACCATAACCGCACCAGACGATTTCGCTGAAGCACTCCGGTCCTCCGCGGTGCTCGATGGCATCCAGCAGCTCCTCGAGACTCGGCTCGCTGTCACCCACCAACAATCCGTCACCGATGCGCGCCGTTTGCGATCGGACACAGAACGAGCAGCGGTTGCTGCACCGGTTGGTGACGTTGAGATAGAGCTTCTCGGGATCGCGGTACTGATACGCCCAGTCCATCGAGGGCGAGTGTAGCTCGTGAGCGGCTCCACTGGACTGAATTCCCGTCAAAAAAGACCAAGAGCTCCGGCTCTGCCCCGATTTTCGGCTTCGGCTCGCACCTCGAGCATCAGACCCGGGTGGTCGGTGAAGACGGCATCCACCCCCAATTCAATCAGGCGGCGCATTTCGTCCGGTTCGTTGACGGTGTAGACGGCGATCGGGATTCCGTGCTTGTGGCAGCGTTCAATCATGGCCGCGGTCAATCGCCTGGCCGAGATGTTGAACCCCCGTGAGCCGACTTCGAGGACGATCTCCAGGGGATCGCGGCCTGTGTGGAGATCCTTGTTGAAGAGGGTGGCGGTGATCACCTCCGGATCGGCGATCTTCATCCGTAGGAGGGCCTCGGGGGAGAAGGACGAGACGATGACCTGGTTGTGCATCTCGTGCTCGGCAATGAGGGAGGCGATCTTGGGGACCACACCGTGATCCACCGCCTCGGGCTTGATCTCGATGTTGATCAGGATTCGGCCTTTGACGGTTTGAAGGGCCTCGCTCAGGGTCGGGATCTTTTCGCCGGCGAAGACCGTCGAAAACCACGCCCCTGCGTCCAACTCCCGGATCTCCTCCAAGGTGTGATCGGTCGGCGGTCCCGTACCGCTCGTCGTGCGGTCGAGAGTCTCATCGTGGAGGAGGATGACATGGCCGTCGGCGGTCATGGTGACATCGATCTCGACCATCTCCGCGCCGATCGCGATGGCCTCACGGATCGCGAGCAGAGTGTTCTCAGGCGCACGGCCCGAAAAGCCTCGGTGGGCGATCACACGGGTGGGGGATTCCACGGTCATGAACTCCTCGATGGTGGTGGGCCGTTCTCCATCTGCACCGAGAGCTCCGGTCGCGAGAAGAGCCATGCCCAATACGAATCCAGATGTTCTGTTCACACCGAGATGATAGTCGATCAACGTTGTGAAGACGGGATGAAGTCGTGATGTCACTTGATCCCTGGGCCTTGGATTGGCACACTAGTGAGCCCCGCCACAATTGGAGGCGGTATTCGATCACCGATGCATCCCTCCTGCCCGCGCTTCGCGAAATCAACCTACGAAACGGTACGCTTCGTTCGCGAAGCACGGGCGGGAGGGCGCCTCGGCACTCTCGATACTTCACCCCGATTGTGGCGGGGTACACTAGCTACATGACGGATCAACGCCAGTACGACTCACTCGAGGCTTCCGAACTCTTCTGCGGGACGTGTGGGCAAGCTCAACCGGTTCGGCGGCATCTGTTGCTCGTGCTTCCCACGGGCAATAAGTACGAATACCGCTGCGCCGCCTGCGGCACCCCCGTAGGCGCTAAGGACGACACCGACGCCTCCGAGTACCACTCCATCCTCTCCGGCCGCAAGCTGAAGTGACATTGGGAAAGCATGAGAGCGGTCTTCTACGAGGAGTTCGGCGGGCCGATCACGGTCGGGCGTTTGGATGATCCGGCGCCTTCGCCGCACGGCGTCGTGATTGCCGTCGAGGCGAGCGGGATCTGCCGCAGCGACTGGCACGGATGGGTGGGGCACGACCCGGACATCCGCAGCTTCCCGCATGTGCCGGGCCACGAGCTCGCCGGGATTGTCGCCGACACCGGGAGCCGGGTGGATCACTGGAAGAGGGGCGATCGCGTCACCGTGCCGTTTGTCTGCGGCTGCGGGAGCTGTCCGGAGTGCGAGAGCGGCAACCAGCAGGTCTGCGACGAGCAGACCCAGCCGGGATTCACCCACTGGGGTTCGTTCGCTGAGCTCGTCGCCATCGATCACGCCGATGTCAACCTGGTCGCCCTGCCCGATGAGATGGACTTTGTCACGGCGGCGAGTCTGGGCTGCCGGTTCGCGACTTCGTTCCGCGCCGTTGTCGCTCAGGGGCGGGTCGAACCCGGCGAATGGGTGGCGATCCACGGCTGCGGCGGCGTCGGTCTGTCGGCGGCGATGATCGCCATCGCGCTGGGTGCGAGAGTCATTGCGGTCGACATCGACCCCGGCGCGCTCGCGTTGGCGGAGAGTCTCGGCGCCGTCGCCGGGATCGACGCCCGGGATCGGGACGATGTCGTCGATCGAATTCGACAGTTGACGGGACGTGGCGCCCATGTCTCCATCGACGCCCTCGGCAGTGCCGCCACCTGTGTGAATTCGGTCTCCTGTCTTCGCAAGCGGGGCCGCCACGTTCAGGTGGGACTGCTCGCGGGCGAGGACTACCGGCCGCCGCTTCCGATGGAGAAGATCATCGGCAGCGAGCTCGAGATCGTGGGAAGCCACGGCATGCAGGCCCACCGTTACGGAGAGATGCTGGAGCTGATCACATCGGGCGTGCTTCAACCCCGGCGGTTGATCGGCAAGACCGTGTCTCTCGAGGATGCCGCGCACGAACTCGAGGCCATGGGCGACTTCGACGGCACGGGGATCACGG
>JARFRM010000022.1 GCA_029287235.1 Thermoanaerobaculales bacterium
CCCCACGATGGTATCGTCGTCGGCAGCGTCAGATGTGTATAAGAGACAGCCTTTGAGGCTGCCGCCAGCTTTTCCTTGATCTTTGATTTGTATCGGTCATCGACATCAGCCATCTTCGTCGTCCTCCGGTTTTACTTCGTAAAACCTACACTAGAAAATGCATAATGTCAAAATTTAACAGTCTTAACAACATTAAAATTTAGGTTTACATAATGCTACTTATAGGATGCAGACTGCGCTAATTGAGACCGTCAAATATAAGTATATAAATGATTTACTGGAATTCGGCCCTGGGCCAATAATAGTAACATCTACTAGTGCCTCATTTAGGCATTCTCAATGATACACAAAAAATATACCTGCCGGTTCAATTTTATGGTGTGGTGTAAACGAAGCAATGAAAGTACCTGAAAATGACCATCGGTTTTCGGCCTCAGACGTTCGCGAGGTAGCTGATCTAAGTTATCGGCAGCTGGACGATTGGGATGAAAAGGGGGTACTACCTTCATCCAGAGAAGGCGACTCGGGATGGCGGAAGTTCAATCTGCGGGAAATCTTTGTGTTGCTCGTCTGTGCGGAGATGAGGAAGCGGTTCGGTGTACCCATCGAATCGCTAAAGTTCATTCAAGGCTGCATGTTGAAGAATGGAGCTGATCACTTCAGGGCCGCGGTTGAAATGACGAGGCTCCTTCACACGCCGGTCTTCATCCTAACGGACTTCGAAACAACCTTCGCCATGGACCAGCCGTTCGACATAGCAGACTCGTTCATCTATGGCCTAGGCAGTCAAGACGATGAAGCAGCGTTCGTAGTCCTGAAGGTGAACCCACTCGTCAACAGGGTGTTGGATCTTCTGAAGGACCCGATTCGGATCGAAGATAACACCGAGAGTTGACTTTCAGGCTCTCCGACCCAGTCACCGGCCACACTCAATCCGACCGGAAAGATCCCGGCAGCCGTGTGTGGAATCAACGAAAGGACACGAAATGAAACCCGCCCAACACGACAGAAAGATCCTGAGTCGAGGGCACACGTGCTGGAGGCACAGGTGCCATGCGTCGCTCAGTTCTCTCGGTCAGCCAATGTCGGAAAATCCTGGGACCTTCTTGCGCTCTAGACGACTCGGAGGTTGAGGTGGTGCGGGACCAACTTTACTCGCTCGCTGAGGTCGTGATCGACTATTTCGACCTTCACCACAGGGAGTCCATTCGCAAGGCTCTGGAGGGCCCTCAAGACCACCAGAGCAACGACCTAGGAGCAAACTAGCCAGTGCCAAGAGCCGTCATCTACACTCGAGTCTCGTCGCTGGAGCAGGTTAATAACTACAGCCTGCGAACCCAGGAAAGGGAGTGTCGGCGCTACTGTGACCCACACGGGCTTGAAGTCGATCGGGTGTTTGTTGAAAAGGGCGAGAGTGCGAAGACCACGGAACGGCCAGTCTTTCAGGCGATGCTGGAGTACCTCAGAAAGGGTAAGAAGCGGGTCTCGACGTTGGTCGTGCACAATGTCAGTAGACTCGCCAGAAAACGGTATGACCACGAGGTCGTCAAGGCTCTCCTTTCGGAGATGGGAATTTCACTGAGATCCGTAACCGAGCCGATCGACGACTCCCCCACCGGCAGGGCCATGGAGGGAATGCTGGCAACCTTCGCTCAGCTCGACAACGACATCCGATCAGAGCGCACAGTATCCGGAATGCGAGCCGCTCTGGAGCAAGGAAGATGGACCTTCCTGCCGCCTCTCGGATTCATGAAGCCTCCACCAGTACCGGGCATGCCAAGCATGGTCGAGGACCCCGATAGAGGACCCTTTATCACGGAGGCATTTGAGCTGGTGGCAACCGGCCATTTCTCGATCAGGCAAGCCCTTCAACGAATAACTGAGAAGGGATTACGAACAAAGAAAGGCGCTCCCGTTAGTCCGCAATCGATGGGTTCGATTCTCAGAAACCCGCTCTATGCCGGGATTATCGATCTGCCAAGAATGGGGGTCAGATGCGGTGGTGACTTCAAACCTTTGGTCGATGAAGACATCTTCTTGAGGGTCCAGCGGGTAATCAACAAGAAGAGCGTTACCCGAGTCCCTCGTTCTCGTTTTCATCCCGACTTCCCTCTCCGTGCGTTCGTAGAATGCACTATGTGCGGCACCCCACTAACTGGCAGTTGGTCAAAGGGGCGCAACAAGAAGTACGGCTACTATTTCTGTCACAACCGTTCCTGTGGACAGGTGAGGGCACCGAAAGAAGTAGTCGAATCTGCGTTCGCCGGTTTACTTAGCCATCTCCAGCCGAAACCCGAGTACATCGCCCTTTTCAAGGAAGTCGTGCTAAATGTCTGGAATCGGCGAAGTCAAGAACAACATCAACGAGCAGCAAGATTGAACGATGCGCTCGTTGCGAACTCGGAGAAACGAAACCTCCTCGTCGAAGCCTTCATCTATGAGCATCGGATCGACCAAAGCACCTACGAGGCTCAGATTGAACGCCTTGACCAGAGCCGCGAGAAAATCGAGTTGGAACTTGGAAACCTAGCGACTGACGATCTCGACGTAGAGTCGATTTTCAGCTTCACAGAGCAAGCTCTGTCAAACGCCAGCCCCATGTGGGTGGATCTAAGTTCCGACCGAAAACGGTGCTTCCAGAGGGTTCTGTTCCCGGACGGAGTCCACTTTGACGGGTATTCTATTAGAACCGATTCAACGTCAAGTATTTTCAGCTACTTGGGTGCGGTTTCGAACGGGGAAGAAAAAGTGGTGACCCCAACGGGATTTGAACCCGTGTCGCCAGCGTGAAAGGCTGGTGTCCTAGACCTGGCTAGACGATGGGGTCACACCGCGAACCCGTGGCGGCGCCGAGGCCACCGGGCGCGAATCCTACAATATTTGCCCTCCCAGAGCAAACCGCGGCCTCGGAGGCAGTTTCGCTCCCGATGACACACCAACCCTGAAAGAAAGAATGGCAAGCTGGAAGCTTGCCGCTACAAAGGCGCTCGATCCGTTGCAGGGGCGAGCTTCCAGCTTGCCCTTCGGAGACCTCGATGCCTCCCTCATTCCTGGAGTAGGGGCCGCCCGAGGCGGGGCGGTGCTCAGGGGTTGCCGAGGGCGAGCTTGTAGCCGACCCCTCTCACCGTGAGGATGTGGCGCGGCTTGGCCGGGTCCTCCTCGAGCTTCTGTCTCAGCGACACGATGAAGTTGTCGACGGTTCGTGGCGTTCCCTCGAAATCCCAGCCCCAGACCCGGTCGAGGATCTCCTCCCGGGTTCGGGGTCGTCCCGGGACTTCCGTCAGCAGACAGAGCACATCGAACTCCTTGGCCGACATCTCCACCTCGACACCATCGACCACGACCCGCCTGAGACTACGATCGACGACGACCGAGCCGAAGACAACTCGAGGAGGCTCCTCGTGATCGGCGCGGCGGCGGCGGAGGATGGCTTCCACCCGGGCGAGGAGCTCCGGGAGCTCGAACGGTTTCGTCAGGTAGTCGTCGGCTCCGATTGTGAGTCCTTCGACTTTGTGCTCGGTCCGATCACGCCCCGAAAGAACGAGAACGGGTACGCTTCGCCCGCGGTTGCGGAGTTCGTTCAGGATGTCCAGTCCACTCTTCCCCGGAAGCACGATGTCGAGAATGATGAGATCCGGTCGGGTTTCGAGAGCCTTCCGCATTCCCTCGGTACCATCCACAGCCCAATCGACCCGGTAGCCCCTATTCACGAGATTCAGAACGAGCCCCTCCCGCAAGGCCTCGTTGTCCTCGATCACGAGTATGGTCTCATCCACCGGGGAACTCCAGAACCCTCTCCCGCAACGGCGTGACACCGCCGCCGATTCGCAGCGTCTTTCCCATCGGAGACTCACTTCCTCTCTTCACAGCCCAGTATTGCCTCACCTGCCATCGGATTTCACCCGACAGCGTCACGGATTCGTCAGGAATCCATCACGATTGCTTTCGATGACACAACCATGACCGGTGAGACCTAGATTTCCACCTGAAGCCACATCGGTCGGCGCGGGGAGAAGTCGATGAGCAAGCAAACTCGAGACCGCAGAATTCTGCTGACCAGCGTCTTCGGCCCCTTCGGCGTCGATGACGAGTTCGGCCGCAAAGAAAACATCATGGAGCTCTTCCACAACCAGGTCACCAAGGCGCAGGGAGTGGCTTCCTTCCGCTTTCACCACCGCTCCTTCGGGCTCTACTTCATCGCCGCCAACATCGATGCGGATGTCACGGTGCTCGACTTTCCGAGTCGGAAGAGATTCGCCCGCGAGCTTCGACGCGGCAGCTACGACATCGTCGGGGTCTCCTTCATCGCCGCAAACCACGACAAGGCGCGCGAGATGGCCCGGGAAGTGCGCCGACTCTCACCGGAGACCGAGATCATCCTCGGCGGCCACGGTGCGGCCGTTGAAGGGGTGGAGCTCTCCATCGACTGCGACCATGTGGTCCGGGGCGAGGGCATTCGATGGATGCGGGAGCACCTCGGTCAGGACCCCGGCGCCCCCATCGTTCATCCGGCGTTGCGCAGCACCGATCGTGCGAGCATCCTCGGTGTTCCGCTCGTCGACACCCCCGCCAACCTGCTCGTGCCGGGCGTGGGCTGCGTCAACGGCTGCTCCTTCTGCTCCACCTCCCATTTCTTCGGCCGCAGCTACACCCCCTTCATCGAATCCGGCCGGGCTCTCTTCGAAACCGCGTGCCGGGTGGCCGATGAGCGAGGAACCGACGACTTCTTTGTCATGGACGAAAACTTCCTCAAGGACCGCACGCGGGCCATGGAGCTGCTCGAAGCCATGGAGCTCCACCAGCGCTTCTTCCGTTTCCACGTCTTCTCATCCGCCGAGGCCATCACCGCGTTCGGCATCGACAACATGGTGCGGCTCGGCGTGGATCTGGTGTGGATCGGTTTCGAATCGCAGAGCCGGCAGTCCCTCTTCGCCAAGAACACCGGGATCGAACCGCGGAACCTCGTTCGCGATCTCAGGGACCGTGGGATCGCCGTGCTCGCCTCCGGGATCCTGTGCATGGAGCACCACACCCCGGAGAACATTCAGGACGACATCGACTTTCTCGTCGAGCTGGAGTCGGACTTCGTCCAGTTCATGCTCTTGACACCGGTTCCGGTGACGGCGCTCTATCGGGATCACAAAAAGCGAGGACTGCTGAAGACCGAGCTGCCGCTGCAGGAGTGGCACGGCCAGACCAAGCTTGCTTACCACCACCCCGCTTTCACCGACGACGAGCCCGAAGAGTGGATCAAAAAGGCCTTCCGCCAGGACTACGAGGTCAACTCCAGCTCCATGCTCCGGATGGTCGAGACCGCCATCCGCGGGTACGAGCACCTGTCGACGCTGGCGAACCGCGACGCCTGTCTCGAGGCTCGGCGTCGTCAGTTCGAGAAACAGGCCCGTTTCTGGCGACTGATCCTACCGGCCGTCAAGCACCACGCGGTCAACGAACGAGAGCGCCGACGTGCGGATGCGCTCGGCAAACGTGCCGAGCATCTGTTCGGGCTCCGCGCCTGGGAACGCCTCGCCGGTATCGGCACCATCGGCCTCTCCATGCTGTGGAAGCTCCGGATCAAGCTGGTGGGCGACGGCATCCAGCCGAAGACCATCGCCACGCGCTGTCGTCAACAATCGACGGGAGCTGTCGAATCTCGGTTTATGCGACAGTCCTCGCCCGGTATTCCGAGCGCCAGGCAGCTTCCGCCGGCGGCCGCGGCGTTCTCTGAGTAGCCGCCGTTCGCCGACGAGACTTCCCTCCCCCGGCGCCGAACCTCCACCGCGTCGTTGACCTTGTGTCCTCCCGCACGCAGACGAGAACCAACAATCGGGGCTCGGCGTTCAGGGAAACACCGTCAACCAGGCGCTGGTGTCGCCGGATTCGAATCCGTCGACGAAGAGCCAGCCGTCCCCTCCGTCGATAACATACACCACGACATTGGAGCTCGTGTCCTGGGTGCCCACGACCACCTCGAAGACACCGTCACCGTCAAGATCGCCCACCGGGGCGACACTGTAGACCCGGTTGCCGGTGTTGTACGACCACAGAACTTCGCCGTCGCTGCCGCTCATGGCGTAGGCGTGGAGGTCGAACGAACCCGCAATGACATCGTCGATGCCGTCGCCGTCGAGATCGGGGATGCCGCGAGCGGTCCACACATATCCGTTGTTGGTGGTGCCGACCGGGGTCTTCCAGATCTGCCCACCGGTCTTCCCGTCGAGCACGATGACCGCGTTCTCCCAGGAGCTGACGACGATGTCCGGATCGCCGTCCCTGTTGACGTCGCCGATGACCTCCACCATCATCCCGTATCCGAAGACCTGGGTTGACCGCCACACCTCGACGCCGGTGGCGCCGTTGAGGCAACGAACCGCGCTACCGTCGCTGGTCCAGATCGCGGCCAGCGCCTCGTTGATTCCGTCGCCGGTGATGTCGGGCAACACCTCCGTCGAATAGGCGCCGCTCACCGGATAGCTCCACAGGACGAACCCGCCCGGAAGCGAGGTGCCGCCATCGAGGCAGACGAAGGTGTCGCCGTTGTCCCACACCGCGGCGAAGACATCGTCGTCACCATCCCCGTTGACATCGCCGAGATTGCGGACCGAGCCCACAGCGTCGGCGGCGGCGTAGTTCCACACCGTGGTGGCTTGACCTCCGGCCGCCGTCGCACCGTCGACCATATAGAGCGAGTCGTTGTCCGAGCCGGCGCCGAACGCGCTCTCGGGCACCCCGTCGCCGGTCACGTCGCTCATCTGGTCGAGGGAGTAGACCCACCCCGAGTTCGCCGTCAGGTAGGTGTCGAACCGCCAGTGGATGGTCCCGTCGAGGGTGTCGATGTCATAGGCCGTGCGGCCGCCCCAGGCGGTTCCGACCAGAATATTGTCGTACCCGTTGCCGTCGGCGTCGGAGACGTGAACCACCGACTCGTCGCCATAGGGCGCTCCACCGGACACCCCGTCGATGGTCTCCACGCTCCACACCACATCGGCGGTGCCGACACTGGCGCCGTTGAGACAGAAGACGTTGTCGGTGCCCGACTCGTCGATCCCGACAATGATCTCGTCGAGACCGTCTCCGGTGACGTCCGGCACCCCGCGAACACACGCCGCGTTGTCGGGTCCGGTCATCGAGAACAGCAATGTGCCGCCTGTTCGGTCGAGGAAAGCCGGCCGCCTCTCGGCCCGAGGTTCCCCCGGCCGCTCCGCCTCATCCATCAAGATCTCCATCATCGACAGCTCACCGTCACCGGCGGCCGCGACTGAGGTCCCGAGACAGCAGACCAGCACGACCAGCCAGAATCGCCGTGATTTCATGACCCTCACCTCCTTGTTCACCGGGATGGTACATCGACGTAAATCACCGCCTGGTTTTCCGGCGGCGCCTTGGGGGCCGGACCCGGTACCGGCCCTTTGGGTTGCTCCTCGAACCACTTCCGGGGTTTGGAAAGGTGAATCTTCGCCTTGCTCTGGTCGAGGGACACCCCGGCCATCACCGCCTTGAACTTGACGAAGAGTCTGCCATCGGTCTCTTGATTGCCGACGTGCATCCATCCAAGCGCCTCGAAGCCGTCCCCCGTCATGGCGAGATCATCGAACGCCACATAGTCGTCGCGGACATCCAGACCCAGGGTGCCATCGACGTTCTTGATGTTGGGCGCCATGGACAGCCACTTTGGTCCCGCCCCGAGTTTCTTGAGCATGGCCATGATCGGACGGGTGTCGTGCATTACGATCTTGACGCCGCCATCCACCGCAATCGGTTTGCCGAAGGTGATCTCACCCTTCTCGAGTTCCACCTCGCAGAACCACGCGTCCAGTTTCTCCTGTTTTCGTTCCGACAGCTCTCGACCGACGATCTTGTCGAGCCGGATGGTTGTGCCCGAGAAATCGAAGTTTTTGGCGAGCAGATCACCGTCGGTGAGATTGGCGTGGACCTCGAGGTCTCCGGAGAGAGGCGTGTCTTGGCTTTCCATCACGATCTCCTCGGCCACGAGATCGAGGGTCCCGGCCGCCACGCGTTCCGTGATCTCGAGCTTGGCTTCGAGTCTTCCCGTCCCCGACTCCAGCCTGAGCGCGGTCTGTTCCGGGATCAACCCGTTGAACGCGCTCACATCGTTGATCGCGGCAGGTGGGATCACCAGATCGACGCCGGATGCCGGCACGGTGTGGCCGATGGAGAGTCCTTTCCACACGGCGTTGACCTCGAGGCCCGTTCCGGAAATGTCCACCGACCCGTCCTCGGGGTCGACAAACTGAAAGTCGCCGAATGCGATCTTCGCGTTGGTGACATGCTCGCCGCCCTCTTTCTCAGTTGCCCCTGTGACCGTCGCCGAACCCGAGGCATCGAGGCCCATCACCGTCACGTGGAAGGCGTCTGAGAGCAGCGAATACTCAGACCCGGATCGAAGCACGCCCCTCTTGATCTTGAGCTTGGTGTCGACCGTCCCCGCACCGAACACGCTGATACCCGGCGTGATCACATAACGAACCGTCGCCCTCTCCCCGAGCTGACCCGCGACGGCGAGGTCGCCGGAAATGCCCCCGAGCACATCGGCGATCTTCGCGCCCTTGGCCGGAAAGGGCGCGAATCGAAGATCGGCGTCGATGGCGAGATCCCGGGTGAGTACTTCAGAGCCGAACTTGACGGTCGCCGATTTCAGATTCAGCTTGCCCCGGTGGATCGTGATCGTCTCTCTCGGCTTGACAGTCACCCCTCCGCCAACCCGTCCGTCGCCATCGATTCGCGCGTCGCCGAGGGCGACCCGAACCGGACCACTCACGTCGGCCCCGGTGATCTTGATGGTCCACGGGTTTTTCTTCCTCTTAAGTGGGTAGAGATCCTCGGGTTTCGGATCCGGCGGGTTGGAGTACCCCGGGATTTCCGGCCAGTATTCGACGTTCACCGGTTCTTTGCGGGGCTCGTCTTCATGACCGGGCTTGGCAGGACGGTCGAGCCTCTCCCGGTACCTGAAGTCCACATCACGAGCATCGACTCCGCGGATGTGGATGGTCTTGAGGGCGAGCTTGATCAGGCTGATCCGTGCGTCGGCCTCGGCGACCCTCAGATAGATCTGGTCCTTCTTCGTCTGGCTGCGAAGCTCGAAGCCGGTCACCGTGGCGAAACCCGGCAGATAGGTCTTCACCGACTCCCAGGAGATATTTGTCTTCTCCGGTTTCTTGTTGATCAACTCCAGGAGGAGTCCGGTGCGGATCAAGTAGTTGGCCGCGACAACATAGAAAACCTCGAAGACGAGGAGTGCGACTCCGACCCTGACGGCCCATTTCCGAATCGTTGATGATCTCCGCGGTGTGCCTTCGTTGGGCTCATTGGTCACGATTTTTCTCCAGTGATGGCCTGAGATTCAGTCTAGCAAGGCACTCGTGCCCCGGCTCCTGTATCGTGGACCCAGCATCCTGCATCTCGGATCTTGGACCTTTGGGGGTAAACGATGGCACCCATTCGTGCAACTGCAATCTTCCTGATGATGATCCTCGGGCTTCTTGCCTGTTCCGGCGGCGCCGAAACTCCCCTGGAGGCCAACGAACCCTCGACGACCGCGGAGGCTGAATCGCAGCCCGTCCCAGCCGAACTACCCGCCTTGGTGGCGAAGATCCTGGAGCCGTTTCACGGCGACTTCGACGCCATGGTCGACGCGCGGGAGATCCGGGTGCTGGTGACCTTCAACCTGACCAACTTCTTTCTCGACGGAGGAGCCCAAAAGGGGATCACCGCTGACGCGTTGCGCGAGTTCGAGAAATCGCTCAACGCGCAGCTCAAGCTCGGCCGCCGTCCACTGCAGGTCAGCGCGATTCCGGTCCAACGGGACCAGCTCATTCCATTCCTCGAAGAGGGACGCGGCGACATGGCCATCGCTTCGCTCACCATCACCCCCGAGCGCTCACAGCGGGTGGACTTCTCCATCCCTGCCTGGTGGGACGTCAGCGAGTTGGTGGTCACCGGCCCGCGTTCGCCGGAGCTTGCCACCATCGACGACCTCGCCGGAAAGAGCGTCTTTGTCCGCCCATCAAGCAGCTATCGGGAGAGCCTCGACCAGCTCAACGTGTCTTTTCGCAGCCGGGGCCTCGAACAGATCGAGATCGTCGCGGCAAGCGAGTACCTCGAGACCGAAGACCTGCTGGAGATGGTCAACGCCGGTCTGATCGAGATCACCATCGCCGACAACTACCTGGCCGAGTTCTGGTCGCAGATCTTTCCGGATATCGTGGTGCGGGAAGACCTCGCCATCGCCACCGGCAGGTCCATCGGCTGGGCGGTGCGGCCCGACGCCACCGGCCTCAAAGAGCATGTGGATCGATTCGTCAAGGCCAACCGGTCGGGCAGCCTGCTCGGAAACACCCTCTTCAAACGCTATCTCAAGAGCACGAAGTACGTCAGGAACGTGCTTGCCGAAATCGACCGCAAACGGCTCGAATCCATGGTCCACCTCTTCCGGGAGTACGGAGACAAGTTCGACTTCGACTACCTCATGGTCGCAGCCCAGGCCTACCAGGAATCCCGGCTCGACCAGAGCGTGGTCAGCCGGGCAGGGGCCATCGGCGTCATGCAGCTGCTCCCGAGCACCGCCAAGGACAAGTCGGTGGGCATCTCCGACATCACCACCATCGAGAACAACATCCACGCCGGTTCGAAGTACCTCCGCTACATCGTCGATCACTATTTCTCCGATCCGGCCATCGACGAGGTCAACCGCACCCTCTTCGCCTTCGCCTCCTACAACGCGGGCCCCAACCGCATCAGACGCCTCCGCGCGAAAGCCGCCGAGCAAGGGTACGACCCGAATGTCTGGTTCCGCAACGTCGAGGTGGTGGTCTCCAACGAGGTGGGCCGCGAGCCGGTGCAGTACGTACGGAACATATTCAAGTACTACACCGCGTACAGCCTTCTTTCGGAATTGAGTGAGACCCGACGGGAAATCAAGGCCGAGACCAAGGCCGGGGGCTGAGCCTCTGGGAAACACCCACCCTTCCGACGGTTGGTGATATGAGTGCCGGCGAGACGCCAGCTCTCCAAAGGGCCGAGATCCGTTGTAGGGCCGGCGTCTCGCCGGTCTGATGGTGAAGAGGACCGGAGGACCATGTCGTCCGTTCGATTGAATTGTTCACGAGGCTGACTGAAAGAAATCTCAGCCGGCACGTTGCCCGATCCGCTTTGCCAGCTCGGCCTTGTCCACGGCTTTGGATAGCGCTTCCTCGGAATCGACCACTCTGCGACTCACGAGATCCGCCAGCGAGTCGTTGAGCAGCCTGTTCCCGGCTGCCTTGCCGGTCTGCATGGAGCTGGCGATCTGGTGCATCTTGCCCTCTCTGATCAGGTTGGCGACCGCGGGGCTCGACACGAGAATTTCCAAAGCGGCAACTCTGCCGCCGCCGATCCGTTTGAGCAGGTTCTGGGCGACGACACCGCGCAGGACATCCGCCAGGGTGGTCTGAATGCGGCTCTGTTCCTCGGGCGGGAAAAGGCCCACGATGCGCTCGATGGTCGAGATCGCCGTCGCGGTGTGGAGTGTCCCGAGTACGAGGTGGCCGGTGTTGGCCGCCTCGAGGGCGAGCGAGACCGTCTCGAGATCGCGCATCTCGCCGACGAGGATGATGTCGGGGTCCTCACGCAATGCGGCGCGGATCGCGGCTGCGAAACTTCTGGTGTGAGACCCCACTTCGCGCTGGTTGACCAGTGAGAGCTGCGACTGGTGGACAAACTCCACCGGGTCCTCGAGGGTGATGACGTGTTCCTGGCGGCCACGGTTGATGAGATCGACCATGGCGGCCAGAGTCGTGGATTTGCCGCTCCCGGTTGGCCCGGTCACCAGGACGAGGCCCTTGGGCAATTTGCAGAAATCGGCCACCACCTCAGGCATTCCGAGTTGCTCGAGACTGAGGATGGTGGTCGGGATCAGACGAAAAACCGCGCCGACACCGCCGAGATCGCGAAAGAGGTTGACCCTGAAGCGCGCGACCCCCGGCAGCGAGAGCGCGAAATCGGTGTCGTTGGTCGCCTCGAACTCCGCTCGATTCCGCTCCTCGAGCTCGTCGCCGAGCAGCTCGAGTACGGTCTCCACCCCGAGGGGTGGAATATCGGCGATGGTGTGCATCGCCCCATCGATACGCCAGCGTGGACGCTGACCGCCGTTGAGGTGGAGATCCGACGCGCCCTCGGTGGCCATGGCTCTGAGCAGCCGCTCCAGCGTCGAGGAATCCGCCGTCGGGCCTTCTTGCCCGGTTTCCGCGCCGACAGTGTGGGCCCTGAGGATCTCGTTGAGCCGGCCGCTGTCCAGATGGACCATGCGCACCTCCATGGCCGGAAGGTGGGTGCGGATTCTCTCGACGAGTTCGGGCGACGGTTGATCGGCGCAGCCGATGGTGGCGACCTGGCCCTCGACGGCCAACGGCACCACCCGGTGGCGCATCATGAAGTCGTGCGGCAGCAGCACCAGAGCCTCGTCCGAAGGATCGATCTCCCGGTCCCCTTCCGGCACCGGGATGCGCCGCTCGGCGAGCATCGCCATCCGCTCGGCCAACGATCTCGCCACCGCGAGTCCGAAGGACGGCACCTTCTCGACCATGACCTCGAAGAATCGAGGCTCGAAACGCGCTACCGTCGATCGAACGACGGCCTCCATGGCGGCCTCGCTGGGTCGGCCGAGGAGCAGCGAGGCCATCCCGAGCATCTCGCCGCGACCGAAACGGGTCACCTCAACCGAGTCTCCTCCCGCGGCGGCGCCCATGAGCACCCGCAGCTCGCCGTCGAGGATCAGGAAAAACCCATCGAGGGGCGCGCCCTGCTTGATGAGGCACTCACCCTCCTCGAGCTGAACCAGACTCGCCTGACCCACCGCCTGACGCAGCTGATCATCGCCCAGGCTCTTGAAGAGGGCGTGGCCGCGCGTCGCGGCAACCACTTTGTCGATCGTCTCACCTTGTACGGCTACGGACCTCATCTGGACCTCCGGATCGTGGAGTCGGTCTGCAACGAAATGTCATTCCAATCGAATACGAACTCCAAGCATGGCACACCCGAATGAGAAGGCGCCAACGCCGACTCGTGCGCTTCAACCACGCTTCATCTCGTGCATACTGTCGCTGCGCAATCACCACTCGGAGGATGGAACCGTGAAACAAACACTCTTGATCACTATTTGTGTCGCAACGTTGATGCTTTGCGGCTGCTCTGAAGAACAGTTCGACGACGCGGCCGACACGCTGGATGACGCCGTGGAGACCGTGACCGACGCCGTGGGCGAAGCTGCGGACGACGTCGCGGATGCGGTGGACGACGCCGCGGATGCCGTGGACGATGCGGTGGACGATGCCGCGGACGCAGTTGACGACGCCGTGGACGACGCCACGGAGGCCTTCAACGAAGCGGTCGATGAGGCGAGCCATGCCGCCAAGGACGCCGCAGACAAGGCTTCCGAGGCCGCTAAAGATGCCGCAAACAAAGCCAAGGAGGCAGGAAAAGAAGCTGCCGAATCAGGAGGTGATCGATGATCCGCAGTCAACATGCCGTTCTCGTTGGGGCAATAGTACTGACCATGATCGGAACCACTGCTCGTGCACAGTGGCCCACCGATCCGGCGACGCCGCTCGTGGTTGCCGATCGCTCCGGGCCTCAGGTACAGCCGAAGATCACGAGCATCAGCGACGGCGGCTTTTATATCAGCTGGTTTGACAGCTCGACCGGCGGCTACGATGTCTATCTGCAGCGCCTCGACGCCGGGGGAAACGAGATGTGGCCGCACGACGGTGTATTGGTGGCCGATCGTGGATTCAGCTCCACCCAGGACTATGGATTGAGCGTCGACATCATGGGAAACGCATTGCTCGCATTTCGCGATGATCGCGGAGCAACCACCGAGATCACGGTCTCCAAGATCGGTCCCGACGGCACGCTGTTGTGGGGAGCGGGAGGCGTCCAGGTCTCGAGCGGCGGCCTATTCGTCGCTGCTCCGCGAGTAACGGGCACCAGCGACGGCAACACGGTCGTGGGCTGGACCAGCGAGAACACGGTGATGGCCCAGAAGCTCGACCCGACCGGGGCATTGCTGTGGGCCGCCGGGGTGACCTTGAGTCCCACCGCCGGCGCATTCTCGGCCACGGATATTCACCCGTCCGACAGCGGCACAGCCATCGTCTCGTTCACCCATCAAACCGGGAGCTTCGGGTCTCCAATCCACCTGCTGGCTCAGAAGCTTGCCGCGGCGAACGGCGCATCCTTGTGGGACGCTGACCACGTCAAGGTCTATGACGAGGCCGGCGGTTCGCTCCAGTTCGGGAACTACCCACCGTTTGTACCTGACGGTTCAGGCGGCGCGGTCTTTGCCTGGTACACCAACAGCCCGAGCCTCCAGTGCCGCGTCCAGCGAGTTCTCTCCGACGGCACCGAGGTCTTCGCCCACCAGGGGGTCGAGACGTCCACCAACGCGGCCCAGCTGCGGGTCAGTCCGAGTGCGGCGTTCAATCCGACGACGCAGGAGCTCTTCGTTGCCTGGCGGGAGCTGAATACCGGCCAGAGCCAGTCGGCCCTCTACGCGCAGAAGCTCGACGCATCCGGTGCCCGGCAGTGGACCGACAACGGCAGCCAGTTGATGCCGTTGACCGCCGACGAAATCACCAACGTCACCACCCTCGTTGTGGGCGATGGGGCCCTCGTGAGTTGGGTCCACACCCCGTCATTCGGCAACGACCCGATCTACGCCACCCGGGTCAATGGAGACGGCGCCTTCGTCTGGGGGCCGCCCATCGCCGAACTCTGCATCCTGCCGACCCACTCATCCCGTCTCGTGGGGGTCATGGGATCGGAGGGCTTCGCCGCCTATGCCTGGAGCGACGGCGATCCCGGTGACATCTACGCCGCCAACCTCAACGGCGATGGGAGCCTGGGCTACACAGCTCTGGTGTTCAGTGACGGCTTCGAATCCGGCGACATGTCGGCTTGGTCTGACGCGGTGCCTTAGAAAAGTCGACCGCTGCCGCGAGCCCTCGATCGAAGGTCCCGATCTCGTCGACGCCAGGGCGACGGCAGACGGCCAGGTGGATGAGGTCGCGGGCGCCGAGATGGGGCCGGCTTCCCGCAATCAAGCGCGCCGCCCGAACATCCTCGACCTCGATGGGGTGAACTGTGGGGATGCACGACTCTGCGAGGGTGAGTGCTGCGTCGAGGGTCTCCCAACGATCAACCGGGATGGAGGCGTGGAGAAACTCCTGCAAGACCTCAGGCCAACGGAAGAGGTGGTTGGAGATGCTCGATCACAGCCTTCTCCACCGGTAACCGGTAATTGCCGGTGCGGCATCTCAAGCGAGCCAACGCCTGGACCGGCATCGCCCACCAGCGCGGCCGGCTCCACCCGAGCTGGGAGAAGAATCCAGCCATCCGCACCCGTTGGACATCGGCATCGCTCACCCAGGGACTCGAAGTCGTGACATAGTCGAACCGTGACCACTCGTCGAGAGTCTTGGGCAGCTTGAAACCCTCCGCCGCAACATCATTGAAGAGCTTCGAGCCCGGGTAGGGCTTGAAGAAGAAGAAGGGGGTCGTGTTCTTCCAGTTCATGGATTTGAGGCGGCGTGCCAACCGCAGCGATGCCTCCACGTCGGCGGGTTGCTCACCTGGAATTCCGAAGATGAAAGGATAGGTCGCGGCGATGTCGTGCTTCTGAGAATACCGAGCCACCGTTTCGATCTGGTTCAGTGTGATGTCTTTGCCCAGACGTTCGAGCATGCGTGACGACCCGGCCTCCACACCGATCAGGAGCTTGCGAAGACCGGAGCGTGCGAGCAAGAGAAAGTCATCGTCGGTCAGCCTCGCCCCTTGATCGGCGCGCATGGTCGCCGCCCATGAGAATCGAGAACCACGCTCGATGAGTCTTGTGGCAAGATCGACGGTCCATCGACGGCTCGAGAAAAAGGTCTCGTCCTGAAAGTTGACATCCTCGATCCCAAATCGGAAGGCGAGCTCCGCAAGCTCCTCCACAACCCGGTCCAACGGAATCGCCGACCGTTGGCGTTTGAAGACCGCCGGGTCGGCGCAGAAACGACATCGGTAGTGACAGCCGACGGAAGTCACATAGTCGAGTTGGCGCCTTTTCTTCCTGGCGAAGTAGCGCTCCACTGGAAGCAGTGAGTAATCCGCAGCGGGAAGCTCTCCGTACGGTACAAGGGGTCGGGCGTCCGTCATTCTCGGTTCGCCGTCCACCCTCAGCGCGATCCCCGCAACTCCGGCGACGCCCCACCCGTCGAGATAGCACTCGACAAGCTCTCTCAGGGTGGCTTCGCCCTGACCGCATACCACAACATCGACGCATTCGGCCTCGGCCAGAACTTCAAGAGGGAAAAGCGACGGGTGCCAGCCTCCCCAGATGACGGGGAGCTCGGGGCGCCGCGCCTTGACCTCGCGGCTGACCCGCAGGGCGTCCTCGATGGGCGCACCGGTGAGGACGCTGACACCGAAACAGACCGCTTCGTCGAGGTGGGGCTCGACAACAGCCACGGGGTCCGCATCGAGACGTCCATCGATGATGATCGGCTGCACGCGATCGCGATTCACCGCCGAGGCCACCGCCAAAGGGCCGAGCGGCATGGTGAAAAACAGACACCGCGGTTGGTAGAGCAGCAGTTTGGGCTTCAATGAGTCTCCGGACAGCGCCTCATCTTCCCGTAACCCAGCATCCAAGTCCACCCGGCAAAGTCCGGTCGGGCCTTCCCGATGAGCGCCGAACACAACAACAATGCGCCGCCCGGACCGAAGGCGGTCGGGTCGGCTAAGGACGCCGCCGTCGCCATCGATGATGCCGTGGAGACGGTTGGCGAGCCCGTCGAAGAAGCCATGGAAATCCCTCCCTTCAGACCGCGGGCTCACGCCCTCCGCCGCTTTGAAATCGCGGACTCAGATTCGTACTCTCCGTCGCGGGGAATCGGCTTATCTCCGGATTCAGTACAGCGTCCTCTCCTCGCCATAGTCGGCAATGAGCTGCTTGGCGCGTTTGAGGATCCGGTTCCTGCGCTCCCAGAGGCTCCCGCGCTGGTCCTTGTGCAGCCACGGCTTGAACAGCTCGTTCAGCTCCTTCTTGTCGAGCGTTTCGAGAGCCCGGATGAGGCGTCGTGACAGACGAGACGAGTAGAGTCCGGTCAGAAGGTCGGGGTCGGCATCGAAGGCCATGGAGGAGTCGACCTTGTGGATTCGAAGGCTCTCATCGACGACCAGATTCCGAAGATCCGAGTAGTCGAGATCGGCGATGAGCTGCTGAAAGAGCTCAATCTCGCGCAGCTGCCCCTTGTACCGCTTTGGGTCGGAAGGCTGCAACCCTTTCTCACGCCGCTCCGCCTCGGTCATCGAGCCCTCCACCCAGAAACACAGCGAGCCCGTCTTCGAGCCGATCTTCCGCTCGACGCACGGCGGGACGATGTCGAGCCCGAGGAGACGATCGAGCTCGTAGGCGGCGATCTCGTGCCGGTCCGAGTCACGAGCCTGCTGAACCTCGCGGCCGTCGGAGAAGCGAAACTCCGGGTACCGCGTGTCCTCATGCTTGAACACCGCGCGGAGGGTCCGGCTGCCATCGGTGAGCGTGACCCTAACGGGGCCGGTGATGGCCGCCTGGTCAAAGCTCTCGGGCTCTCCGACAACTTCGGCATGGGTCAGGAAATCCACCGCCTGCTCGCCCCTCAATGGCACACCGACCACCGTGCCCGACTCGGCGAGCTCGCCCGCACCGGCACCTGCTACCGACAAAAGAACGCACAACGTCACCCCGACCAGATTGTCCATGGAGCCCTTCCTTGAGGAGCAGGGTATCAGCTCCCGCGAATCCGTCAGTTCTGTTGGCCCTGCCGCTCAGAGTGAGTGCTCTCCGGATGCAGCCATGCCCAAAGGGACTACCGTGATGTCATCGTCCAGCGGGTAGCTCTTGCGTCCCGGGTAGACCACCCAGAGGTGGTCGAGAGCGAGATCCGGATTTTCATGGTGAATTGTCTTATGGGAGCCACTGGCCAAGTGTGAGTAGCTCTGATTGCGGCGGTTGACATCCTGCATGCCGGGCGGGGGATTGGTCAATTGGCTGGGTACACGCTGCCATCACCGCCAGGTAGCCTTTCTGCGATACCATTGGCGGGCTGGAAATCGCAGACAATGAAAGACCTCATCGGTCAAACGCTTGGACATTACGTCATCGTCGAGCACCTCGGCGGGGGTGGGATGGGCGTGGTCTACAAGGCCGAGGACACCAGGCTCGGACGCACGGTGGCTTTGAAGTTCCTGCCGTCGGAGTGGAGTCGGGACCCGGACGCAAGGGAGCGATTCTTGCGAGAGGCGAGAGCAGCTTCGGCCCTCGAAGACTCTCGTGCCTGCACCATCTTCGACATCGACGAGACCGATGACGGACAGCTCTTTATCGCCATGGCGTACTACGAGGGCGAGTCGCTCAAGAAGAGGCTTGAACGCGGGCAGCTCTCGATCGGGCGGGCCGTGGATATCGCGATCCAAACCGCCGAGGGACTCGAGAGCGCCCACTCGGCCGAGATCGTCCACCGCGACATCAAGCCCGCGAACCTCATGCTCACCGGGCATGACGAGGTCGTCATCGTCGACTTTGGCCTTGCCAAGCTGGCCGGCGATCTGACGCTCACCAAACCGGGTTCCTCGCTCGGCACGCCGCTCTACATGTCGCCGGAACAGTCACGAGGCGACCGGATCGACCGGAGGACAGACCTCTGGTCGCTGGGGGTGGTCCTCCACGAAATGCTGACCGGAAGGCCCCCGTTCGTGGGGGAGAACCACGCCGCGGTTGCCAGGGCGATTCTGGATGATGAGCCCGCCCCGCTGAGTGACCTGCGCCCGGAAGCACCGGGCGAACTCGGTGAGATCGTCGCCAGGGCTCTTGCCAAGGACCCGAACAGCCGATACCAGAGTGCAGGCGAGCTTCTGACGGACCTCCGCCACCTCAGAAAGCAGATCGCGGAAGTGGAGGACGTCACCCTGTCGACTCCATCGCAGCCATCGCTGCGTCGAAAACCCCGGCTGCCGGTATTTCTTGCTGTGGGAGTTGTCATCATCGGTGTCATCGCAGCGCTCTGGATCGCGAGATCAACCGGCGTGCAGGAGGAAGTCGACAGACTTCCACCTCGTATCGTTGTCCTCCCCTTCGAGAACCTCGGTCCACCCGAAGACGAGTACTTCGCCGACGGCATCACCGAGGAGATCACCAGCCGGCTCGCTGCCGTCAGCGGTCTCCAGGTGATCTCACGCACGAGCGCGATGTACTACAAGGACCGCCAAGTCCCACTTCGTCAGATCGGTGAGGAGCTCGACGTCGAGTACGCGCTGGAGGGAACCATCCGTTGGGACCGAGCAGGAAAAGGTCCCGGACGTGTGCGGATCACTCCGCAGCTCATTCGGGTGGCCAACGACTCCCACCTGTGGAGCGATCGATACGATCGGGTGTTGGACGAGATCTTTGTGGTCCAATCCGACATTTCCGAGCGCGTCATCTCTGAGCTCGAGGTGGCGCTGTTCGATCATGAGCGGAACCATGTCACCGCGCTTCCAACAACCAATGTGGAGGCCTACCAGGCATACCTCCTCGGAAACCGATACATCCAGACCCACGAGGAAGGCGGGTGGAGAGATTCCATCGATATGCTGGAGAGTTCGGTCGAGCTGGACCCGGAGTTTGCGGTGGCCCATGCGGCACTGAGCAGAGCGCACTCAATGACGTATCACTACAGGCTCGACTTCACACCTGAACGCCTCGAGAAAGCAAAGGCCTCGGCAGATCGTGCGCTGGCTCTCCAGCCAGATCTCCCCGAGGCGCATCTTGCTCTGGGCTGGTATTTCTACTTCGGATTTCGAGAATACGACCGGGCATTGGAAGAGTTCGAGAGGGCCGCGGAGACACTGCCCAAAGACGAAGCGGTTCTGGAGGGTCTTCATGCCACCCGTCGACGCCAGGGGCGCTGGGACGAGGCGCTGGATGCTCTCGACCAACTGCTGGTCTTGAGTCCGCAAAGCTACCATCTGGCACTCAACGCAGCGTATACCCACCTCATGCTCCGCAACTACGGGCGAGCCGAAGTAGAGTTTCGACGAGCTCTGGCCCTGGAGCCGGATCTGGCCGGGCCGTACCACGGTTTGGCTTTGCTCTACGTGCTTTGGGATGAGTCTACCGAGAGAGCGCGGCAGATTCTGGAGTTGGCGCCAGATCAAAGCCGCCCGATGATTCAGGTCTTTGCATTCATGCTCGACCGTATTGACCGGGATCCGGAATCAGCTATGGAAAGAGTTCTCGGCGCAGACATTGATGTCATCGAGGTTCAGAGTTACTACTGGCCCGCCGAGCTGCTGGAATGCGTTTGCCTCTCCGATCTGGGGCGCGATCAGCCGGCCAGGGCAGCCTGTGAATCAGCCATCAGCCGTCTCGAGCGAGAGGTCGCGCTTCGGTCATGGGATCGTCGGCTGTACAACGCGCTGGGTTATGCCTACGCGGTCGTCGGAAGAAACCAGGATGCGGTGGAGGCCGTCGAGCATGCGGCCCGGCTCATGCCCATTTCAGAAGATGCAGCTGACGGCCCGGAGCAGGCCATAGAGACGGCCATCATTTTCACAAGAGCCGGCCGACATGACAGAGCGCTGGATCTTGTCGAGGAGCTGCTGTCGATACCATCGTTCTTGTCGGTCGGTCTCCTCCGCCTCGATCCCGTCTGGGACCCCCTCCGCGACCACCCGCGCTTCCAGGCGCTGCTGGAGGAGTACGGGGAGGAGTGAAAGCACACCGGAGCAACAGGAATTCGTTCCCAGAAGGGAGACGTCATGAGCTGCACTTGGCAAACGCGAGTCTGCAGCGTCGTCGGCTGCGTGATCTTGGCGATGACGCTCGCATCGGCGCCGGCGGGTGGAGCGACGGAACCGACGGTCTGCGATGGTGAGACGGGCCATGCCTACCGTTTGTGCCGCGCCTACTGCGAAAAGCTCGACTGCGACTGGGATCCGGAGGCTCCGCGGAAGCAGTGCGACAGGCTCAGCTCCCGGTACTCGGCCCTGACCGGAGAGGTGGCGCCGCCCTGTGAGAGGATCTCCCTGGGCTGCGTCGTCGGCGATTCGGCAGAGTCGCCGCCGTTCCCGTTCGACGTGGGCGATGGAAACGATTACGGCGAACGCGTGCTCGACCTCACGGTGCCGAGGCAGTGCGAGTGCGACGGGTCGGACTGCTCGCCGTGCCCTGTGGTGGTCGGTTTCCACGGCTACGGCGAGAACGGCAGCTCCTGGAAGTGGCGCCTGGATCCCAAGGGTCGCGTGGCCGGCTTCATCAGTCTCTACCCGACGGGGGATCGGACCCCATCCACCTACGACCCGACGGGCAGCTCGCCCAATTGGGCGGTGCCTTCATGCCAGGACCCGACCGACGGTTGTCTGGGAAACCAGTGGGGGACGAAGTGCGACTGGTGTGGCGACATCGACGAGGATGACGCCGTCAGCACGAAGAGGGAGATCGACTTCACCAGGGCCATCGTGAAGTGGACCATGGATCACCACTGCGTCGATCCGGGACAGCTCTTCGCGACCGGGTACTCCAACGGAGCGCTGTGGACCTATCAGCTGGCGATGAACCCCGCTACATCGAACCTGTTCAAGGCCTTCGTACCTGTGGACGGAGTGGATCAAGCCGGCATCGATGATCACATGAGGTGGATCAGCGCACCGGTGGACGGGCACTCTCCATGGGTGCTGCACGTCAACGAGATCTACGACAACTTCGAGCCGTACGACGGCCGACCCTACACCGAACCCGTCGCCCCCTGGAACCCGGTCTGGATCTACCCGCCGGTTCTGCAGGTCCTGGCTCGGTTCCAGGGGAACCCGGCCTACGCCGGGTGTGGTTTCGGCGAGGGCGACGTCGGCGACCGGTACGGCCCTTTCGCCGCGGGTGGAGTGGTTCCGGAGGGCTATCGCAAACTCGACGGCCCGAGTTCCCTGGAGGGGGAGGGGCAGAGGAAGTTCCACTGCTTCACCCGGGACGAGGGAGATGACACTTGCCACAAGCTGACCGTCTGCCTGTGGGACAGTGGTCCGCCGGGCGACGACCTCGAAGACCCGCACGCCCGAGCGGGGAGAGAGTGGCACGGTGGCACCGATCCCGGGACCGGCGGCACCAAACCCATGGACATCACGTGGCGCTTCATGCAGCGTGCGGTCGGCGTTCCCTACTGATCAGAGCGAGTACTCACCGGATGCGGCCATACCCAGCGGGATGACGGTGATGTCGTCGTCCAGTGGGTAGCTCTTGCTTCCCGGGTAGACGACCCAAAGATGGTCGAGAGCGAGGTCAGACAACGCAGTGCGCATGGACCTCCGGCGGCGTGGGGCGTCGGAGTACTTGATCTCGAAGCCGTGCCGCCGGCCTCCGACGGTGACCATGAGGTCAAGCTCGGCTCCGTTGTGGGTCGCCCAGAAATACGCTTCTCGGGTGTTCAGCCGATCCAGGATCTGTTCGATGGCGAACCCCTCCCACGAGGCTCCGAGCTTGGGATGTCCAAGCAGCTCATGCCGGCTCCCGAGATGCAGTAGTGAGTTCAGGATTCCGCTGTCCCGGACGTAGATCTTGGGAGACTTGACCTGTCGTTTCTTGAGGTTCTCGAACCACGGTGGCAGAATGCGCACCATAAAGGCTCCGGCGAGAATGTCGAGGTATCGCCGAGCCGTATTCTGTGAGATTCCCAGTGATCTCGCGAACTCGGCCGCGTTCCACACCTGGCCGTGATAGTGAGCAATCATGGTCCAGAATCGTCTCAGGGTTTCGGCGGCGGTCGTGATCCCGAGCTGGGGAATGTCCCGCTCCAGAAACGTCCGAACAAAGCCGGTTCGCCACATCACGCTCGCGGCGTCGTCGGGCGCGAGAAAGGAGCGCGGGAAGCCGCCGCGGGTCCACAGATCGTTCTGGCGGTCTGTCCCGACTTCGTCAAGCGTCAATCCGCCGAGGTCGACAAAACCCACGCGTCCGGCCAGAGACTCCGAGACGCCTCTGACGAGCGACGGAGAAGCACTTCCGAGAATCAGGAACCGGGCACGACTCTCGGGACGATCGACGAGGACTCGGAGGAGTTCGAACAACCCCGGTTTCCGTTGAATCTCGTCGATCACAACAAGTCCACTGAGGCCTTCGAGGACCGTCATCGGCGCCGAAAGGCGCTGGCTGTCCACCGGGTCTTCGAGGTCGAAGTACGTGACCGTGTCCTCGGGTTCCGG
>JARFRM010000033.1 GCA_029287235.1 Thermoanaerobaculales bacterium
CAGACATCGCCATCTCGCTCGTGTTGCGCGTACCTGCTCCACTCAAGTGCCTCGCAGATCAGATCATTCGATCAGCGTCTTCTGTACCGGCCAATCTTACTGAAGGTCACGGGAGATCGGGGAGAGATCGACTGCACCACTTGCGCAACGCCAACGCCTCCGCCAAGCAGGGAGTCTCGCATCTCCGGCTCCTCACCGGAGCAGGTGCCATCCACAGCAAACAGCCCAACAAGCCAAACCGCCTCATCGACGAGTTCCGAGCGCTCACCAGGCGTCTCCTCCACCCGAAAACGTAACCTGCGTTGGATTGTGGGGCGGGCTTCCAGCCTGCCCTTCAGAGTCATTCCGGCCGTGACAACGCTTCCACGAAGTCAGTCATCCCTCAACTTAATCCTGCGATCGTGCGATGGGTCAATCATGCGATGCCTTTGCGATTCAACCCTGCGATGGCTGCGATGTCCTCGCGTCCCAGGCGCCCTCGCAGTTCGACCCGCCGGGGCCGGGAGCACAACTCTCCCGTGTCTAAAATGCTATCCTTCGCCCATGAATGCAGCTACCAGAAACCGCTTGATCCTGGGTGTGGTTCTCGCCGTCGCGGGTGCGATCCTCGCCTACAACATGTTCTTTGCCCTGACTCCACCCCGGCATGCCGACCACGACCACGCCATCGCCAAGCTCGATGCCGGCGGGTTTCTGTGGGTCGAGGCGGCCGGCGGCGACCGGCGAAACCTCGTCGGCGTCCCCGAAAAAGTGCTGGTCCTCCACTGGTTCGACCCCCTGAGCGTGGATCTCAGCGAGCAGGCCGCGGCCGCCAAGTTCGCGGCCGGTCTTGCAAACGACCCCATGGTGGACTTTCTCTTTATCGCCCAGGCGCCGTCCTGGGATGGCGTCAAGGCAACCGCAGCCAGCGCCGGGATCCCGGAAGACCTCCTCTATCTCGACCTCAACAGCAAGACCGGAGATCTCTGCGGGGTGCGCCGTATCCCCGAGACCCTTGTCTACGATCCCCAGGGATTCATGGCCCACCAGGCGCGAGGGCCTGTTGCGTGGAATTCGCCATCGATCATGGCGCAAATCAACCGGGCCAGGGGCGGCGTCGATGAGATCCACTGAAATTCTGCACGGCTGAAGCCCGAGGGCCTCTTCCGTGCAGAATCTCAAAAAGGTAGAGACGGACCATCGCGGAGCGGGCGACACCAAGCCGATGAAGCCTCAGATCACGATTGACCGTACCAGGACTCCCGACGGGAAGGAGCTCGTGCTCTACGAGCGGGATGGGGTCTTCACCATTCGCGTGGACGGGCTCGAGCTCATGTCGAGCAGGTCGCATGGTTCCGAGGAAGAGATGGCTGAACTGGTTCTGGGCCGACTGATGACCCGTGACCCGCGGGTCCTGGTTGGTGGGCTCGGGATGGGCTATACCCTTCGTGCCGTACTCGACCGCGTTTCCCGTTCGAGCCGGGTCACCGTCGTCGAACTTCTGCCCGAGATCGTCAACTGGAATCGCGAGCATCTGGACCATCTGGTGGGCTCTCCCCTCGATGACGCCAGAGTCGAGCTGGTGGTGGAGGATGTCTCACAGGTGATGGCGGCGCATCCGGACACCTTCGATGCGATCCTCCTCGATGTCGACAACGGCCCGGCCGCCCTCACCGATTGCCGCAACGCCCGGCTCTACTCCGCCGACGGCCTCGCCGCGATCAGACGCAGTCTCCGCCGGAATGGCATCCTCGGGGTCTGGTCCGCCGGCCCGGACCACGACTACGAACGGGCGCTCCACCGCGCCGGCTATCGGTTCCGGGTCGAAACGGTCCGTGCCCGTCGCGGGACCAAAGGGCCGAAACACACGATCTTCATTGCGAAATCCCGGTCCGCCTGACTCACGAGCTCGAAACAAACATCAGGGACCCACGCGACCCGTGGACCCTCGCGCAGGGGTGGTCTGGAGCGGCGTGAGAAACCGCTCGGCTGTGACCTGTCCCTCATACGGTTCCTCGAGCACCGAGGTGGTCCCACCCGTCACCAAAACCGATCCATCGTCGAGAACCGTGATGGTGTGCGCGAGCCTCGGCTCGGCCATGGGCTGGATCACCGTCCAGGCATTGGTGGCGGGCTCGAAAATCTCGACGCTGGAGCCGATCCTCCAGAAGCGGTCGGCGCCGCCGGTCACGACCACGTGTCCACTCGGCAGGACGGCCGCCGACGGGACGGCGCGAACTCCATTCAACCGGGGTGCGGGCCGCCAGAGATTGAGCGTCGGGTCGAAGACCTCGACCTCGGCCGTCCCCTCACCGCCGACCACCATGACGCCACCATCGGCAAGTCGCACCGTCGCTCCCCACTTGTGCTCGTGGACCAGATCCGAGACGCGCCTCCACGCTTCGGTGGTGGGGTTGAAGATCCTCGTGACCTTCTCGCCGACGTACAGCACCTCGTCATCAGGAAGAAGAGCGAGACCCGGCACCGATGCGAAGCCGGTTCCACCCGCGTCGGTCCACGATCCGGTCGCCGGGTCGTAGAGCTCCGACGCCGCGACATCGGTCCCGTCAAAGGACCCGCCCGCGATCAACACCCGACCGTCGGCGAGCCGCACCGACGAGTGCATCACCCGGTCGTGGTTCATCCGACCGGTCACGCTCCAGACCTCGGCCACGGGATCGTAGATCTCGGCGTTGACCGAGTCGCCCTGGGTGCTTCCGGTCACGAGGACCCGGCCGTCGGCGAGCCGCTGCGCGCTCGCGAAATCAAAGTCCCCGTTGCCGGGCGGAATCGCCTGCCATTGTCCCGACCCCGGGTCGAAGATCTCCGGCCGGACCCCGCCACCCACCACCAGCACCCGGCCGTCTTCGAGCACGACGGCGGAGTGTTGCAGGCGTGGCCCCTTCATCCGGGGGACTGGCCGCCACTGGAAGCAGCGTGGATCGGCGCATACCAAAACCTCGCCCGCACGATTCAACGAGGCGTCACCCAATACGGATGAGAACTCCCACGAGAATGTCCCTTCACCCCGGAAAGTGTGGTCTCCCACGGCCCCCGAGGCCGCGGAACCGTCACCGAAGACCCAGTCCAGCGGCGCGGTTCCACTGCAGTTGGCGAAATTGACGACGGCTCGAAACGGCGTCGTGATACCCGGCCACCCCGTCACCGGTTCGGCCACGTGGGCAAAGACGCCACAACCGGAACCGAGATCCGCGTCGAAGACCAGGGACCCGGCGGACCGCTCGATTCGGTCGATGGAGAGATTGGTCGGTGTCCCGTCATAGCGGAGCGAGCTCGGCGCCGAAAAGGTGGACAGGACGTCACCGGGGCCGTAAAAATCGTCTGCATCGGCGCCGAAATTCTGTTCGATCTCCTCGAGGCCATCGGCCTCCATCAAGCGGATCAGCTTGTGTTCGGTGTATGAGTTGTCGAAGAGGAAACGCCCGTCACCATCAATCCGCGCATCCACATGCCAGATCAAGAGCCCATCAGCCGGATAGTCGGCGTCGTTGCCCGACCGCCGGCGGTGCTGGGCGACGAAGTACTCGCCGAACGGATTGTCCACGGGATCACCGTGCATGAGCAGCGCGGCATCTCCCGATGAGTTCGACGGCCTGAGGGAGAGTCGCTGCAGCCCCTCGTTGACGACGGTCGGCTCGATCCACCCGAGAAGGATTTTGCTGAAGGCGTTGTGGTCACCCCAGTTGTTGTCCATCATGTCGAGACCGCCGAGACCACCCATCGGGCCGATCTCATCGTCGTAGTCGTAATAGTCCGGGAGACCCAGGGCGTGGCCGGTCTCGTGAATGGCGACACGAGCCGAAAACGGTCCGCCGACATCCCACGACTCCCACTGCCAGGAGTAGGCGCCGAGCCGGACGCCGTCCACCTCAAAGCTCATGTCCTCGAAATCGCGCTGGTAACCCCACCAGAAATCGCCCCACTCCTGGTGTGGTCCGGCGTAGAAAACGAGGAAGTAGTCAATGGCGCCGTCTCCATCGCTGTCGTACTGCGAGAAGTCGTGACCCAATCCGTCAAAGTGATCCATGACCTCTCGGATCAGTGCCTCACGCCCTTCGTCGTCCTGCCGCACCGCCGACATCGGGTACGGCGCTCGGTACCAGCCCAGGGTCTCGCCCTCGAGCTCGAGCATCCCGTAGGAGGATCGGAGATAGTAGTCACGCAGGCTCTCATACGGGTATTCGGACGCTGGACCGACGCCGAAGAGACGACGATCGATCTCGCTCCTCGGGTTCCTTCCCGGATAGTCCGAAAACCCGATGAGCAGGGCGAAGACCCGGCGGGTCCCGATACTCGGAAGCCGCTTGACCTCGGTCGCGCCTTCTTCCCTCTTGACTTCGAAGCTTCCTCGAAGGCGCTTCACGAGTTCGGGAGAGACCAGGTGATTTCCGACCTCGCGAGCCGCGGCGGCCCTCTCCGCGAGCGACCCATCGGCGAGGTAGCGATCGAGCTGCTCCGACGTGGGCGGCTCCATGGCCATAGCCGAGAACACCACCCCCAGACCGACAAGAACGACGGCAATCATCTGCGCAGTTGGGGCTCGATGACGCATGATTCTCACCTGGCTTTCTCCAACAGGAGATACGCATTCGGGCGAAAAGGTTACTGCATCTTGCGGTTTTGACCGGTGGGTATTGGGCTCCTCGAACCATTTCCAAGGCGGGATCTTCCGATCCCCGTGAGCGAGATCACCCGACATCGAATCACCATCCGGGTACGGTTGTGGTGATGGACATTCAGAACCTGCATCGCCACCGAATCATCGCCCTGGTTCTCTGCATGGCCGCCGCAACAGCCGTCGCCGTCGACTACGAGGTAGGTGAGGGAGCCGGGATGCTCGGCTCCATCGGTGATGTTCCCTGGGAAGGCCTCCAACCAGGAGACCGGGTGCTGATCCACTGGCGTTCCACCCCCTATCGCGAGAAGTGGGTTCTGTGCCGCCAGGGCACCGCGGCTCAGCCCATCGTCGTTTCCGGTGTCCCCGGACCTTCCGGTCAACTCCCGGTGATCGACGGCCGGGACGCCACCACCCGGCTCGCCCTGGACTACTGGAACGAGTCCCGCGGCGTGCTCAAGATCGGCGGCGCGAACATCCCTTCCGACACCCTGCCGTCGCACATCGTCATCGAGAACCTCGACATCCGATCGGGCCGGCCGCCCTACAGCTTCACCAACGCCGACAACGACCCCGAGGCATATTCATCCAACGCAGCCGCCATTTATGTCGAGAAGGCCGAGCACCTCGTGATTCGCAACTGTGTGCTCTCGGACTCGGGAAACGGCCTTTTCATCGGCTCCTTCAACGGCCAGACCCGGGACATTCTCATCGACGGCAACTCGATCCACGGCAACGGGATCGAGGGCAGCGCCTACGAGCACAACACCTACACCTCGGCCATCGGGATCACGTATCAACGCAACCACATGGGTCGGCTCCGCGAAAACTGTGACGGCAACAACCTCAAGGACCGCTCCGCCGGTTTGGTCGTCCGCTACAACTGGATCGAGGACGGCAACCGCCAGCTCGATCTGGTGGACGCCGCGGACGGGTCGGCGGTGGCGACCCACCCCGACTACCGAACGACATTTGTCTACGGAAATCTACTTCTCGAAGCCGATCTCGAAGGAAACAGTCAGATCATCCACTACGGCGGCGACAGCGGAGCATCGGGCGGCTATCGCAAGGGCACCCTCCATTTCTTCCACAACACCCTCGTTTCGACCCGATCGAGCAACACGACCCTGGTCCGGCTGTCCACCGATGACGAGCACGCCGATGTTCGCGACAACATCCTCTACACCACCGCGACCGGATCGCACCTGGCCATGCTCAACACGGCAGGTGTGCTCGATCTCCGTGACAACTGGATCCGCCAGGACTGGGTCGTCAGCCACTCGGGCGGCGGAACCGTCATTGACCACGGCAGCAACGTCACGGGGACCGACCCCGGATTCGCGGATTTCGCCGGCAGAGATTTCGCGCCCGCCCAGGGCAGCGCGTGCGTCGATCGGGGAGGCCCCCTCCACGCGGACACCATCCCCGATCACCAGCCGGTGCGGCAGTACGTCAGACATCAGCAAACCATCGTCAGACCTGATGACGGTGTGCTCGATCTCGGCGCACTCGAGTCGGGCGCCGTCTTCGCCGACGACTTCGAAACAGGGAATCCCGACGCGTGGTCACACGTGGGTCCCTGAATCGGCCCAACCAACGGGCCGCGCAGTCTGCATCTTCGCCACAATCCGCTTGGTCAATCGTAAGATGAGGCATGGACGAAACGTCGAGCGCTGCGGTCCAAACCAAGAGCCTTCTCAAAAAGTTCGGTGATGTGGTGGCGGTGGACGGACTCGACCTCCGGGTCGAGGCGGGCTCGTTCTTCGGCTTCCTCGGGCCCAACGGAGCCGGGAAGTCAACAACCATCAAGATCCTCACCGGGATCTTGCAGCCCACCTCAGGAAGAGCCTCGATTCTCGGTCACGACGTTGTTGATGATGCAGTCGCGGCCAAGCAGCTCACGGGAGTCGTTTCCGAGGAGGGCGCCCTCTTCGAGAGGCTCTCCGGAACCGAGTATCTCGAGTTCATCGGCCGCATGTACGGCATGGAGCGGCCCACCATCCGCAAGCGATCGGACGAGCTTCTCGATCTCATGGGTCTCGCCGACGACAGCGCCAAGCTCATCGTCGACTACAGCCACGGGATGCGAAAGAAGCTCAGCTTCGCCGCCTCCCTCATCCACAACCCGAAAGTGCTCTTCCTCGATGAACCCTTCGAAGGCATCGACGCCGTCACCAGCCGCCTCATCAAGAGCATCCTCGACCAGCTCCGACAGGTCGGGGTGACCATCTTCCTGACGTCCCACATCCTCGAGATCGTCGAGAAGCTCTGCTCCGACATCGCCATCATCAATCACGGCAGGGTGGTGGCCCGCGGCACTCTCGACGAACTCCGCACCCGGGCGGGCGGCGGTGAATCGCTCGAGGATCTCTTCCTCGATCTCATCGGCCGGGGAGCGGGGGAAGACCACCGGTTGTCGTGGCTCGACGGCGATGTCCCGTGAGAGTGCTCTCGACCGTCTTCTGGCTTCGGCGCCGGCTCGCCCTTCGGGGGCTCACGAGTATCGCCGGAGCCGCCAACCTGGCCGCAGGGATCGCCCTGGCCTTGGCGGCGGCGGGCGCCGTCGCCCTCGCCGGCGGTCTCGGTCTCGTTCTCCACCTCGCATTCGCGTCGAAGGACCCTGACGCCATCCAGGTCGCCTGGACATCGGCCCTCTACACGATCGCGTTCTTTGCGGTTGTCGTTCCGATCATCACCGGCGCCGGGAGCTCGGCGTTCGACCCCTCGCGTCTGCTGGTCTTTCCCGTCAGCCGGGGCGGTCTTCACCACCTCGCGCTCGTCACCGAGTTCCTCTCGGCGCCGCACCTGATCTGGTATCCGGCTTTGATCGTGTCCGCAGTCATCGGGATCGTGATCCCGAGACCCCAGAGCCTGACGCAACTGGCGGTGATCGGCGTGTTCGCCATCTCGTTGGTGGTCTGGGGCCACTCGATCTCGCTCGTCGTGCGCCGATGGCTCCGCAACCGCCGGCTCCGCGAGTTGGCGGCGGTCATCGGGTTGATGGGCGTGGTCATTCTGAGCGTGGCGCCGGCCGCGGTCGACATCACCGCCGACAATGCCGATGAGCGCATCGGGGAGCTGCTCACCGTCCCACCATGGATCGAGCAGATCTCCCGGGTCCTCCCCCCGTCCATTGCATCGCGGGCGCTGACCGCGCTTCGAGTCGGAGATCGCACGGCGGCGGTCGAGCTCGTGGGGTGGCTCATCGGGTGGTTGGCGGCGGGTTGGATCATCGGTCGTTTCGCTCTCGACGGCCTCTTGCGCTCCGGCGCCACCACCGGCACGACCACCACCGCTGCACCCGAATCGAGATTGGGGACAATCCGCACCCGCCTGATCGACCGTCTGAATCCCCCGGTCGGCGCCGTAACGGCCAAGGAACTGCGCTATCTGCTCCAGAGCGGCACCGGAAGGGTCAGCCTGTTGGTGATGCCGGTGATGACCGCACTGCCGGCTCTCCTGGCGGGTCGGAAGAGCGGAATGATTGTGCTCGGCCTCGACCTCCAACTCGTCGTGTTCATCGGAGTCATGATCTACGCGGCGGCCCTCACCGGACACCTCCAGGTCAACGCCTTCGCCTGGGAGAAATCCGGCATCACCACCTATTTCACCTCACCCGTGCGGCCCGAGGAGATCCTTCTGGGCAAGAACCTCGGGATCTGGACTCTCAACCTCGTTCTCGGTGTAGAGGGCATCATCGTCTGGAGCCTCGTCAGGGGGCTTCCCCACGTCGCCACCGTCGTCACCAGTCTGCTGGTCCTCGGGTCGACCACCCTGCTCCTGTCGCTGCTGGGTAACTTCACCTCGGTTGCGTTCCCGGAGAGTCGCCCGGTATCGGCACTGACATCTTCAGCATCACCAACCGGAACTCTCGTCATGATCGGTTGTCTTCTGGTGGGTATCACCCTCGGCGGAGCGGTCGTCTTCGGGACCGCGCTCGCGGACACGCCCGCCCTCCAGCCTGTCCTCGCCATCGGCCTCTTCGCGGCTGTGGTCGTCGCCTATCGGTGGAGCCTGAGTCCGGCCGCTCGGGTCCTCTGCGAGCGACGCGACGAGGTGTTTCACGACCTCGGAACCGGCTAACGACTGCTCGATTGCGGCCGACGATGCCCGGCACCCGGAGGTGTCTTCTCATGCGGTTTCTCGCCTCCGGTGCGATCATCCCGGTGTACGATGTTACGATCCACCGATGACACGACCGGGTGATGACGCCAACCCCGCGATCCACGGGCTCGGACCTTCCGACGATGCCGGGGTTTGCGTCGAGTACGTCAAGGTGGGAGACATGCGATCCCAGGGCGATGACGACACCTGTTTGAGACCGCTGGGGCTCTGTGAGCTGGGCGGATCGTGCGACAGCTGTTGGTACCGCCCCGACCATCCGCGATTTCAAGAATAGGTTTGCGGCAGAGATTGCCGAGATCAGGCATACTATTGGGAACAGGAACCACTCTTGGTTTCCGTTGATCGTCGGAGGAAAACTTCCCATGCCGCTACTTCGCCCGAAGAGTGATCGCAACCGCACCGGACGGGGACTCCCCGAGTACCGCACCATGTCCTGCCCGAGCTATGGCCATCGCATCACCTGGTGCCGACAGATGTGCACGCCTACGGGTGGCAAGGGAGACTGCGGCCGACTCGCCCCGCACGCAATGGTCGGCAAGACCCAGGCAGCCATCGCCGCATACAACGAGGCTCGAAGCGCCGATTGACGATCCGGCGGCCGGCCGCTTCATCCCATCGCCGCCGAACCGGGTTCTGGTAGGGTGGGTGCCTGGAGGACGATTTGGGACGAAAAGGTGGATCGTACAAATTCGAGAAGCGGCAGAAAGAACTCAAGAAACAGAAGAAGCGGCAAGAAAAGCTCGAGCGGCGTCAGGCAAAGCCCGACGAAATGGAGCCGACCCCCTCGACCCCTGATGCCATCTTCGGAGAAACGACCGAAGAATAGTCACTCCCGACGGGTGCAGCACAACTGCCCAGGTTGAGACATCGCCAGATGAACACGCGCATCACCGAGCTCTTCGCTATCGACCATCCCATCGTGCTCTCGGGGATGAGTTGGATCAGTACTCCCGAACTGGTGGCCGCCGTGGCCGAGGCCGGCGGCCTCGGCATTCTCGCGACCGGCGTTCTCGACGCCGAGCAGACCCGCGCAGCGGTCCACCGGACCCGGGAGCTGACCCAGAGGCCGTTCGCCGCCAACGTCACCCTCTACTTCCCGGGCAACCGGGCCAACGCGGAAGTCCTCATCGACGAACAGGTGCCGGTGATCAACTACTCGCTCGGCAAGGGCGACTGGATCGCGGAGGCGGTGCACGCCTACGGTGGCAAGGTCGTGGCCACTGTCACCACCATCAAACACGCTCTCGCCGCCGAGCGTGACGGCGCCGATGCGCTCATCGTCACCGGGCACGAGGCCGCAGGCCACGGTGGAGAAGTGACCTCCCTCGTACTCGTGCCGACAATCACCGACGCGGTTTCGATTCCGGTCATCGCCGCCGGTGGTTTCGCGGACGGTCGAGGCCTCGCGGCGGCGCTCGCCCTCGGGGCCGGTGGGGTGGCCATGGGCACCCGATTCATGAACACGGTGGAAAGCCCGGTCCACGACGACGCCAAGCACGTGAGCGTCGAGCGATCGATCTCCGACACCGTCTACACCAACCGGGTCGACGGTCTGCCCGGACGGTATGTCAAGGCCACCGGGTCCAGGCGCATCATGAACATGAGGCTGAATCCGCTCTCCGCGCTCATGAGATCCCGGGAGATCGCGAAACTGCTCGGCCTGCCGTGGCTCAAGCTCGCCGCGGGGATCGTGCTTTCGGGCTACCGGCGCTCGGTCCAGATGGCGCGCATGGCCATCGGTTTCGACGCGTTCAAGAAGGGCTGCGTCGAAGGCGATGTCGAACGCGGCGTCCTACCCCTCGGCCAGTGCACCGGGCTGATGAACGACACACCCACGGTGGCCGAGGTCATGAGCAGGATCGTCACCGAAGCGGAGGATGCGCTCGAACGGGTCGGCAACGGATAATCCAAAGCCCCCTCCCACCCATGAGAAACCGCAGACAGCGCAGATCAACGCAGATACCATCGCACGCCGCAACCACGAAGACACAAAGGGGTCACGAAGCCATCGCAATCGAAGGTTCTCGCATGGAACTTCCTCGAGCTTCCGCGCATCTCACCTGTCAGCCGTCTTTGACGAAAGTGCACCCTGAAGCGTAAGCTTCGCGAACAATGCCCCATCGGAGGTTGCGCAATGAAAACCACCCCGCGCCGCGAGTCGTCCGCCGCTCCCGCACTGCTGCTTGTTTTTCTGTGTGCCGCCATACCTGCTGCCGCTCAGACCGAGGTCACGATCGTCGGCGTACCGGATGTCAACGTGCCCAAACCCATCCCCCACTCCGAGTTGGTGGTCTTCAGAGACATCGCGGTCTCCTCGACCCGCGGCTCCGGGAGCGGGGACATGACCTTCGCCGGACTTGTCAACGCCGGCGGTTACACCAGCGTCATGCTGAGCCTCGCGGTCGAGCCCCAGAGCAGCGACGGGGGCAGCGTCACCGCCTATCTCGTACCCACCGAGAAGTTCGTCAACGACTGTTCGGACGGCGGGCCTGTCCTGTTCCCGCTCACGGCGGCGGTTAATTTCACCGGTGACGAAAAGGTCGCGGGATCCATGTCCTTCCAGCACCAACTGGCGTTCCCTCAATATCAGGCGTTTCTGGCGAACAGCAGCGACCGGCCCGTCAAGGCGCAGCTCTTCGTCTATCTGAGGCATTGATCGGGAGCGGGATCGGGAGCGGGATCGGGAGAGTACTGTAAGATACAGCCAAAACGCAGCGCCGGCGGAATTGACAAGGTGAGACTCGAGTTGTACCCTCTCGCGGCCCCGAGATCCGAACGTTTCGGATCGCACAACGGGGAGATCCATTACAGTTAGCAGCTCTCTTTCGCCGGGAGATGGTCTCCCACGACCGGGGAGCGCACCGGGCTCTGGATACACATCATGAGTAGCGACATCCAAAAGATCCGAAACATCGGAATCTCGGCCCACATCGACTCGGGCAAGACCACGCTCACCGAGCGGATCCTGTTCTACACCCAGAGGATCCACGCGATCCACGACGTCAAGGGCAAGGACGGCGTCGGGGCGACAATGGACCACATGGAGCTGGAGCGGGAGCGCGGCATCACGATCACATCGGCCGCCACCCACGTCGAGTGGTCAGACCATCACATCAACATCATCGACACCCCGGGGCACGTGGACTTCACCATCGAGGTCGAGCGTTCGCTGCAGGTGCTCGACGGCGCGGTCCTCGTACTCTGCGCCGTGGCCGGCGTCCAGTCGCAGTCCATCACCGTGGACCGGCAGATGAAGCGCTACAAGGTGCCCCGAATCGCATTCGTCAACAAATGCGATCGGTCGGGAGCGAACCCGCAACGGGTCACCCGCGCGCTCTGTGACAAGCTCGGCCACAACGCGGTCTTGCTCCAACTGCCCATCGGGCTCGAAGCAAACTTCGAGGGCGTGGTCGATCTGGTGGAGATGCGCGCGATCTATTTCCGCGGCGACAACGGCGAGCAGATCGAGTACGGCGAGATTCCCGCCGAGCTCCAGGCCGAGGCCGAGGAACGCCACGCCGAGCTCCTCGACGCGGCGAGCATGTTCTCCGACGAACTCATGGAGGCGGCCCTCGAGGAGCGGGCAACTCCCGAGCTCATCCGCGAGGCGGTCCGCGCCGGCGTGCTCTCCCTCGAGCTGACCCCAGTTTTCATAGGCTCGGCTTACAAGAACAAGGGTGTTCAGCCCATGATGGACGCCGTCACCCACTATCTCCCCAACCCCACCGACGTCCCCATCGAGGCGATCGACCTCGACCAGGACGGCGCCGCGGTCGAGCTCCAACCCGACCCCGAGGGTCAGACCGTCGCCTACGCCTTCAAGCTCGACGAGGGCCGCTACGGTCAGCTGACCTTCCTCAGGGTCTATCAGGGCACGATGAGGAAGGGTGACACCGTCATCCAGACCCGCACCCGCAAGAAGATCAAGATCGGTCGCCTGGTCCGGATGCATGCCGACAAGATGGAGGACATCGAGGCCGCTGTGGCCGGCGACATCGTCGGCATCTTCGGCATCGACTGCCACACCGGCGACACCTTCGCCGCCGCCGGGCCGCGGATCAACATGACCTCAATGTACGTCCCCGATCCGGTGATTTCGCTGTCGGTCCACCCGGTGGACTCCAAGGCTCAGGACAACATGTCCAAGGCGCTGTCGCGGTTCACCAAGGAGGACCCCACCTTCAGGGTCAAACTCGATGCCGAGAGCAACGAGACCATCATCTCCGGGATGGGAGAGCTCCACCTCGATGTCTACGTCGAACGCATGAAACGCGAGTACGCGGCCGAGGTCGAAACCGGCGCGCCCCAGGTCGCCTACCGCGAAGCGATCTCGCGTCGCTCCGACTTCGACTACCTGCACAAGAAACAGACCGGTGGTTCGGGTCAGTACGCCAAGGTGGTTGGCTACATTGAACCATCGACCGACGGCGAGTACGAGTTCGTCGACGAGATCCGCGGCGGCCGCATCCCCACCGAGTACATCCCGGCCTGCGACAAGGGCTTTCGCGCCTCCCTCGACAAGGGCGCCCTCATCGGGTTCCCGGTGGTCGGCGTCCGGGCGGTCCTCACGGACGGCAACTCGCACGCGGTCGACTCGTCGGATATGGCCTTCATGACCGCCTCGAGAATGGCTTTCCGCGAGGCTTACAAGAAGGCCAAACCGAGGATCCTCGAACCCGTCATGCGGGTTTCGGTTGAGGGTCCGGGCGAGTTTCAGGGCACCATCTACAAGTCCCTGATGCAACGCCGCGGGACGGTGCTCGGTTCCACCGAGGACGCCGGTTTTGCGCGGGTCGACGCCGATGTCCCGCTCGCCGAGATGTTCGGCTACTCCACGGATCTCCGGTCCGGCACCCAGGGCAAGGCCGAGTTCACCATGGAATTCTCCAAATATGCTCCGGCCCCGAGAGAGGTGTCCGAGGAGCTCCTGAAGAAATACCGAAGCAATGTTTCGGACGAGGAGGACGCATGACCGATCTGATGATTTCCCTTCGTCGTTCGCCCAGAACGCTCCTCGAGCGGGACGGGCACCCGGGCCCCGGCCCCGGCAAGCTCGGCCTCGTGATGGCCCGCGCCGGCGTCGGCAAGACCGCCGTTCTGACCGGCATCGGCGTTGACGCCATGCTGTCGGGCCAGAAGGTGCTCCACGTGTCCATCGAGCGCACCATCGACAAGATCCGCGAATGGTACGACGAGAAGCTCGTAGAGATGCTCAAGCACAACAAGAAGCTCGACCACCTGGGCCCGCTCCAGTTGACCATGGAGCGCAACCGCCACATCCATACCTTTGTCGGCCAGAGCTTCTCGCTGGAGCGTATCCGTCACACCCTCGATCTGCTCCGCGACGCCATGGAGTTCGTCCCGGCGGTGATCATCCTCGACCGGACCGAGTACACCGAGCTCAATCCCGACTCCATCGCCGAGCTCAAGGCCATGGCAGCCGAGATCGGCGCTGAGATCTGGATGGCCTGCCGCACCCATCGTGACGGCCCGCCGGCCGCACCGGGCCACCTGCCGCCGCCGGCCGACACCTTCGAGGGCGAGGTCGATGTCGCTTTCAGCCTCGTCCCCCAGGACGCCAAGGTCCGGCTGCACGTCATCAAGGATCAGGACGAGATGGTCGACAAGGACCTCAACATCCTCCTCGATCCGCAGACCCTACTGCTCGTGACCGGAGTCGCCGCCAAGAAATAGCGTCCAACCCGAGAAACCGCTCTGTAGGTCGCTCATCGCGGTTTCTCAGGTAAGGTGTGTTGATGGAACGCAAACACCCGCGCGGAATATGGAACCTTTTCTTCATAGAAATGTGGGAACGTTTCGGTTTCTACATCATGTCTGCTGTCTATGTACTCTATATGGAGAAAACTCTCCATTTCGATGACGTAAAGAAGGGCATTCTCTACGGACTTTTCCTTTTTTCATCCTACGCTTTTCCGCTTCTTGGCGGGTGGTTGGGCGACAACGTTTTAGGACAATTACGGACGATTCGAATCGGCTCCATGATGATGGCCGTCGGATATGTCTTTCTCGCTCTTTCTTCCGCGGAGAATCATGCATATTTCTATCTCGGGTTGGCGCTGATAGCATCCGGGACCGGAATCTTCAAGGTCAATATTTCCGTTCTGGTTGGAAACCTTTATCGTACGAAAACTGAGCTAAGAGATGCAGGATTCAATATCTACTATATGGGTGTCAATGTTGGTGCCACGCTCGGCCCGGGAGTCGCGACAGTATTGGGCGTCATTTACAACGACTACAGGATCTCTTTTTGGGCCGCTGCGTGTGGCATGTTCCTGTCACTGATCATCATGCATTTCGGCCAGAAAAACCTCGTCGAAGTCGACACAAAACAGTCCAACGAATTCCAGGCCGAATCCACCGCCCGGGCCATCGCCATGGATCCGAAGGAGTTCTGGCAGCGGATTCTCACCCTTTGCGCGCTGTTCTTCATCGCCGCTCTGTTCTGGGTCCCCTTCTACCAGAACGGGTTGGCCCTGACCCTGTTTGCCGACCGCTCCACTCTCGCCTACAGGTTCCTCCGACCGGAGACCTACCTCATCTTCAACGCCTTCTTCATTCTGATTCTCACGCCCCCGCTCCTGGCCCTCTTCTCCAAGCTCAGGAGTCTGAATCGGGAACCTTCGACCCCCGTCAAGATCTTCCTCGGTCTTCTGATCATGAGCTTCGCCATGTTCATCATGGTCGTGGCCTCGTGGATGGGCGGCAACTCCGACACCCCCATCATGTCGCCCGTGTGGCTCATCAACTGTTATCTCTTCATAACGCTGGCGGAGATCTTGATCTCGCCCATGGGACAGTCCTACGTCTCGAAGGTGGCGCCGCCCAAGATCCAGGGGCTGATGATGGGTGGGTGGTTCGCCTCCACCGCCCTAGGCTCGTTGAGCTCCGGGATCTTCGGCTCTTTCTACAGCCGGCTCTCGCACGACCAGTACTTCATGCTCCTGTCCGGCCTGGCGATCTTCGCCGCCATCCTCGTCTTGCTCTTCATGAAAAACCTCAAGAGATTCGCAAACTGAAACTCTGACGCCATCTTCACCGACGGCTTCGAGAGCGGCACGACCGGCGCCTGGTCGAGCACATCGCCGTAGCGGAAACCACAGAAACGACTTCGAGCAGGAGCGAACGCTCCTGCTGTCTTTTTCTGGGCGAGAGCTGCGGAGCAGCCATCGCCCAGAAAAAGTACTCTCCTGACATCGTGAGATCAGAAATCCACACTGGTTGAGACAATCCGATACACCGAGTGCAAGAACGTGCGATCCGGCGGGCCGATGCGTCGGTCGAAGTCGTCACGTGGTTGGAGGCAGTGCATGAGCAGTCGTCCTCGAGCAACAGTGTCCGGTTTTCTGACGGTTGTCCTCGCAATCGGTCTCGCGCCCGTTCTCGCGCAGACCCCCGAGGGTGTCTCACCCGGCGCTGTCGACCGGATCGACGCGGTTGAGAGCCGGTGCCCGACATTCATCTGGGGCGGCGTTCCCGAGTCGGTGGCCTACGAGCTCGTCGTCTACCGGCTCCCGGACGAGCCGCAGGCATCCGGCACGGCAGAGATCGATCTCTCTGCATCCAATCAGGTTCTGTACTCCAGGGTGCCCGGCGGCGCCACCGCCTGGCAACCGAGGCTGGCCGACGGCCTCGATCCGGGCGGCAGCTATGTCTGGTTCGTCCGCGCGGTGTTCCGAGAGGAGGCCGACGAGATCATCGAGGCGGGCGACTGGTCGGCCGGGAGGTTCTTCTCGATCCCCGCCGTGCCGTCGGCCGAGCAGGTGCGTCAGGCCCTCGATGTCCTACAGAGTTGGGAGGCGGCAAACGGAGACGGATCACTGCCGCTGTCATCTGCCACTGTCACTGACGCTGCCGCTGCCTCTGTCCCTGCCTCTGCCGCTGCCGCGAATTCGGGATCGGGATCGGGAACGGGATCGAGTCGCCCCAAATCCGTCCCCACCGCCACCGCCGCGATCAAAGGATCGATCCCCGACGCCTCCGGCGAGGTCTACGGCATCGTCGGCATCAGCAACTCACCCGATGGAGCGGGAGTGGGGGCGGCCAACACCGCCGGTGGGCCCGACCTGGTGCTCGACGGCAGCGAGGACTTCCTCGCCGACGCGGAGCTCAGCCAGTCCGGGATCGACCGCGCCTGGGGCACGCCCCAGACATTCGACATCCGAAACTCAATCGGCGCCGGGATGACGCTGCAGGTAGACGGGGTGGACGTAACCACCACCGAATCCGAGCTCGACGCCGACCAATTGATTTCGGGCACCGTTCCGGACGGCCGACTGGCGGGCACCTACTCGCAGGCGCTCACCCTCAACAACCCCGCCAACGACTTCACGGGCAACGGCGCCGGTCTCACCGGGGTCGATGCCGACACCCTGGACGGAACCGACGGCGCCGACTTCGCCACCGACGCCGAGGCGGCGGGGCTGGTGGCGGTTCACGCGGCGTCCGCCGACCACGACGGGCGTCATTACACCGAGACCGAGCTCGGCACCTCAAGCGCAGGCGGCGCAGTTCACTGGGACAACCTGACCGCCGTGCCCGCGGGCTTCGCCGATGGCGTGGATGACAACACGGAGT
>JARFRM010000056.1 GCA_029287235.1 Thermoanaerobaculales bacterium
CGATTCGATTCGCGGAGAGAATCCTCGACCCCTGCGCCCTCAGGAAACCAACGTCCTGACAACGCAAACCGTGTGGCTTGGACGTGACCTACCAGGGCAGATACTGCAATCTCAGCAGAATGATATTCGCCGATCCCTCGTCTCTCGGGCTGGTGTGGATGTAGTTGAGCTCGATTCGGGTTGTTGCGTTCGCGTACCAGCTCAAGGCGGCGGTGAAATCCGTCATCTCGCCACCCGCCACCAGACCGTCGGTGAGATCGACCGTTGAAATCCGGGCAGCCAGTTCCCAGGCACCGCTGCTTCCCTTCTTGAATGGGCTGCCCCCGGAGTACTTTTGCGACGGCAGCACGCGGTCAAAGGTCCCGCTGTTGGTCCGGTACGGTCGGCTCTCGCCGGTGAGAAACCACCCGACCTGGACATACGAGCCGGCGAAGCTCGGATCATCGAGATATTGGGCCGACACGTCGCTCTGAATGTACTCCGCCATCAACCACAACGGACCGCTCACCGCGGCAAACTCGAGACCCCACAGCCTCATGTGGCTGGTGTCGAAATTGCCGGTGTCGACGAGGTAGTCGACGTACCGGGCTTCGGGTCGCGTCCGATACCGGTTGTCGCCACCGGTCGGCGACCTCGAGCTGAACGACCCGCCGACGTGCACCAGGTGTCGGCCCTGGTCCCGGTAAACCGGCAGGCAGGTGAATCGACCGGTGATCGACAGTAGCGAGGTGCTGGCGTTCTTGTCGTTGCTCTTCCCCAACGAGAACAGACCGGCGGCCCAGGACGTCCGCCCGTTCCTGCTGGAGTCGTGAATCTTGACACCGAGGTTGGTACCGGGGGCGAAAGTCGTGACAGGGAGCGACCGCTCCATGAAACCGCCGTTGTAGCTGCTGGTCTGCCGCTCGAGACTGAAGGGCTCGTAGACCAGACCGATCCGCAGTTTGCCGAGGTGATGTCCCCAGGCGTCGAGACCACCCTTGGCGCTCTCGACCCAGGTCGCGTCAAGACCCCAGTCGGCGCCGAGATCGAACGAGGCGTTGAAGTTCAGGTTCTGGAATCGACCGACCGCATAGAGGACGATATTGCGCAGCGAGGCCTGCGAGTCGATCGGACCGAAGGTCTCGTCAAAGGTCGTGTCGCCGCTGCCGGCCGTCCCGTCAACCTGAATTTGGCCGCCGATGCGGAACTTCAGCTTTCCGTCGAAAAGACTGTACCGGCTGACACCACGAATTCCTGCAACCAACCCCTGCCACTTGGAGTCGAAGGTCTGCGGCTCGATCTGGTCGAGGTCGAACGGGCGGTAGTTGGTAAACGCCACGGCACCCGGGTTGGTTACTTTTTCGCTCTTTGGAGTCTGATCATCGTCCCCTCCGGTGGCAGCGGCCGGCGTCGGAGAGGCCGACGTTTCTCCGGCTTCTTCCTCGTTCCCGGAGGTTTCGGTCGGCATCGGCTGGTTCCCCGCCTCCCCTGTGGTTGGGGTCGGCGACGGCGTCTCCGGAGCCGGTGGAGTCGACGGCGTGGGTGCCGGGTCGGGAGATTCCGATGATGGCGGAGCCACCTGCACTGCTGCGGGTGTGGGGCTCATCACCGCCGTCGGCCAGGACGGCGGGCTCTGAGCGCCGGCCGTCGGCGTGAGGAATACAAGGGTCGCCAATCCCAATATCAAGGACTCAGGCTTCAACTTGAAGAACATTCGTGGGTGCACGCCGCTATCCTAGCGCAGAGTGTTCAGCGAGTTGAACCTTCGGACGGCCGTTGCGTCGCACCACAAGCCAGCGGGCATGAGTGGCTGTTTGAGCAGGGGAGGGAGACCGCGTTGATGCCAGTCGTCAGAGCAGAGGCGCGGTCAGCCGCGCCACCGAGACGGCCAGCCTTTTCGTGAAGGACGCGCGGTCGAGATCGTTCGGGTCCCAGGGGATGGAGTGGGCCATGTCGTTTTCGAGCATCGCCTCGAGCTCCCGCCCGAAGTCGTCGTCGACGACGAGGGCGTTGATCTCGAACTGCAGCCGGAAGGACCGGTTGTCGAAGTTGGGGCTGCCGACCGACGAGATGTCGTTGTCCACCAGCAGCACCTTCTGGTGCGGGAAGCCGTCGGTGTAGCGCAGGAAGGTGATTTCCACATCGGCCAGCTCGTTGGCGAACCAGCGCGCCGCCAGGTCGACCAGGGGGTTGTCGCCCTTTTCGGGCACGATGACGCGGACGTCCACCCCGCGCAACGCCGCGAGGCGCAGCGCCGCCATCACCGCTTCGTCGGGCACGAAGTAGGGGGTGGCGATCCAGATCCGGTTTCGGGCGGCGTTGAGCGTGTGCACGAAGAAGAGCTGCGCGGTCTCGATGTCGTCGATCGGTGCGATCGGCAGGACCATCGCCATGACGTCGGCGCCGGTCGATGCGGCCTTGGGCTCCCAGTCGAGGTCGGGGATGGTGCGCTTCGCCCAGTACCAGTCGCCGAGGAACATCGCCTGCGCCACCTGAGCCGCCGGTCCCTCGATGCGGACGTGGGTGTCCCGCCAATGGCCGACCTTGGGATCGAGGCCCAGGTACTCGTCGCCCACGTTGTGGCCGCCGATCCAGGCGACCTTTCCGTCGACCACCACGTTCTTGCGGTGGTTGCGGAAGTTGAGCTGGAAGCGGTTGTGAGCCCCCTTGGTGGTGTTGAACTTCGACTGCTGGATGCCGGCCGCCTCGAGCTCGGCGAGATAGCTCTTGGGAAGGCCCATGCTGCCCACCTCGTCGTACAACACGAACACCTTGACGCCCCGATTGGCGCAGTCGATCAGCGCGGTTTTGAGCCGGCGTCCGAGACCGTCGTCATGGATGATGTAGAACTGGACGAGGGCGTAGTGCTCGGCCTGGGCGAGCCCCTCGAAGATGCTGGCGAACGTGGCCTCACCGTCCACCAGCAGCGTCGCATCATTGCCGCGCAGGAGGGGATTGTGGGCGAGCCGCTTCATCGCCTCGTAGTTGGGCACCCGATCGAGACTCTCGACGGCGAACGGTTCGAGGCGTTCCCGCATCGTGGCCTCGAACTGTTTCACCTCCTCGTGGCGGCCGTTCCAGGCTTCGACATAGCCCTCGAAGCTCCGCCGTCCAAGAACCCAATACGCGGGAACTGCGACGTAGGGGAAGGTGTTGAGGCCGATGCCCCAGGCGATGGCGCCCTGGGCGGTGCGGGCGGTCATCACGGCATTGATGGACGAGAGGAACCCGACCACGTGGAACAGCACGACGGCGAGAGCGATCATGGTTCTTCGCCTCCCTTTTCTCTTGTCTCTCGGGGCCACACCTCGGTCGGTCGGGTCGTTCGGAGTGTCGAGCGGCGCGTCGATGTGTGTTGTGTTCATGTGCTGGCCGAACCCCTATCCCGGTGGAAATGCTCCAGTACCTTGGCGAAGGTCCGCTGCACCACCGTCATCACCACAGCCGTCGTCCAGCCGAACATGATGATGCCGTTGGCCGCCTCGATGGAGGACAGGAGACGCCACCGCTCGGTGAGAATGATGTCGCCGAAGCCGAGGGTCGTGAAGGTGACCATGGAGTAGTAGACCGCGCTTTCGACGCCCTCGAACGCCCCGAGCCTCAGGTAAGCGGCGGCCCATATCCCCACCTCGATCATGGCCGCGCCGAAAAACATGAGTATGGTCCCGGAGATCAAGGCCAGCGATTCGTACGAATGAAGGCGGTCGCGGCGGTGAACCCAGCGGTTGAGCATCAACACGGCCGCGACCGTGAAGACCGAGTGGACGCCCGTCGTCAGGACCATCATCATCGTCCCGAGCAGAATGTTCGTGATCATCGTGGCATCTCCTCGAGCGGTTTCGGGTGCACAGTGAGTGTCTCACGGAATGGAGGGTGCCTCCGGGTCGTGACGGGTTGCGAAGATCGATGATCGGGGCTGCCGTCACCTCATCGTCAGCGATGGAGGCAGCATGGCGGGACCGACCGGAGTTCCGACCAGATTCGCCCGCATGGTTCTCGCCGAGATCGCCGTCGGGGCCCGCGTCATGGCGTTCCCGGTCGCCGTGACCGATAAGGTCTGGGACCTCGGTGAGGAGCGGAGCCTGCTGCGGGCGGGCCTCCTCGCACTCGCCTCGATTTTCTTCCTCGCCCTCCTCGTTTTCGGTTTGCACCACGGCCCGCCGCCGGTTGATCGCAAGGTCTTTCTGCGGCGTGTTCGTTGAGATCTTTCAGTCAGTCATGATAATCCGGAAGGGTTGCCTCCGGCCCGCCACGACGCGATCTTCGATGCGAGCTGTTTCTTGAGCTCGGCCTTGGCCGGCTCCGCCCGGCGGTAGATCTCGTCGATACGGTGGAACTGCAAGGTGCGGAACCCGCCGAGCTCGGGTCGGATGTAGATGTCCGGCGGCCGGAGGCGGAGCATCTTCTCGACGATCGCCTGCTGCATGACCTGGATCGATCCGAAGAGGGTGCTGAAGTACCCGGGGACGTCCCCGGTGTCGATGCTGCTGCCGCTGTTGATGTCGATGGCGACGACCACGTCGCAGGATTCGGCCAGCAGGTCGTAGGGAACCGGGTTGGTCGTGCCGCCGTCGATGAGTACCCGCCCGTCGAGTTCGACCGGGGTGAACAGCCCCGGCAGCGCCATGCTCGCCTGGATCGCCGGCTTGAGCGGTCCGGTCTCGAGGACGACGGTGGTTCGCCGCCAGAAGTCGGTCGCGACCACCGACAGCGGCGCCGAGAGATCGGCGAACCTCTCGCAGGATCGCTCCTGGCAGAGCTGAGCCATGATCGACTCGGCCTTGATCAGTCCGCTGCGGCGGAAGTCGGGGTCGATCATCTCCATCCAGGTGCCGAGCTTGCGCTGGGCGAAGACGCCGCGGACGGTGTCGGAGCGGGTGATCGCCAGCCCCGCGATGGTGTCCTTGATCTCGACGGCCTTCATCCCCGAGGCGTAGAGCGCGCCGATGACCGCGCCGATGCTGCAGCCGGCGATCCGGTGCGGTGCGATTCCGAGCTCGTCGATCGCCTCGAGCATGGGGATGTGGGCGATCCCCTTGGCGCCGCCGGCGCCGAGGGCGATGCCGACCCTGGGCCTTCCGGACATGCCGGTCGACGATCGTTCGCGGTCGGTCTGACTGCCGGTTCGAGCGCTCACCGGAATTGTCCCTCGCTCGAGTTCCGGCCTGTCGGTTCGTGAGATTCGATCACAATGCCGTTCAGTCTGAACCGACCGCTGCGGGCCGTCAAGGCTCGGATTCGATTCTGAACGAGATCCTCGACCGGTATCCGATTTCCGCGAGATGACGCCGCTGCAGTCGGTGATGGCATACATGCGGAACCTCAACACCCACAACGCCTACGCCGGTCTGCGTGCGCGCCGTGCGGAACTTCGGGCGAAGGGCGAGCGGATCAGCGGCTTCGAGCTGGCGAAGACCCTCGACAAGTACTCGGAGCGGGGCGCCGCCTACGTCGAGTCGTTGCACGGCATCATGCGGGTCAATCAGCTCGACCCGGCCGACGACGCATTTCTCGGGGAC
>JARFRM010000073.1 GCA_029287235.1 Thermoanaerobaculales bacterium
ACCTTTGTGGTGCAGCCATCTTGGCTGCACGAAATCCTCTGCTCCCGGCTTTACTGAACAGTATTGGGGCTAGCCCCGCTCCAGATCGGTCTGGTCAACTTTCACTCGTGGGCCCTGTTGCTGGTGACGGTTGTCGTCATCGTGACCGGTTTTGGCCGGCCGGTTGAACCCCGGAAGTCGTAGTCTCGCGGCTCGGTCGGGCTTGCGGCTAGGCTCCCTGGAAGGCGATCTTTCGTTTCTCCGGTTCGGGATTCTGACGGTAGAGAATCGCGACCCTCCCCACCGTGCCGACGCATTCGCAGTTGACCCTCTCTTCGATGTGGGGAACCAGACGCTCGCGTTCGTCCCGATCTGCGGTCATCTTCACCTTGATGAGCTCGTGAGCCTCGATGGCGGTGTCGATGGCGGCAAGCACGTTGTCGCTCAGCCCTTCTTTGCCGATCTGCACCAGAGGTTTGTAGCTGTGGGCAACGCCCCGGAGATGTTTTCGTTCTGAACCGCTGAGCTTGGCCATCGTGCCTCCCGGTACGAGGGAGCAGGGTAGCACTCATCCGGTGATGCCGGGCGTCCCGCGGCGACATGGGCATATAGTCGGTTCATGCACCACCGTCGCGAACGACACATGAGCTCACGGTCGGCTGTCCCGGGTGGGGGCTCGTGATGGGTCTTCCATCGTCCGTGACCGCGAGGCGGCGCGCCAGGGTGGGTTGGAGAGCCTTCGGTGTGGTTTGGATGCATCGACTGTCACGATATTTCCGTCGCCTCGGGCCGCCGATGCGGCCGCCGCGTCCGTGGCCGCCCTGCAGCCAATCAGAGCATGGCAGTGGTACCGGTCCGAAGGGGGCGGAGCTGGGTGCCGAGCACCCCGCCGAGCACGTCGAAAGCCTTGTTCCCCGTGCAGTGACCCGTGAAGACGGGGCCGCCGCAAAGCGACCGGATCGCTGGTTCCTGACACTCGTCGGGGATTGAGGTATCATGTGGCTGCTTCGAACCATTATCAATCGAGATGTCGTCTCGGAAAAGGAGAATCACATGACTTCAGCGAAGACGAGTTTGTGGGCATCGCCGTCGGCCGGATCGACATTCGGCCGGATCTTGACTGTGGTGGCGTTGGTGATGATCGGAGGCGGAGGGCTCTGCACGGCGGCCGATTCCGATCTGTCGACCTCCGTGAGTGGTCCCTCCGGAGTCGCGCCCGGCGACACCGCCGTCATCACCCTAGGTTACTCCAACGCAGGTCCCGATACGGCCGGCAGCGCATATGCCAATGTGTATATTCCTTCAGGCGTTCCGGCGCCCATCGACATGCTGACGCAGTTGCAGATCGACGCCCTCGAGGCCTCGGCGACCGGCGATGCATTGGGGAACTATCCGTTGCTCTTCGTCGACGACTTCCAATGTGAACATCTGCTGTTTCAGGTGCAGGAAGATGACGGCGACCTCGTTGCCGACCCGATCATCGGCCTCGACAGCGGGGTCTCCGGCGCGGTGACCTTCGGTCTCGAGATCCCCATGGATCCGCCCGAGATCGGTGGGGTCATCATCGACCAACCGCCGGCGCTGGCAGGCGAGTTCAAGGGAGCGGTGGCGGGCGAGCATATTCTCAACGCCGCAGGGTGGAATCGATACAGCCGCGGCGCAGACTGTGACACTGTTGCGGCCTGCGCGGATCTCACAGCGTGTTTCGGACCACGGGTGTCTCTCACCGATCCGATTGTGGAAGCATTTGAACTGGTTGACGACGGCACCGTCGATCCGACCTTTGGTTGTCAGCCCCCCCTGATCGGCTTCACACCGGGGAGAATTGCCGTGGTCGAGCGTGGAGGCTGCGAGTTCGGCGTCAAGGCGGTGAATGCCCAAGACGCCGGCGCTCAAGCGATCGTCATCGTCAACAACGATCAATGCTCGACCTTCCCATCCTCGAATCTGTGTGTCATCAACATGGGCGGTGGAGTCGTGGGAGATCAGGTCACCATTCCGATCGTCATGCTCTCTCTGGCGGATGGCGGGCCCGTGGTCGCCGAGCTTGCCGGTGGCGGCACGGTGACCGGGCAAATCGGTGCGGTGAGCGATGTGCTCACCGTCGACGGGACGATCTTCCTCGCGGATGTCGCCGACGCCGACCCGGTCGCAACCAACAACGAGAGCGCCTTTGATCTGGACCTTGGAGGGTTTGTGTTCGCAGACGGATTCGAGACCGGCGACACATCGGGCTGGACCAGCGCGACGCCCTGAGCTTTCCCTGGCGCCCTCTGGGCGCCAGGTTCTTTCATTCATCGATGAGGTGACGTCCCCGCGGTTGTCGAGCCGGTTAATCAGGCTCCCCACGACAAGCGGGAATTCCGAGTGGCGGGCGCAGGAGTCTCCTGCGCCCGCATCGCATCGAGCGCCCATTGAGCGTCAGGGCGCGTGAGCTCGAGAAATCGGCCCTGCTCCAGCTCTCCGCATTTCGCCGGATCGCGCTTCTCGCCGAGTTTCGTCACGAGAACGGCGCCGATCGTGCCCCTCTATAATCCGTTCAGAAGTCCATCGGATCGTCGAATGTGACTTGTGCAACGTCCCGGCGGTCAAACCACAACAGGGAGGATGCACTGGGAATCGATCACGAGATCACCGATGAGGAGCTCGTCGAGCTTGTGCGTGATGCGGGCGAGGGGGATCTGCGGCCTTTTGACCGGTTGGTCGAACGCCACCGCGGCAGGGTGCTCGCCAACTGCCGGTATCTGACCCGTGCCGCAGCCGATTCCGAGGACCTCGCTCAGGAGGTTTTCCTCAAGGCCTTTTTTGCGCTCGGGAGATTCGAGGGGCGCTCCTCGTTCAAGACCTGGCTGCAACGAATCAAGATCAACCACTGCCTGAACTATCTCGAGAAGAAGCGGAGGCATCCGTCCCTCGACATCGACGACCCGGACATCGGCGATCTCGAGGAGCTGCACGTCGCGCCGGATGCGGAACGACGTGTGCAGATGGGCTCGGAACGCGAGCGAATCGTCTTCGTTCTCGATTCACTTGCGGAGACCTTGCGCGTCCCCCTGGTGCTTCGCGACGCCGATGGCGCTTCGTATCGGGAGATCGCCGGCGAGCTCGGAATCGGATTGTCGGCCGTCAAGATGCGGATCAAACGGGCGCGAGAGGAGTTCCGATCGCGGTGGTTGGACGCCTTCGGCGACCCCCTGTCCGACTGAAAGGAGGGCCTGAGGATGAATGATGACCACGACAGAAACCCGGATGGCGAGTCCATCGATACCGGACATCCGATCACGGCCCTCCGAGACATTGAAGAGGATGTCTCCGACAGCTTCATGGCCTCTCTCAACCGTCGCATCCAACGCCGGATGCTGGCAGCCGACGTGAGCCGACTGACGTGGGGCGGACCGATCCGGATTGTGCTCGAGTTTCTGAGTCTGATTTTTTCGATCGGGGGCCGCGACCCCGATGAACAGAAGGAGTGACCCGTGATGGAAATCACCGACCTCGTCAAGACGCAGCTGATCCAGACCTACCGAAACCTCGTCGGAGATCTCATCGGAACCGCGCCGAAGATCATCTCCGGCATCATCCTGGTCCTGCTCGCCTGGCTGGTGGCCAAGGGTGTCGAGAAGGCCGTACGAATCATGATGGTTCGGATGAACTTCGACAGCGTGCTGGGAAAGACGGGCATCGACACCGCCATCCAGCAACTCGGGCTGCGGAAGTCACTGAGCGACGTCATTCCACGGGTCATCTATTTCCTCTTGCTCTTCCTCTTCGCCCGCAGCCTGGCCGATACGGTCGGTCTGACCGCAATCTCGGAGGCCATCGGTTCGTTCCTCGGATTCGTGCCCAATATCGTCGCCGCAATCCTTATTCTCCTGGTCGGTTCCGCGCTGGGTCGTTTCGCAGGCGCGGCGGTTGCGCGTTCCGCCGGGGACAGCGGGCTCGACTTCGCTCCCGCCCTCGGTCGGGTGCTGTCGGGCGTGGTGCTCTTCGTCGCCGCCATCATGGCCATGGCGCAGCTCCGCATCGACACCGACATCGTTCGCCTGGTGACGGCCCTGAGCATGGCCGGGGCGGCGCTTGCCTTCGGGCTCTGTTTCGGGCTCGGCAGCCGCACCCTGGTCGGCAATATCCTGGCGGGGCTCTACGTCAAGAGGCTTTTCGCTCCCGGCACCGAGATCGAGGTCGATGGCCGTCGAGGGGTCGTGGCCGCAATCTCGACGACCTCGACGGTCCTCGAGCAGGAGGGACAGGAGTTCGTGCTCGCCAACCAGACTCTCCTTGCCGAGAGCGCCATCGTTTACCGGGAGTAGCTGGGTTGTGGCGGGTTGGTGGCAATCCGGTTCAGGGCGGATCGGGCTGTTCGAATTCTAGGTACAGACCCATGAATCAAAGGGACGTCAGGTCCGGCACCCACCTGAACCAACGTGAGCGGTGGACGTGCGATGCTCGGCAGCCATCTGGCTCGTCTTCAGCTCTTCCTTCACCGTCGTTGGACGGGAGCGCACCCAGGATCGCATTGACGTCGGCGGCCGGCCGGCCGGGGTCATCGCTCGCAGAAGTCGGTTTTCGAGCAAAACAGGAGACCCCGCCGGATTTCAGAATGACCTCGAACTCTCGGTCGGCCCCGGGCGCTCCGTGATGGTCGCCGTGCCGGGCGCTCTCCGAACTGCTGTCCTTTGGTATTGGGTCCGTCATTGTCTTGCTCCATTGCGGTTCTGCGGGACGATTTGCGGTTCCACGGTTGTCGGTGTCATGAGTAAGAC
>JARFRM010000076.1 GCA_029287235.1 Thermoanaerobaculales bacterium
CATTGACCCTCTATCACTCAGAGTGAACGACTCTCGCCGGCGATCTCCATCAAGATCTTGGCACATCTCATCCGGCAGAACCGTTGATTCTGAGTTTCACCAGAATATCAGAGGAGTCTCCACACGATAAAATACCGGCGAAGAGCGCAGACTCCTAGACGATCTCGACGACTCAGATCACGACATTTTCCCTGTCGAACACTCCCCCCTACTGAACCGTGGCCGACCAACCGGTGGTGATCTTGCGGCAGATCTTGGCTGGGTGATAGCGGCTGTTTATGCTATTTTTCACAAGCTTTTGGGCCGGGGGCGTGGCGAGCATGCACCGGTCGGATTGACAGCAGACTTTGCGAGGCTAGAATGACAACCGTTGCGCCTGATGTTTTTTTGTTCGTGAAGGAGGGTTGATGGAGCACTACGTACCGATACTGGTCTTTTCGCTCGTTGCCATCACGATCCCGATTCTCCTTTTGCTGGTGACCAAGATCATCCGGGCCGGTTCGCCCGATCCCGTCAAGGGCGAAGCCTATGAGTGCGGCGTCGAGCCCACGACCTTTGCCCTCGACACCCGGTTCTCCATTCGCTACTACGTCATTGCGGTCTTGTTCGTGGTCTTCGATGTGGAGACCATCTTCCTCTTCCCGTGGGCGGTGAGCTTCGACCGACTCGCGGTCTTCGGATTTGTCGAGATGATGATCTTCCTGGCCATCCTGCTCGTGGGCTATGTCTATGCGTGGAAGAGGGGAGCCCTGGAATGGGCATGATCGAAAACCGTTTCGAGCCCAGCATCATCACCACGAGCTATGACAAGCTCTTCAACTGGGCGCGGCGGAGCTCGCTGTGGCCCTTGCAGTTCGGGCTCGCCTGCTGCGCCATCGAGATGATGGCGACCCTGGATTCGCGCTTCGACCTCGCCAGGTTCGGCGCCGAGGTTTTTCGCGGATCACCGCGCCAGGCGGATCTGATGATCGTTTCGGGCACGGTGACCGAAAAGATGGCCCCCATGGTCAAACGACTCTATCACCAAATGGCGGATCCCAAGTGGGTCATCGCCATGGGTTCCTGCGCCACCTGCGGCGGTCCGTACAAGACCTACGCCGTGACCCAGGGGGTGGACCGAATCATCCCCGTCGACGTCTTCATCCCCGGCTGCCCACCGCGACCGGAGGCTCTGATCCACGGGATCATGGAGCTGCAGAAGAAGATCGATCGGCGGACCATCGCCAAGACCGAGGCGTCGTGAGGCAGCCATGACTGACGAAACTCCCAAATCCCCCGAGGACGCGCCGGTCACCGACGAAGCTTCGAAAGCGGAATCAGAGGCTGCGGCCGACGTTGCCGACAAAACTGCTGAGCCGGCGTCGGAAGCAAAGCCGGAAGCGGAGGTGCCGTCCAAGCCCGAGACCTCCGCCGAGGTTCCGGAGAAATCGACCGAAGCCAAGAAGGTGCTGACCGACGAAGAGAAGGCGGCCAAGATCGCTGCGGCCAAGGCCAAGGCGGCTGCCAAGAAAGCGGCCGAGGACGACGGACCGCCGAAACCGCCGTGGGAGCTCAAACCGGTGCCGCCGGAGCGAGCCGATGCCGACGACGACCCCGATGTCGTGGCGTTGGCCGAGGGAATCGAGGGCTCGGTGCTTGCCGCCGGACGCTTTGCCGGTGATCTGACGATCACGGTGCCCGCGGCCAAGATAGTGGAGATCTGCAGCTTCTTGAAGACCGAGCGGGGCTTCAGCTTTCTCGTTGATCTCACGGCGGTCGACTGGCCCGATCGCGAAGAGGGCCGTTTCGACGTGGTCTATTGGGTTCACCGGTTCGACGATTCCTGCCGGCTCCGCCTCGTTGCGGTGGTCGCCGAGGATCAGATCATCGAATCGGCGACCGGAGTCTGGAAGGTGGCCAACTGGATGGAGCGCGAGGTCTACGACCTCTACGGCATCGTCTTTGCGAATCACCCGAGCCTCGAACGCATCCTGACCTGGGAGGGTTTCAACGGCCATCCCCTGCGCAAGGACTTTCCCATCGAGGGGATCGACACCGGCGCCGCAATCTATCCCGATGTCTACCCGACAGGCGGTGGGCCGGTCGTGAAGGAAGAGAAGGGGAAAAAGGCATGAGCGGCCCCGAGACCTCACTCTTCGACATCGAGGAAATGGAGATCAACTTCGGGCCCCAGCACCCGGCGACCCATGGTGTTCTCCGGGTGATGGTGAAGCTCGACGGCGAGAAGATCGTCGAATCCAAGCCCATCATCGGCTATCTCCACCGCGGCACCGAAAAGCTCTTCGAGACCATGGACTTCCCGCAGTGCATCCCGCACACCGACCGGATGGACTATGTCGCGGCGGCCACCAACAACCAGGGCTTCTGCATCACCATGGAGAAGCTCCTCGGGATCGAGATCCCGCCCCGGGCGGCCTACATCCGGATGATTCTCGCCGAGCTCCAGAGGCTCGCGTCGCATCTGGTCTGGTTCGCCACCCACGCCATCGACATCGGCGCCATCACACCGTTCTTCTACAACTTCAGAGACCGCGACGAGATCCTCGATCTCTTCGAGGAGTACTGCGGCGCCCGTCTGACCCTCAACACCATGAAGATCGGCGGGGTCCCCTACGAGCTTCCCGACGGGTGGGTCGACCGGTGCCGCAAGGTGGCGGACGCCTTTCCGGCCAAGATCGATGAGTACGAGACCCTGCTCACCGAGAACAGGATCTGGAAGAAACGCACCATCGGCATCGGTGTCATCTCGCCCGAGGAGGCCATCGACTGGGGTCTGACGGGACCCCCGCTCCGCGGTTCGGGGATCCGTTGGGACATCCGCAAGGTCTTTCCGTACGACCGCTACGACGAGATCGACTTCGACATTCCCATCGGCAAGAACTGCGACACCTACGACCGGTACCTGGTGCGGGTCGAGGAGATGCGGCAATCGGTCCGCATCATCCAGCAGTGTCTCGATCGGCTCCCCGACGGACCCGTCGTGGCCCGTGCGCCCAAGGTCCTGCGGGCCAAGGAGGGGATGGTCTACGGATCGGTCGAGGCGCCGAAGGGTGAGCTCGGCTACTTCGTGGTCACCACCGAAAAGAGCTCGAAACCGTATCGTTGTCATGTCCGACCGCCGTCCTTCATCAATCTCCAGGCAATGCCGGCCATGATCGAGGGCCACCTCGTGGCCGATATGGTGGCCGTCATCGGGACCCTGGACATCGTGCTTGGGGAGATTGACCGATGAATGATCCGGTGGTTCAGCTCGTTGTCCTCCCCGTGGTCAAGCTGGTGGTGATTCTCACCGCCCTGCTCCTGATCGTCGCCTACCTGACCCTGCTCGAGCGCAAGGTCCTCGGCTATATGCAGGTCCGGTTGGGACCGAACCGCGTCGGTCCGAAGGGGCTGTTCCAGCCCTTCGCCGATGTCTTCAAGCTTTTCGTGAAAGAAGACCTTGTACCTGCTGGTGCGCAGAAGTTCGTCTTCATGCTGGCGCCGATTCTGATCTTCGTGCCGTCGTTCCTGGTGTGGTCGGTCATCCCCTTCGGTGAGCCCTTCTCGGTCGCCGGAGTGGCGGTGCAACCGTTCATCGCCGACATCAACGTCGCGGTCCTCTTCATTCTCGCCATCTCGTCCATCGGGGTCTACGGCCTCATCCTCGGAGGCTGGGCCTCGAACAACAAGTTTTCCTTGATGGGTGGTCTGAGATCGGCGGCGCAGATGGTCTCCTACGAAGTGCCGATGGGCTTTGCGGTCGTGTCGGTGCTGCTCCTGGCGGGGACCCTCTCCATGGTCGGCATCGTCGAATCGCAACGCGACGCGTCCCTGTGGTGGGTCTTTCCGGGACTGCTCGGATTCGGCATCTACTTCGTCTGCGGTGTCGCCGAGACCAACCGCAACCCCTTCGATCTTCCCGAGGCCGAGGCCGAGCTCGTGGCCGGTTTCCACACCGAGTACTCGGGGATGAAGTTCGCCCTCTTCTACCTCTCCGAGTACATGAACATGCTCCTGATCTCCTCGTTGGCGGTGATCTTCTTCTTCGGTGGCTGGCTGCCCCCGTTCCCCAATCTCCTGGCCGGTCTCTGGCAGCTTCCGGTCCTGGCATGGATCCCGCCGGTTCTGTGGTACTTCGCCAAGGTGATGTGCTTCATCGTCGTTTACATCTGGTTCCGCGGCACCTTCCCGCGCTATCGCTTTGATCAACTCATGGCGGTGGGTTGGAAGTGGTTGTTGCCGCTTTCTCTCGCCAATGTGCTGCTGGTCGGCATCGGCAAGCTGCTGTACATGGTCTGGGGATAGGGATGGGTTTTATGGACTTCCTCAGCAATCTGGTGCCCATCGAGCTCTTCCGCGGGATGGCGCTCACCGGCGGCTACTTCTTCCGTCACAAGGAAACCGTCCAGTATCCGGAGCAGCGGGTGGAGCCGGCGGACCGTTTTCGCGGGATGTTCGGCTACGACCTCGAGCGCTGCATCGATTGCAGTCTCTGCGCCAAGGCCTGCCCCATCGACATCATCTTCATCGAAGACCACGTCGAGGTGAATCCCGAAACCAAGAAGAAGAAGAAGATCATCGACCGCTACGACATCGATGTCAAGCGGTGCATGTTCTGCGGTCTCTGCGAGCTCGCCTGCCCCACCGAACCCCGTTCGATCTGGCTGACCACCAAGACCTACGAAACCTCCACCTACGAACGCAACGACGGGCTCTACTTCTTCAAGGAGCGCCTCGCCGGATGGGAGGGCGTGACCCCGTACCCGGGGGTCGTCACCCCGATCGACGGGCAGGATCCCAAGAACCCCATGAGCAAGCTTCCCGAGAGCCCCGAAGCCGCTCCGGAAAAGAAGGAGTAGGGGAGGATGGACTTTCTCATCGCCAACTTCGCCGAGATCCTCTTCTACTGCCTGGCCTTTCTGACGGTCGCCTCCGCCATCGGGGTGGTGGCCTTCAAGAGTCCCGTTCATGCCGCGCTGTCGCTGCTCTTCTGCTTCGTGATGGTGGCCGCGCTCTTTCTGCTGCGCCACGCCGAGCTCCTGGCCGCCGTCCAGGTTTTGGTCTACGGCGGCGGAATCATGGTCCTCTTTCTCTTCGTCATCATGTTGGTCAACGTCAAGGATTTGAAGCTCGAACAGGTTTTTCTGTCGGGCATCGCGCCGCTGGCCGTCATCGGAGGAGTCCTCCTCGGGGTGCTCATCGCGTTCGGACTGGTCTTCGGAGTGCTGGCCTCGGGCCACGGCGACGGGACCGCCCTGCGGTCGGTGGACGGTGACGAGATCGGCAACACCGAGGCGATCGGCGCGGTCCTCTACACCAAATACCTGGTGCCCTTCGAGGTGGTCTCGGTGGTGCTCCTGGTTGCCATGATCGCCGCGATCGTCTTTGGGAGGCGATCGGCCGGCCTCGAGGGCGCCGGTGGAGGGGGGGGCAAGACATCATGATCGACGCCACCCACTACGTCGCGCTGTCGCTCATTCTCTTCTGCCTCGGACTGGTGGGAGTGATGATGCGGCGCAACTTCATCACGGTGCTCATGTCGTTGGAGCTCATGTTCAACGCGGTCAACCTCAATCTCATCGCTTTCAGCTTCCGGCTGTCGGATCTGGCGGGTCAGGTGCTGGCGATCTTCGTCATCACGGTGGCTGCCGCCGAGGCCGCCATCGGGCTCGGCCTCATCATCGCGCTGGTTCGGCTCAAGGACACGGTCGCCCTCGACGAGGCCGACGTGATGCGGGGTTGACGATATGAAGCTTTACGACTTCATCTGGCTCGTCCCCCTCTTCCCGCTCTTGGGCGCGGTCTTCAACGGGTTGGTCTCCAATCGTCGGGGCCTGTCGAAGAAGACCACCCAGACGGTGGCCCTCCTCGGCGCCGGCGCCGCCTGGCTCTACGGCTGGGCCGCGGTCCTCCAGTGGTTCTTCACGGAAGACCGCACCGAGCCCTACGTGGTCAAGGCCTTCACCTGGGTCACCGGTGGCGATCTCACCATCGCCGACGGCAGTACCGCCGCGGTCGACATCGCCGCCTCGTTCCAGGTCGACCCTTTGTCGGCGGTCATGGTCGGGTTCGTGACCTTTGTCGGTTTCCTCATCCATCTGTACTCGATCGGCTACATGCACGGCGAGCCCGACCGCGATTACGCCCGGTACTTCAGCTATCTCAATCTCTTCATGTTCGCCATGCTGACCCTGGTGACAGGCTCCAATCTGCCGGTGCTCTTCGTCGGCTGGGAAGGCGTCGGTCTCTGCTCTTACCTGCTCATCGGTTTCTACTACGAAAAGGGCTGGTGTGCGGCGGCGGGCATGAAGGCCTTCATCTTCAACCGCATCGGCGACTTCGGATTCCTGCTCGCGATCTTCTTCGCCTTCCACTTCTTCGGCACCCTCGAGTTCAAGGGTCTCTTCGATGCCGTGGCGAGCGACCACGGCGGCCACTTCGGCACCGCGGCGACCATCGTCGGAGTGCTGCTCTTTGTCGGCGCCATCGGCAAGTCGGCCCAGATTCCACTCTTTGTCTGGCTTCCCGACGCCATGGCCGGACCGACCCCGGTGTCGGCCTTGATCCACGCCGCCACCATGGTCACCGCCGGCGTCTACATGGTGGCCCGCTGCAACTACTTCTACCAGCTGAGCCCCACCGCCATGTTGACGGTGGCGATCATCGGCGGGGTCACCGCGGTCTTCGCCGCCACCATCGGTCTCGTCCAGAACGACATCAAAAAGGTCCTGGCCTACTCGACGGTCTCGCAGCTCGGATATATGTTCCTTGCGGCGGGGGTCGGCGGCTACATCGCGGCGATTTTCCACGTCGTCACCCACGCCTTCTTCAAGGCCTGCCTCTTCCTCGGTTCGGGTTCGGTGATCCACGCCTGCGACGGTGAGCAGGACATGCGGAAGATGGGCGGCTTGAAGAAGTACATGCCCACCACCTTCTGGACCTTCCTGGTGGCGACCATCGCCATCGCCGGAATTCCGCCGCTCGCCGGTTTTGTCTCCAAGGACGCCATCCTGGCAAAGGTCTTCGAAGCGGGCTACACCGACCTCAACCACTTCGGCGGGATCTACTATCTGCTGTGGTTCCTGGGGCTCGCGGGGGCCGCGCTGACCGCCTTCTATATGTTCCGGCTCGTCTTCATGACCTTCTACGGCGACTTCCGTGGTGGCGAGGAAGCGGAGCACCACCTGCACGAGTCGCCGTGGACCATGACCCTGCCGCTGCAGATCCTCGCGGTTCTCTCCCTCGTCGGTGGTGTGCTCATCGGATTCCCCGGGCAGCTCTTCCACCTCGAGGGTTGGAGCTTCATCGATCGGTTCCTCGGCCCGGTGATTCTGACCCACGGCGAGCACCACGGCCATGCCCTCAGTTTCGGTCTCGAGTGGGGGCTGGTCATTCTGTCGGTGGCGGTGGCCGCCGCGGGCATCGCGGTCGCCTACCGCTTCTACCGGATCGACCCCGGCTTCACCCGGGCCGCCCATCTCGCGAGCCGGTTCCCGCTCGCCTACAAACTGCTGCTCAACAAATACTGGATCGATGAGCTCTATGCCGCCACCGTGATCCGCCCCACGCTCAAGCTCTCCGATCTGTTGTGGGAGTTCGACGCGCGGGTCGTCGACGGTGCGGTCAACGGCACTCGGAACCTGACCGTCGGTTCGTCGTGGATGTCGGGCATCTTCGACCTCGAGGTCATCGACGGGCTGGTGAACCTGGTGGGCACGTCCTACGACGTCGCCAGCCGTCAATTCCGGCGGCTTCAGGTGGGCTTTGCCCAGGGTTACGCCATGGTGATGGTCTTCGGAGCGGCGTTGCTGCTCGGCATTTTCTTTGTTGTGAATCTCTAGGCTCACGGAACGGATACAAACATGGACACACAGTACGGCTGGCTCCTCAACCTGATCTGTTACCTGCCGTTGGCGGGGGCCCTGCTCATCATCTTCTTCATCAAGAAGGAGAACACCGGCGCGGTCAAGCTTGCGGCGGTTTCCATCGCCGCCATCGACTTCGTGCTGTCGCTGCCGTTGTGGTTCCTCTACCGCACCGATGGAGCAGAGTTCCAATTCGCCACTCAGATGGAATGGATCCCCTCGGTCGGTGCGCAGTATCTCTTCGGGGTCGATGGCTTCGCAATCCTGTTGATCCTGTTGACGACCCTGCTCGGCTTTATCTCGGTTTACAGCTCCTTCACCGCGATCACCGATCGCGAGAAGGAGTACTACGTCTTTCTGCTGATGCTGCAGACCGGGATGATGGGTGTCTTCTGTGCCCTCGACTTCGTTCTCTTCTATGTCTTCTGGGAAGTCATGCTGGTGCCGATGTACTTCCTCATCGGCGTCTGGGGCGGACCGCGAAAGCTCTACGCGGCGATCAAGTTCTTCCTCTACACCCTGGTCGGGTCGGTGTTGATGCTGGTGGGCATTCTGGCGCTCTACTTCTTCAACGCGGGGGGGCTCAAAGCCATCGGTCTCCCGGGTCTCGGCAACGATCCCACTTTCTCGATCCCGCACCTCTACACCATCGCTCCCCAGGTTCCACCGGAGCTCCAGTTCTGGATCTTCCTCGCGTTCTTCGTCGGTTTCGCCATCAAGGTGCCGATGTTCCCGTTCCACACATGGTTGCCCGACGCCCACGTCGAGGCGCCGACGGCTGGTTCTGTGATCCTCGCCGGCGTCCTGCTGAAAATGGGGACCTACGGTTTTGTCCGCCTGTCGCTGCCGCTGCTTCCGGACGCCACCGTCAAGGCTGTGCCCTGGGTCGGCTTGCTTTCAATCATCGCCATCGTCTACGGGGCGTTGGTGGCCATGGCCCAGAAGGACATGAAGAAGCTGGTGGCCTACTCGTCGGTGAGCCACATGGGATTCATCACGATCGGGATCTTCGCACTCAACGACCCGGGTTTGCGCGGCGCGATCCTGCAGATGCTCAACCACGGTGTTTCCACCGGCGCCCTCTTCCTTTTGGTCGGCATCGTCTACGAACGGCGCCACAACAGGCTCATCGCCGAGTATGGTGGAATTGCCAAGGTCATGCCGATCTATGCGACCTTCTTCCTGATCATCACCATGTCATCCATCGGACTGCCGACTCTCAACGGTTTTATCGGTGAGTTCCTGATCCTCATCGGCGCCTTCAACCATAGTTGGGTGTGGGCGCTCTTCGCAGCGTCGGGCATCGTTCTCGGCGCCGCCTACATGCTGTGGCTCTATCAGCGGGTTTTCTTCGGAGAGCTCTCCAACGAGAAGAACAAGGATCTGAAAGATCTCAATCTGCGTGAGCAGTGGACCATCATCCCGCTCATCGTTCTGGCGTTCTGGATCGGGCTGTATCCGAAACCGTTCTTCGACCGGATGCAACCGACGGTCGACAACGTGATGAAACGAGTCAGCGTTGCCATGCCCGAGGCTGATTTGGGCTTCTCCTACGGTGGCGAGAGTGAAACCGATCACGCCGAGAATCCCCAAACGAAGCACGGGGAGTAGTCAATGTCGCTTGCCGACTTCGTCCCGTTCCTACCGGAGATCTTCCTCGCCGTCGCGGGCCTTGCCGTGCTGCTCCTGGGGATCCCCATGGGGAGCCGGGGATCGCGGCCGATCATCGCCATCTCAATCGGGGCACTGGCGGCTACCGCCGTCCTGATCTTCCTGGTTGGGCGGCCGACGGCAGGGCCCCAGCTGATCCTCGGCGACATGCTGGTCATCGACCAGTTTGCCGTTTTCTTCAAGGTCCTGGTTCTGATCGCGTCGGCCTTGGCGCTGTTGATGGCCTCCGGTTATCTCGACCGTGCGGGCTACAGCAGCGGCGAGTTTGCGGCGTTGATCCTCTTTGCCGACCTCGGAATGTTCGTCATGGTCTCCGGCGCCAACCTCGCGAGCCTCTATGTCGGTCTCGAGCTCATGGCGCTGTCGGTCTACGTCCTGGTCGGCTACTTCAAGCTCGAGGTCAAATCCAACGAGGGAGCGGTCAAATACTTCGTGCTCGGCGCCGCATCGTCGGCAGTCCTGCTCTACGGTATTTCGTTGATCTACGGGACCACCGGGAGCCTCGACCTCGAGACCATCCGATCGAGCCTCACCGGAGTGCCGCATCAGAACGTACTGCTGATGCTCGGGATCGTTCTGGTGGCCTTCGGAATGCTCTTCAAGGTCGCGGCGGTGCCCTTTCACGTCTGGACTCCCGATGCCTACGAGGGGGCCCCGACGCCGGTGACGGCCTTTATCTCGGTGGCGCCCAAGGCGGTGGCCTTCGCCATGTTCCTCAGGCTGTTCGCCGGGACGTTTGCTAGTGAGGTCGATCACTGGTGGATGCTGTTGTGGATCGCATCGGCGGCGACCATGATCTATGGCAACGTGGCCGCCCTGACCCAGGACAACGTCAAGCGGATGCTGGCCTACTCGTCCATCGCCCACGCCGGCTATGCCCTGATGGGTCTGGTGGCCGCATCCGACAACGGCACCTGGGCGGTTCTCATGTACATGGGGGTCTACACCTTCATGAACCTGGGCGCCTTCGGTTTTGTCATCCTCCTCGAGTCCAAGGGATACGCCGGAGAGCGCATCGAGGACTTCGCCGGTCTCGCGCGTCGTCATCCGGCTGCAGCCGCGGGGATGCTGATCTTCATGCTGGGTCTGGCCGGGATTCCCCCGACGGCCGGTTTCATGGGCAAGCTCTATCTGTGGGCCGCCACCGTCGAAGCCGGATACGTCGTCCTGGCGGTGATCTCGGTGATCATGTCGGCGGTCAGCCTCTACTACTACTTCCGGAGCGTGGTCCAGATGTATCTCAAGGACGGGGAAGCAGAGGGTGAAGCGGCGGCACAGATGCTCAACGATCGCTGGACCGGGACAGCCATCGCGGTGTGCGCGGTCCTGACCCTCGTCATCGGCCTCTGGCCGGCGCCGCTGGTGGGTTGGGCGAAGAGCGGACTCAGTGCGCTCGGGTTCTGAGCCGGGACACCGAGCCGCGAAGGAACAGGGAGAAGCTGTTAGCCTTTAGCCATTAACTGTTAGCTCCATCGCAAGTATCCTGGCGCTTCCCCTGTGCTGCTATGACGCGCCAGTTCCTGGCAACGGTGGCGGAGTTCCGACCAGCCTCACGGAAGAGGCAGTACCTTTCCGGTCAAGAGAACAGCGATGGAGCTAACAGCTAACAGCTAAGAGCTAAGAGCTGTCGTTCGTACTTGCGATGAGTCGCGAACAGACTAGAGTAGAGGCATGGCGCGAAAAAAGACCTTCCGTCAGGCGAGCAACTGGCTCAACGCTTCCATCGTCGGGATCCAATTTCCCGTCGCCATGGCCCTCGGCTACTTCTGGGGCAAGTGGATGGACGGTCTTTTCAAGACCGAGCCCTGGTTGACCATCATCTTTTCCATTCTCGGCATCATCGCCGGTTTTGTGAATCTGTTCCGCATCACCCTCTCCACCGCCCGCGAAGAGGAAAAACTGGCGCAGGAGAAAAGGGCGGAGGAGGAATCGGCGAGGGAGATTGAAGACGCGGATGGCGGCGCAAGAGACGCCTGATCAACCGCCCGGTTTTTCGCTCGGAAAGGTCATCCGCCTGGCCTGGATTCTCGTCATCCTGGGTGCGATCTCTGAACTTGTGATTTTTCTCTCAATCTCGGGTGCTTTGTGCTTGACCGCGGCCGGAACGGTGGCTATTATCAACTTTCGATGGTTGGAGGTGGTCATCGAAAGAGTGGTCCAGCCCGGCAGTCCGCGCTACGATCTCTCGTCCATCTTCAGAATCATCGGGCGTTTCGCGCTGCTCGCAGGTGTACTCGCGGCAATCGCATGGTTGCCGCACATCGACCCGGTGGCGATAGTCCTCGGGTTTTCGGCCCCGGTGGCCGCCCTCATTGTCGAGGGGGTTCGCCAGAGTCGAGTTGGAGGAGGTTGAGTTGGAACACGCCTTTTCGATCCTCTACCACCCGGTCAACAAGATTTTGATTGCGCTCTTCGGTGAATCGAGCGAACAGTGGCAAGGCTGGATGGGTCTCCACAGCCATGGCTATTGGTTGCCGGACAATGCCATCATGTCGATCTTGGTGGTCACGGTGATTGCGCTGATTGTGATACCGATCAGTCGAAAGCTGTCGGTGGAGTCGCCGAACAAGCTGCAGTCCATGCTCGAGGTGCTCATCACGGGGCTTGAAGATCTGATCGACGATGTGGTCGGCCACGGGATGGGCCAACGATTCCTGCCCATCATCTGCTCGCTGGCTTTCTTCATCTTCATCGGCAACATCTTCGGCCTCTTCTACTTCGTACAGCCGCCCACCGCCGATGCGAGTACGACCTTCGCCCTGTCCATCACTGCGTTTGTTTTCTACAACATCGTTGGAATCAAGGATAACGGCGTGCTCAAGTACGCCAAGCATTTTCTCGGGCCGGTGATGTTCCTGGCGCCCCTCATGCTCATCATCGAGATCATCTCCCACGCCGCCCGGATCCTCTCTCTGGCGATCCGGCTCTTCGGCAACATCTCGGGTGAGCACACGGCGACGGCCATCTTCTTCGGTATGTTCCCGTTCATCCTGCCCTGGCCGATGATGGCCCTCGGCATCTTCGGAGCGTTTCTCCAGGCGTTCATCTTCATCATGCTCACGATGGCGTATCTCAACGGCGCCGTCGGAGCTGAGGAACATTAATCAGATTGGTAACGAAGAAATCGTTGGAGGAGGAAGAGCATGAGTCGACGTTTTGCAACCTTGGCAATCATCTTTGTGGCGCTGGCATTCGCCGCTCCCGCCATGGCACAGGATCACGGTGAGGCAGCCGGCGGAAACGCCGCCATCCCCTGGGGCATGTTCGCCCCCGCGGTCGCCATCGGTCTGGCCGCCTTCGGCGGTTCCCTGGGTCAGGGCAAGGGCCTCGCGGCTGCGTGTGAAGCCATCGGCCGCAACCCCGGCGCGGTCGGCCCGATCCGGATCACGATGATCATCGGTCTCGCGCTGATCGAGTCCCTCGTGATCTACGCCCTTGTGATCGCATTCCTGTTGCTTCCATAGCTGAGGAACCTGGACAATGAGTCGCGACGGGACCCTTCGGGGTCCCGTTTTCTATTTTCTGGGCGATTTTGTTTCTCGAGTGAAACATTTTCTGTTTCTGAGAAATTTTCTCACCTCTCTTGACATGCATGTTTCAGATATGTATCATGCCCTCACTTTGGAGGCAACATGAGCCAGACAGCCGAACCGAGAAAATGGGATTTCACCACCGGCGCCCTGCCCTACCGCGATCAACTCTTCAAGAGCGCGCTCCGGATGACGCGTTCCGTTGAAGATGCGGAAGATCTCCTGCAGGAGACCTACCTCAAAGCCTATAAGTACTACGAGCGTTTCTCCGAGGGTACCAACTTCAAGGCGTGGCTGTTCAAGATCATGAAGAACACCTTCATCAACTCCTATCGCAAGAAGAAGCTCCAGCCCCCCAAGGTGGACTTCGATGAGGTTCACGAGGGACTCGAAGAGACCCTCCTCGACGCCGCGACCAAGTCGCAGGCCGACCCGGAGGCCACCGTGCTGGCCATCGAGATGGACCACGAGGTCAAGCAGACCCTCCTCGAGCTCCCGCACGACTACAAGATGGTGGTGCTGCTTGCCGATCTCGAAGGCTTCTCCTACAAGGAGATCGCCGACATCCTCGAGGTCCCCGTGGGCACCGTGATGTCACGGCTCTACCGCGGCCGACGGATGCTCGAGCGTGCGCTATTGAGCTACGGCACCCGATACAACTACCTGACCACTCCGCCGGAGAAGCTTCGCGACGCCAAGATCGACGTCAGCGATTTCTTCCACCAGGCGATGGCGACAAACTAGATACACCTTCCTCCATTCCAACGCCGGAGCGGGACCCTCCTTCCCCGCTTCGGCGATTTTTTTTGCCCTGTGGTCGCCTCGAGCCGAACCGTAGGAGCGCGAAGCGCACACCGCAGTTTCACCGCAAAGAACGCCAAGAACGCCAAGTCCATCGCAAAGGGCATCGCTAATTGACCCATCGCACCATCGCAGAGTCCGTTGTAGGGGCGTGCTTCCAGCATGCCCATCAGTGTCGTGCCGGTGCCTCGGGTCTTTTTGTATTCAGACGCCCATAGCGATGTTTATTGCGATCTTTGCGGTGAAATTCGTCGTAAACGTGTCCTCGGCGGGAGAACACCGTCACCGCCATCTTTTCTGCCGACTTCGGAACGGATCAGTGGTACGGCCTGTTGTTCATCCGACAGCTGAACGACAGGGGGGTCAGACTCATGCGACAAATCTGGATACCGAAGACGGGTGAGCCGGAAGTTCTTGAAGTGCGAGAAGCGCCGGACCCGGTTCCACTCGAAGGCGAGGTGCGGGTTCGCGTTCGCGCGTCGGGGATCAACTTCGCCGATGTCCTCGCCCGGATGGGACTCTATCCCGATGCACCGCCCCTGCCCGCTGTCGTTGGTTATGAGGTGGCCGGAGTCGTGGATGGCGTGGGCGAGGGGGTCGAGGGTTTTGCAATCGGGGACAGAGTGCTCGTCTTCACCCGCTTTGGTGGGTACAGCGATGTCCTCTGCGCTCCGGCGGGCCTCGTCGCGCCGATCCCCGATGCCCTGGATTTCGGAGGAGCAGCCTCGATTCCGGTGAACTGGCTGACCGCGTGGCTGATGTTGGTCCGGCTCGGCAACGTCCGGAAGGGCGACAAGGTGTTGGTCCACGCCTGTGCCGGTGGTGTCGGGACGGCGGCGGTCCAGATCTGTCGTCACCGGGGCGCCGAGGTTATCGGAACGGCGTCGGCGGCCAAGCACGAGCGGCTTCGCGAGATGGGTGTCGCCCACTGCATCGATTACCGCACCCAAGACTTCGAGGCCGAGGTCAAACGCCTCACCGATGGTTCCGGTGTCGATATCGCCCTCGACGCCGTGGGTGGTGAGAGCTTCAAGAAGAGCTACCGCAGCCTGGCTTCGCTGGGCCGTCTCTTTGTCTTCGGCGTCTCGAGCTTCGCCCCGGGAACCAGCAAGAGCATGGTTGCCGCCCTGACCGGTTTGTGGAAGATGCCCTCATTCAAGCCTCTCGCGTTGATGAACCGCAACCGGGGAGTTTTTGGAGTCAATCTGGGCCATCTCTGGGACCGGGGCCCCGAACTCCGCTCCATGCTCGCAGAGATGCTCGCGCTCTTTGCAGACGGAACCTTCGTGCCGGTGGTCGATCGCTCCTTCGGTTTCGACGAAGCCGGCGCCGCCCACCGCTACATCCAGGAGCGGAAGAACTTCGGCAAGGTCCTCCTCGAGCCGTAGGAAAGGAAACAGAACCGCGAGGACGCAAGGAACGCCGGCTTCATCCCAGAAGCTACGTCGAGGATCCCCTGCGAACCTCGCGTCCTTGCGGTGAGATCCCTGCGTGTTTGGTCCTCGTGGCAAAAACCGGTATGATCCGCGGCCGGAGGCTGCATGAGCCAGGATTCTCTGATGATCATCGGTGGCCAGTGGGGTGACGAGGGCAAGGGCAAGGTCGTTGATCTGCTCTCCGGGGGATTTTCCGCCGTCGTGCGCTACAACGGGGGGAACAACGCCGGTCACACCGTGCGTTACGCCGATCGCCATTTTGCCCTCCATCTCGTGCCCTCGGGCATCATCCACCCGGGCGTCAAGTGCTATCTCGGTTCGGGAATGGTGATCGACCCCACCGGTTTGGTGGGCGAGATGGACAAACTCCAGTCCGAGCGTGTCGAGATCGACGGCCGGATCTTCCTCTCGCCGCGGGCGACGCTGATCCTCCCCACCCACCGCGCCCTTGACGCAGCCCGCGAGGGAATGCGCGGCGCCGGCAAGATCGGCACCACCGGACGCGGCATCGGACCCGCCTATCAGGACCGCGCCCAGCGCCGGGCCCTGCGCGGCCATGTCCTTGCCGACGACCCGGCCACCCGGCGCCAACGCGCCATCGCGCTGATGGAACAGCACAACTACGAGCTCCAGACCCTCTTCAAGGCCGAGCCTGTGGATCTCGATGCCGCCATGCTCGAGCTCGAACGAGTGGCGCAGCGCCTCGGACCCATGGTCGCCGAGGTCGGACCGGCTCTCCGCCGGCACGAGGCCGCCGACGAAGCTGTGCTCTTCGAGGGCGCCCAGGGCGTGCTTCTCGATCTCGCCTGGGGAACCTACCCCTATGTCACCTCCTCGTCGTGCCTGCCCGGATTTGCGGCCGCCTCGTGCGGGATCAGTCCCAAGCTCCTCGGGCCGATCATCGGGGTCATGAAGGCCTATGCCACACGAGTCGGCGGTGGACCGTTTCCCACCGAGCTCGATGACGCCGTAGGCGAGGGCATCCGCGAGCGTGGAGCCGAGTACGGCACAACCACCGGCCGGCCGCGCCGCTGCGGCTGGTTCGACGCGGTGGCGGCCCGGTTTGCCGTTGAGGTCTCGGGCATCGACGCCATCGCCCTGACCAAGCTCGATATCCTTGACGGAGTCGACGAAATCAAGGTCGCGACCTCCTACAAGCTGCCGAGCGGAGAGACCATCGACACCTTTCCGGCCGACGCCGAGGTCGCCGGGGCTCTCGCACCGCAGTACGAGGTCCTGCCCGCGTGGAGCGCCCCAACCGAGGGAGTCACCAACGAGGCCGACCTCCCGACCGAGGCTCTCGACTATCTGCGGTATCTCGAGGAGAAGGTGGGAGTACCCATCGCGGTGGTGTCCAACGGGCCGCGTCGGGAGGAAACCATGATCCGCGGCAAGACCGCGCTGGCCGATAGGCTGCGCAGCATCATCGGTTCGAGGTGACCCCCCTGCTTGACCAGAGGCGCAGTGGGTATTACTTTGTTCATCCCCGAGTGGGCCGTTAGCTCAGTTGGTAGAGCATCTGACTTTTAATCAGGTGGTCCCGGGTTCAAGTCCCGGGCGGCCCACCATTTTTTCGCCCTCGGCGAGAAAAATGCCACGGCGTAGCCCGAAGGGCGAAGCCGGGCTTCGTTCTCCACATCGTTTCGGACTTTGCCCTGGCAGGCCGGGCAACCTCCCCGCACCCTTTGCGCGTCCGCCGGCTGTTCGTATCCGG
>JARFRM010000080.1 GCA_029287235.1 Thermoanaerobaculales bacterium
GCCATCCGTATTCGCGAGGTGCCTCCAACGGGAGATCTGCTGACGGCGATGAACCGGCTGTTCATGCCCATCGCGCCGGCAGTGCAGATCTACCGAACCGGCGATCCGCCGGTATCCTTGGAGGCGCCAGAAAACGCCTCCGAATTGACCCCCGTCGCCTGGCAGCACCTCGGGGTCCGTCTGCCCGGGAAACCCAGGGGATTTCTGAGCAAACGCACCAACCGAGAAGCCCGATTCTCGCAGGAGATCACGTTCGGTACGATCCTCCAGTCGGTGGATGCGCCGCCCCACCGGGGCAAGGCCGTCAGGCTTGTGGCGGCCATCCGTGCACAGGTCGACGGCCCCGGCAACCAGGGCCAAATGTGGCTTCGCGTCGACCGGAAGGACCGCGATGTGGGGTTCTTCGACAACATGCACGATCGGCCGGTCACCGTCGATCAGTGGCGTGACTACGAAATCATCGGCGAGATAGCCGAGGACGCAGACAGGATGCTGTTCGGCGTCTTCCTGCTCGGGCGTGGGCGGGTGATGGTCGATGACGTCCGGATCTTTGTCAGCGACAGTGACGGAGATTGGACGCCGGTCAAAATTCCGAATCCCGGGTTCGAGAAGGGTGAGATCGGGAAGCCGCCGCCGGACTGGAATGCCGGTACTCCCGGCTATCTATACGAGGTCAGCAGTCAATCGCCGCGTGAGGGACACCGATCGGTGAGTATCTCGGTGGAGCCCGACGAGGTTGTCACCGAGGACCTCTTCGAAGCGCGTCCCGATGCCGGGGAGATTCTCGAAGTCGAGCTCGGTGCCGGTCTCTCGGCACGTGTCCCTCTGGTTGTGCTGGCGGACGGCTCGGCGACGCTGCCGGCGCCCGATCAGGAAGCGTTGACCGCCATGCGCCACGAGCTCGACTCCGTCAACCTGCGAGCGCTGTCCGAGTACAGCGAATGCACCCGGGTCGCCGGGGTCGTGATCTCCTGGAACGTTCTCCGGCACTTCCACCCCTACTTCGACGTCGTCGATGCCGACTGGGAATCAGAACTGACCCGGGCGCTGAAAGAGGTCGTGGAAGACGAATCCGGCGAGAACTACTTCGGCGTTCTCGAGAGGATGGCGGTGGCCCTCAATGACGGTCGGGCCAGGGTGTACCACTCCAGGTATACACCGTACGGCTATTTGCCGATCGCGGTGGATTGGGCGGAAGACCGGATCGTGGTCACCGTCTCTTCCGTCGATGAGCTGCAGCCCGGCGATGTCATCATCCGCGTTGACGGCGTCGATGCTCGCGAGGCCTTGAGCGAGTGGGAGGGCAGGACATCGGGCTCGCCGCAGTGGAAGCGCGCGTGGTCGCTCGGTCTCTTCGGCGCCGGTCAGGTGGGGGAGAATGTCGCGCTGACGGTCAGTCGGGGCGAGACGTCGTTCGACGTGGAGATCCCACGCGGTGAGTGGAAGCGGCGGCCGTCCGAATCCCGACCCGGCGATATAGAGGAGCTCGAGGAGGGGATCTTCTATGTGGATCTGACTCGCGCTGCGACCTCTGAGGTGGAGCAGTTGATGTCCGAGATCGCCACGGCCCGGGGTGTCATCTTCGATCTTCGGGGAAGACTCGAGGTTGACCACCGCGTTGTCGGCCACCTGCTTCCCGACCCCGACACGTCGACGGCCTGGATGCAGATTCCCGAGATCATCCGTCCGGATCAAGCGGACCCCGCGGGATGGAGTGATCATGGGTGGCCGGCGCTGCCGACGGAGCCCCGCATCGAAGGCAAGGTGGCCTTCATCAGCCACGGTGGGACCATCGGCGCCGCCGAGGCCGTCGTTGATCTGGTTCGCATTCATAATCTGGCGGAGATCGTCGGTCAGCCCACCGCCGGCGCCGGCGGCGATGTCAATCGTATGGCGCTCCCGGGGCACTTCGACTTCAGGTGGACAGGGGTGAGGGTGCTCAGCCGCGACGGAAGCAGTCGGCATCTCGTCGGGGTCTTACCGACGGTCCAGGTCCACCGCACCATCGAGGGTATCCGGAGCGGTCGGGATGAACTCTTGGATCGGGCCATCGAGATCGTCAGCGCGGATGAAGCCACGAGCGGTGCCGCTGATCGCGACCACTGATCACTCCCTCACTCAACGGTGCCAAACGGTGCCATGTTCGCCAGGCGAAGCCTGGGGAAGGGGAAGAGATGACGTGAGTCGGAGATGACAGCGGGGTCTCGGGGACTTTCCAATCAATTCCTGCGGTTCTAATCCCAATACTGTTCAGTTAAGCCAGGAGCAGGGGATTTCGTGCAGCCAAGATGGCTGCACCACAAGGGTTCGAAACATTGTGGGGCGGGCTTCCAGCCTGCCCATTGCCCTTGCTGAACGGTATTGGGTCTAATCCCGCCAATCAACCACCCATCAGGGGACCACCCGTCTTCCGGCCGGTGGGCGAACGTCGCGCCGCAGACCGACAAACCTCTGGTTGCGGAGCCACCTGACCGGCGGCGGATTTCCAGGGTGAGAGATGAATGTGATGTCCCACCAGCTCCCTGAGCT
>JARFRM010000143.1 GCA_029287235.1 Thermoanaerobaculales bacterium
GGACAGGGGCGTGCGGCGGGGTGCCGGGTACGGCATTTTGCCGGCGTCCCGCTCCCGCTCGCCTCACGTATCACAAAATGCCGTACCGGGCTCGGTGCCTGGCTCTCTTTTCGCCGCGAAAAGGTGCCTGGCACCGCTCCGGCACCGCTCCATCGCGTTTCAACAGGCTCTTGCAGGCCGCCGCTCGCTCAATCAGCGTGGTCACCGCCATTCCTATCCCAGCCCGAATGACCACGCTGCCCGTGCGACGCTGGGTCGCCAAAGGCGACTCAGAAGGCCGATATTGACTCAACTCTAAAGTCTGCGCCTAAACTTCAAAATCCGCCTATCATATGCTGAGATCAACATTACATCAGCTAAACCGGCTCGAACAGCCGCCGCGTCCACAGCATCAAAGCGACGCTGAGGGCGAGCATCAATGCGCCGGTGGCCTGGTGGGCGGTGGCGATAGTCACCTCGAGGGTCGACGGCGCTCCGACCACGGCCCGTCCCTGGGTCACGGCGAGAGCTGCGATACCGAGGGTGACCTGAACGGCGACGCCTGCCATGAGCAGCTGGCCGAGGTGCTGGACCGGCCACACTCCGTGGTAGAGCCCCCAGGCGCGGGCGCCCGCCACGACGGCGATCATCACCACCACCGCTGCGAGGCTGATGTGGACGATGAGCCCCTGCGCCATGTGCCGCTGGAAAGCGCCGAGCACCAGCTGCACGACCAGAGTCGCGATGAGAGACACTTGGAGCGTCCGATCCCCTCCGGCGCTCGCCCGCGGTTCCGCCGCCGGCGCTTCGATCCAGGCGGTAGCCGTGACCACGACCAGGGCAACGACAAAGCCGAGAAAGACCTGGCCGAGGACCCCGTGCGTCACCGCCAGAGCGATGGACGGCGCCATGTCGGCCTCGGAGGTCGAGAGGGTGAAGCCACCGGTGACCCGAAGGCCCCCGAGCACGCCCTGGATGACCACGAGACCGACCGCGATGGTCGCCAGGCGTTGGACCCAGCCACGCTCGTCCCGCCGCCACAGACGGATGGCGAGCCCGATGGTGGTCAACCCCACCAGGGCGCCGAATAGTCGATGCGCGTGCTCGTAAAAGATCCCCCCGGTCATCCGTGAGAGCGGATAGAGGAACATGTTGTAGCCGAAGGTGTTGGGCCAGTCGACGACGGCGAGCCCAGCCTCGTTGCTGGTCACCAGCCCACCGGCGACGACCAGCAGAAACGTCGCGAGCATCGCAACCTTGGCGAAGAGCCCGGTCCAGTTCCGCCCCGCTCCCGCGATCGGACGCCGGGCGCCGATTTCACTCGAGATGGCGGCCAACCCAGCGATGGCGAGGACCGAGCCCGGAACCCAGAGCAGCGCGGACGGTGTGACGGCTCCCGCCGAAGAGGAGGTCAGCAGACTGCCGAGGATCAGCATGTTGAGAATGGCGGCCACGAATCCCGTCCGCGCGCCGGCCCCCAGTCCGTCTCCGGTCCAGCGGCCTGCCGACATGCCCCACCAGACCACGGCGGCGAGGAGCGCGGAGAGCACCAGCCACGGCGGCGCCATCACCGCGGGCAAGCGGCAGACATAGGCCACCGTCCACATCGAAACCGCCATTCCGAAGCCCAGGGGAACCGCGTACGAACCGTCGTTGCCGATTCTCTCCATCTTTGCCTCCCGAATTCCGGATCTCACCGAATATCATCTCGGTTCCGTCGGTTATACTCGCCAGGTCGCCGCCCATGATCGCAGATCGCAGGGCAGAAAACGAGACGATGACCACGGAGACACCCTCGCACGCCCCCGACGAAAGGCCGCCCGCACATCCGGGATTCGGCCTCCGGTTCGGCTACTACCTCGAGCTCGCCAAGGCGAGGCTCGCAGCATTGGTGGTACTCACAGCCATCGTCGGCTACGTCCTCGCGGCCCGCGGCGCCTTCGATCTCGTCGTGCTCGGGTGGACGGTGCTCGGCACCACCCTCACCGCCTTCGGCGCCAACATTCTCAACCAGTGGTTGGAGACCGACCGCGATCGACGGATGGATCGGACCCGCAACCGGCCGCTTCCGGCCGGCCACGTGAGCGGGCGAACCGCGCTGGTGTGGGGGCTTGCCTCGGCAGCGGTCGGTCTCGTCGTGCTCGATCTCGGGACCAACCACCTCACCGCAGGCCTCTCGCTCTTTGTGATCCTGCTCTACGTCCTCGTCTACACCCCCCTCAAAGTGCGGACGCCGCTCAACACCGCCGTGGGTGCGGTCTGCGGCGCGGTCCCGCCAATGATGGGCTGGACCGCCGCCACCGGCCAGCTCGAGCTCGGGGCGTGGATCCTCGGCGGCATCCTCTTCATCTGGCAGGTGCCGCACTTCCTCGCCCTTGCCTGGATGTATCGCGAGGACTACGCGCGTGGTGGTTTCCGCATGATGCCGGCGGCCGACCCCGACGGATCGGCCACCGGTCGTGCGGCCTTTGTCCACGCCCTCGCCCTGCTTCCTCTCACCGGTGCTCTCGCGGCGACGGGTGTCACGGGTACGACCTATCTTGTGGTCTCGCAGGTGGTCGGCCTTTGCTTCGCGTTTCTCGGGCTGACCTTTGCGCGGCGTCGGGTCCGGCTCACCGCGCGCAGGCTTTTTCTCGCCAGCATCATCTACCTGCCGGTGCTTCTCGGTCTGATGGTCTCCGACATGGACGACCGTCTCGCCCGCCTCGCCGGCATCAACATCTCCCACGCGGCGCAGCCGGTGGCCGTCGCCGCTCCTGTCCTGCCGACTGTTTGGAAGTGAATCCGGCAGAGTTGATCCGCAGCGGTTGGTGGGTGCTGGTCGCCGCAGCAGCGGTCTCGTTCCTGGTCATCGTCATCTTCCTCCGCATGCCGCTCCAGCCGGCGATCTCCCAGGGGACCGGCACGATCTCGCTCGAGCCGTGTCTGATCGATCGCGACGATCTCGTCAAGGCCATGGCGCGGGACGGTCTCAAGGCGCTCAATCTGCCGGGCACGATGACACCGGCGGAGATCGATCACCACAACGAGAACGAACGCGGGAAGCTGCTGGTCCCCGCGGATCGTGTGGTCGGGGTCGAGATCGGCGGCGAGGCGCGCGCCTATCCCCTCCGCCTGCTCCGTTGGCACGAGGCCGTCAACGACGTGCTCGGCGGCCGGGCCGTCGCCGTCACCTACAGTCCGCTGTCGGGCAGTGTCGCGGTGTGGGACCGAGTGCTCGATGGAGTGGAGATCGAGCTCGCGGTCTCGGGGTGGCTTCACAACTCGAACACAATGCTCTACGACCGACGTGAAGAGGGGGAGGTTTCGAGCCTCTGGCATCAGCTGACCGGTGAGGCGGTGGCCGGCCCGGCGGCGGGACAGAGACTCAGACCGATGCCGACCGAGCTCCAGAGCTGGGCAGACTGGCGAAAGCGGCGTCCCACGACCACGATCATGGCGCCGGACGTCGATTCGAAACGCCTCTATAAGCGCGATCCATATCACTCCTACCGGGGCTCCGACGTCCTGCGGTTTCCGGTCGAGCCCCTCCCACCCAAAGGCGCACTCGCCCTCAAGGACATGATCGCCGTGGTCACGCACTCGGGTCGGGAGACCGCGTTCGCGCTGCCCTATCTCGAGCTGGCGGTCGGTGAATCTCGGGGCAACTGGGCCGCTCTGCTCGGCGAGGATGTCTACCTCGTCAGTTTCGACACCGAACTCGGGACCTTTGCCATCGCACCCCACGACAACCTGGGTCTGAAGCTTCCGGTTCGATTCACCTCCTGGTTCGAGTGGTACTCGCTCCATCCGGAAACGGCGCCGCTGCCGTAGAAATATCTAGACCGGTCGTTCTCCACTTGGAGATGAAACGGCGCCCCCGAAGGGGCGCCGATAGTCTCAATACTCGTTGAACCGACTACGGAGTGGCCGCAAACCAGGCGCTTGTGTCGCCCGACTCGAAGCCATCGACGAAGATTGCGTCCAAACCGATGCAGTCCGAACCGTGGAAGACCTCGAGGTCGTCGATGTACCAACCGGCGTAGTTGACCACCGTCGATGACATCATGTGGAACTCGATGTCGACGATCCCGCCGGCGTGGGTGGTGAGATCGGCGCACTGCTGGACCCAGTCGGTGGGTGTGACGTAGCTGCCGCCGCAGTGTTCGAAGACCACCTCGCCGTTGGCATAGACCTGACCCCAGTCCCACGGCAGGAAGAGATCCATCCACTCCCACCAACAGAGCTGAGCCGACCCGGTGGTCGTCAGATCGACCTGGAAGGACAGGATGCTGTCGTCGGCAGGGTTGGTGTTGTTGCAGGAGTCATAGCCGCTGTTGTTGCCGAGGTTGTTGTAGCAGTCGTTGAGGATGGTTCCCCACATCCCGACCCCGGAGTGCGGTGCGGGCGGCGGGACGTTTGTCCCCGAGCATGTCGCACCCGTCCAACTGAACATGTCTCCCCACTGCCAGTCCAAGCTCCCGATGAGCCCACCGTCGTCGGTGTCGAAATCCTCGGCAAAGAAGAGCACATCGGGACCGGTGGGCGCGCCGGTGAACTCGGCGAGGTTCTGATCCTCGTTCCCGCTGTTGCAGGGGCCGCCCCCGTCGCCGGTGTCGTCCTCGGCGCGAACGACGTAGGAGTAGAACTGCTGGGACGCCACCTCGACATCGGTGTAGGTGGTGCCGGCCAGACACGATGCCAGCAGATTGGCCGGACCAGGGGTGAAGCCGGCGGTCTCGGACCGATAGACGTTGTAGGTCACCGCGCTGCCGCAGTTCGGGGTCCCGGCCGACCATGTCAGCTCGAGCGAACACGTCGCCGTCTGCGCGTTGTCCAGACTTTCGAGCCCGCCGAAGGTCGGCGGCTCGATGCAGGGGCCGGTGGCGGTCGCATCGTCACACGGACTCGGGTCGGAGTCGCAGCTCTCGTCATTCACCGCTACCACGATGTAGGAGTACGTGATGCCTCCGGACACGGTCGTGTCCGAGTACGAGGTTCCTGCGATGCCCGAGGCAATCGCTTCGTAGCTGGCCTGTGGGCAGGCGCCGACCGCGCGCTTGACGGTGTAACTGATACCTGAACCGGCAACCACATCCCACGCCAGGTCGATCTGGTTGTCGCCGTTGTTGACTGCGGTCAGCGTTGTCGGGCCGACATAGGGGTCGCAGAGCGCGCCGGGCGGCACCAGCGCCCCGAGGTCGGCGATGATCTCATCGATGGGCACGCCGCGGTTGCGGTCATCGATCGAAGGGTCGCCCGAAGTGCAGAAGTTCGATCCG
>JARFRM010000166.1 GCA_029287235.1 Thermoanaerobaculales bacterium
TCGACTAACCATCTCTTTTTTCTTGCCCTCAGAATCTGCAGCAGATTCTGAGGGCAAGAAAAAAGCTAGAGAGGAGTTTTCATTATGAACTCATCCGTCAACGGAAAAGATTTCATTACAACCCAGGACTGGACGGTTGAGGAGCTTGAGCGGATCTTCGAGCTGGCTGCGGAGCTCAAGCGTTCGAAGAGGGAGGGCAAACCGACCCCGCTCCTCGCGGCGAAGACGCTGTACATGATCTTCTTCGACGCCTCGACCCGGACCCGGAACTCCTTCGAGACCGGCATGACCCAGCTCGGCGGCCACGGGATCTTCCTCTCCCCGGACAAGATGCAGATCTCGCACGGCGAGAACGCCCGCGACACAGCGAACGTGCTCTCCCGCTACGGCGACGGCATCGCCATCCGCCACTGCGCCTTCCGCGAGGGCAATGACTACCTCAACGAGGTGGCCCGGGAGTCCTCGATCCCGGTGCTCTCCATGCAGGACGACGTCTACCACCCATGCCAGATCCTCGCCGACTACCTCACCATCAGGGAGAAGTTCGGCGAGACCCGGGGACTCAAGATCGGTGTCGCCTGGACCTCGGCGCCGAATTACGTCCGGCCGCTGTCGGTGCCCCAGAGCCTGATCCTGATGATGCCGCGTTTCGGAATGGATGTGACCCTGGCGGTGCCGCCCGAGTTCCGCCTCATGCCCGAGATCGAGGAACAAGCAGCTGCCAACGCCGCCGCCGCAGGCTCGAGTTTCCAGATCTCCAACAACTTCGAGGACGCGTTCACCGACGCCGATGTGGTTGTGCCCAAATCGTGGGGCCCGCTCATGCACACCACCGACCATGACGAGGGGTTTGCGCTGATCGAAAAATATCCCTCGTGGCGATGCGGCACGGAGCACATGAAGCTGGGCAAGCAGCACCTCATCTACATGCACCCGCTGCCCGCCGACCGCGGCCGCGAGGTCACCGACGAGGTCATCGACGGGCCCCAAAGCGTAGTCTACGACGAAGCCGAGAACCGGCTCCACGTCCAGAAGGCCTTGATGGCGTTGACAATGGGCTAGAACGACTACTACCGGTGCCAGGTTACCGGTACCGGTGCCAGGTCAGACGATCTTGGTTTCATGACGGCAGTCGTGAGTTGGTTTTCAGGAACGGGTTGGCGATTCGCAACGTGCCGATTTCGAGGCCATCCTGGAGATCCTCCGTGAGCACTGTCGTACAGCCGGTCTTGACGGCGGCCTGGACGATCAGCGCATCCCACAGCGAAAGCTGGTGGCGCCGACTCAGGGAAATGGCGTCGAGCACAAGGTGGGCGTCGGCCGTGACGACGGGGAGATGGGCAAAGGAACGGGTCGCACGTTCGCCGTCCTCTTCGGTCAGCTTCTTCGAAAGTCGTCGGGTGACGACGGTGTAGAACTCCTGAAGCACCTGGGTGCTGATGACGTAAGCCCCTTCGGTCTCACCAGCTTTTAAAAGAATCTCCAGAGCACGTTCTCGCTTCTCGGGTTCGTCCCTGTCGAAGGCGTAAACCAGGACATTGGTGTCAAGGAAGAACCGTCGGTTCTCAGTCATAAAGGTCTTCCCGCGCCCAATTGCGACCGGAAGGACCGCTGCCGCCACGAGAACGTCGCGCCAGATCAATCACCTCGTCCATCGCTTGTTTGAGGGGAGGGGCGCCGGCCAGGGTCATCAGAAACTCCCGGATCAGACCGTTCACCGAGGTGCCCTGCTCGATGGCCCGGATTCGGGCCCGCTTGAGAAGCTCGCCATCAATGGAAATCGTCACATTTGCCATGGTGCACCTCCGATGATCACAGGTTCAGTGTAGCACGGATTCAGTGTTCCAAATAGCGGTGTCGCGTTATTTCGCTATCGTTCACCGCTCAGCCGCCGAATCGACCGGTCGACCGCCCCAGGTACCGCTTGACCGCTGAATCGACCGGAAGCCGTACACTGAATTCATGATCATCCTCAAAGACCGCATCTTGCTGCATCTGCAGGACGGGAGGCGCATTCCCGTTGACCCGCAGGAGATCTATCTTCTCGAGGCCGAAGGCGGCGAGACCCGGGGACTCACGATCCGACGGCTCGTGAGCCTCGGCTGGTGTCTGCCCTCTCTTTTCCGCAGGGGCCTGGAATATCTCGAGCCCCGTGATTCGTTGTAATATCGTCGCGTCCACCAATGACCGATCTAGAGGGGGCACCGGGTCATGCGCACCACCGAACTCAGACCGAACAACTTCGATGAGGTCGTGCTCTCCGAAGGGATCTGTCTGATCGATTGCTGGGCCGCGTGGTGCAAGGGGTGTTCAGACTTCACCCCGGTCTTCGAAGCCGCGTCCGAGCGGCACCCCACCACAATCTTCGCCACCCTCGACACCGGGTCCGAAACCGAGCTGACGTCGAGGCTGCGCGTCAAGCACATTCCGACGCTGATCCTTTTCCGCGACGGCATCCTTCTGCTCCGCCAGCCGGGATATGTCCCGGCGGAAGGTCTCGACGAGATTGTCGAGAAAGCTCAGGCTCTCGACATGGACCACGTCCGGTCGGAGATGGCCAAGGAGGAGTCGGCACCCTCCACGTCATGATCGAAGCCGCGGTCGACAACCGCTTAAAACCAACCCCAAACACGAGAGGAGACCAACATGTCCGAAATCAAAGAAGCCAACATCGAATTCAAAAGACAGCTCAACGTCAAGTGGGTCAAGGCCGCGTCGGGTCACACCTATCTCTGCCCCGTGGACGCGCTGAATCGCTTCGACAACCCCACCGAAGAGCAGCTCAAGACCATCTGCGTCGATGAATCCGAGAACCCGCAGAACGACTGACCGAGCCGTCGCGGCTCTTCAAGTCTTTCCAACCCGCGGCGTCGTCGTGCTCAAAAAGCCGGCGGCGCCGTTTTTCTCAAGGAGACACCATGTCCACCCTCGTGACCAGGCCTGCCCCCGACTTCACCGCCAATGCCGTCCTCGCCGACAACACCATCGATGAGGCGTTCACCCTCTCTTCGTTGCGCGGCAAGTACGTGGTGTTGTTTTTCTACCCCCTCGATTTCACCTTCGTCTGCCCGACCGAGATCCTCGCCTTCGACGAGGCGCTCGACGAGTTCAACAGACGTGACGCCGAGGTCGTCGGAGTATCGGTGGATT
>JARFRM010000195.1 GCA_029287235.1 Thermoanaerobaculales bacterium
CTGCTGCTGCACCTCTCGACCGACGTCACCCCTGGCCATGCGCTGCGCGGGTTCGTCCGAACCCGAAGCCAGCTCACCACAGGTCAATCCCCTCATCGGCCCGCCGGAACCGATCTCTCTTCCCGCGCCCGAGTTCTCGACCGGAGAACCGGCGCCGCATCGGCTTGCGATGACCGACGTCGACTGCCGGCCGGAAACTCCCCCGCCAAGAGCCTGACCTCCCCGTTCCGATCGTCATCACACAAAGTGCACAGAACGGTCCGGCGTCAGCCATCCACTGGCGAACGCCGAGGAGGAGATTTCATGTTTGCGAGAACCTTTTCGGTTCCTCGGTATCTCATGCTGGGAGCCCTGTTGTTTGTTTGTCCGTTCGCCTCCGCCGAGGAGGCCGACGATGCAAAACCCGAACCCGAAAAGCCGGTCATGCACGGCAGCCTGGAAGTGACCGCCGAAGCCATCCCGATTCCCGCCCTGACCATTGTCGGTGAGGAGGAAATCCGATCAACGGTGCCGATGGGTGACGGTTCCGAAGTCCTTCGTGACGTCACCGGCGCCGATCTCGGCCGCATGGGAGGCCACGGCCTCGAGCCCTTTGTCCGCGGCCAGAGCCAGGGCGATCTCACGGTCCTGCTCGACGGAGCGACGGTCCACGGCGGCTGCCCCAACCGGATGGACCCCGCAACCTCGTATTCGACCACCGCATCCACCGACCAGTTGGTGGTGATCCGCGGGGTACAGACTCTTCAGTATGGTCCCGGGGCTCCCGGAGGCACGGTGCTCTACGACCGCAAGACACCGCGCTTCGACGACACCAGGTGGAACCTGAACGCCGCGACCGGAGGTTCGACGTGGTCGGACGCGCCGGACTTCGATCTCGACGCCGCCGTCGGTTTTGGTGACTGGAGCCTGCGTGCGCTCGGAACCTATCGCAACACCAAGAACTACGAGGACGGCAGCGGCGAGGAGGTCAGGTCCGCCGCCAAGAGTACGGGCGCCACCCTCATGCTCGGTTGGCGTCCGGCTGCCGACACCGAATTCGAGCTGAGCTACGAACGATCGAACACCGACGACGCGCTCTTTGCCGGTGCCGGTATGGACGCTCCCGAGAGCACCGCCGACATCGTGCGCTTCCAAACCGAACGGACCACCGCGGGCGATCGCATGGGTTGGCGCATCGATGCCTTCTACAACAGCGTCGACCACCTCATGGACAACTACTCGCTGCGGCCGCTCACCGCGCCCATGGCCATGCGGGTACCGTCCGACACCTCGACATGGGGGCTTCGCGGTCACCTCGAGTTCGGTCGGAAAAACCCGATCCAGGCGGGTGTGACCATCGAGTCGGCCGACGCCGACGCCACCCGGTTCGCCGGCCCGAATCCCGAAATGGTCACCATGGTCCAATCGATTCTCTGGGCCGGGATCAACCGTACCCAGATCGGAGCCTTCGTCGAAGGATCACTCGACATCGGCGCCGCAACCCGCTTCGTCTACGGTGGGCGGATCGACCACTTCACCGCCGACGCGAGCCGCGCCGACGAGAAGACCCTGGGTGGCAACGGACCCGCACCGCGTCAGCTCTGGATGATGTACACCGGCGCCGCCGACGACTCCTGGTCGAGCACCGATTTCGGCGCCCTTGCCCGCATCGAGCACCGAGTCGGTCAGTGGCAGCTCTTCGGGGGCTTGAGCCGCACCATCCGCGCCGCCGACGCCACTGAACGTTTCCTCGGTGCCAACAGTCCCATGACGCCCATGCGGTGGATCGGCAATCCCGGTCTCGACCCGGCCCGATATCACCAACTCGATCTCGGCGCCGGTTGGCGCAAGAACGGTTCCAGCGCCAACTTCACCCTCTTCGCGGCCGACGTGGACGACTACATCCTTCGCGATCGGGCCCACGGTCAGGACGGCATCCTACAGAGTGACAACGCCACCATTTACCGCAACGTCGATGCTCGGCGGTACGGAGTCGAGGCGGATGCGGTCTGGCAACTCTCATCACCGTTCTACCTCTCCGGCCGTCTCGCATGGGTCTGGGCCGAGAACACGACCGACAGCCGCGCCATCGGCCAGACGCCGCCCCTCCACGGCAACGTCAGCGCCGGCTGGGCCCAGTCCCGGTGGTCCGCCACCGGAATCGTCCGGTGGGCGGCGAAGCAGACCCGGGTCGACGACAACCCCATGACCGGCAGCGGAATCGATGCGGGCCCGACGCCCGGCTGGGTGGTTCTGGATCTCGCCGCCACGGTCGAAATCGGGGCCGGTTTCGGTCTCCAGGCCGGCGTCGCCAACGTCTTCGATCGCACCTACGCCAACCACCTCAACCGGGCCAGCGCCTTCGATCCGGCCGCGGTGCGGGTCAACGAACCGGGAAGAACCCTCTGGCTGCGCGTGAGATGGCAGGGGAACGGCTGATATCGGAGTCGACAACCGAACCTCGGCGACTCTCTTGAATGACGACACCCGTCGCCTCGCCATGACGGCGAGGCGACGGGCTGAGTCGATCCTCGAGAAAGTGGTCGTCAGCTACCAGGGCGACGTATCGGTCCAGGCGTATGTGTCGGCGGACTCGAAATTGTCCCTGAACAGGCCTGTCGACGGCGTCAGGCCGCGTTCGGGACGAGAGAACCCGTGGCACCACGAGCAGTCGAAACCCTCATCCGCCACGTGCTTGCCGTGAAGCTCCTGGAATGACGGCATCGGCTCGGGACCGTGGCACTGTTGGCAAACGGTGCTCGTCGATCCCCAGATCTCATAGCCGTGGTCCTCGGCCAGATCGATCCGACCGTTGCCCGTTCCGTGGCAGTCGTTGCACTCCAACGCGGCGTCACCGTCACCGACCTGGTGGTTGAGCATCTGCAGGGTGTCGGTCTCGATCCAGGAGTACGGGGTCGTGGTGGGCAAGCCCATGTTCTGGAGCCCCTGCTCGGTGGCGGCTTGGGCGTCGGCGGTGGCGAAGAAGACATCGGTCGCGAGGGCGATCAGGCGGGAGGTGTCGTTGGTGATCGGCTGCTCCGCAGTCTTGTATTTGAAGGCGTAGAGCTTGGCGTCCGGGTTGGAGACGTGTCCGACGGGACGAGAGGTCGGGTACCTACCGGTGGCCGGATCGATGACCGCCGTCTCGTGGAGCAGGTAGTTCCGGCTCGACCCGTTCCAGAACTGATAGACCGGTACCTCGTCGTTGCGCTTGTCGGCTGCCGGGTGGTAGGGCGGCACAGTTGAGTGGGTCGACAGCCACGTCCGGTGCATCTCGGTCGCCTCGGTCGCCGTCGTGTCTGAGGCGTCCTTGGCGAAATGTGCGATGTGGCAGACCTGGCAGGCGACACGATCGAGGTGGCGGCGATTCGTCGATCCCGGATGCTGGGTCGCG
>JARFRM010000219.1 GCA_029287235.1 Thermoanaerobaculales bacterium
TCGTGCGCCTCGTCCTCATCGCCCTGCTCGGTGTGGGCGCCGAAGTAGATCCCGCTGGTGAGCTCGCGGACAAAGAGGATGTCGACGTCATCGAGGAGATCGGCCCGCAGGGGAGCGTGATCGGCGAGGGCCGGGAAGACCTGGACGGGCCGCAGGTTGGCGAAGAGATCGAACTCCTTGCGGAGTCGGAGCAGGCCCAACTCGGGTCGAACGGGTGCGTTGGGGTCGGACCACTTGGGTCCGCCCACCGCGCCGAGGAGCACGGCGTCGGACTCTCGGCAGGCAGCGAGCGTCTCGGGGGGAAGCGGGTCCCCGGTGGCGTCCATGGCTGCGCCGCCGATGAGCGCGGTTTCGAGCTCGAGCTCGAGGGACCACCGCTCCGAGGCGTGTTGGAGGACCCGCGTGGCGGCCTCGACGATCTCGGTGCCGATGCCGTCGCCCGGCAGGAGGAGGACTCGCGCCGCCATCATCGGCCTCCCAGGGTATTGACGCGGGCCTTCCGGGCGGCCTCGTGGTCGTCGATGAGGCGGCTCTGACCGAGCAGAATTTCGAGCTCTTCGCCTCCAGGGGTTTCCGATTCCTCGGTGCCGATCTCGCTGATGGCGGCGGTGAACGGGAGATCGATGGAACCGCAGGTCAGACGGAGCGCACCATAGTCGATGGTGACGATCGACGCCGGATCGGCCTCGAGGGCGGCGACCAGCCGTTCGTGGTCCTCGGGTTGGATCACGACCGGAACCAGCCGATTTCGCAGGGCGTTGGCGTGAAAGATGTCGGCGAACTTGGTCGAGACCACCGCCTCGATACCATAGTCGGCGAGGGCCCAGACCGCGTGCTCGCGTGAGCTTCCGCAGCCGAAGTTGTGGCCGGCCACCAGGATTTTGGCGTTTTCGCTCGCGTTGGAACCGTGCGTCCAGTCGTTGAAGAAGTGGCGGCCGAGTCCCTTGATTTTGGTGGTGATGAGGAAACGCGCCGGGATGATCCGATCGGTGTCGATATTGTCGATGGGAAGAAACATGACCGGGCCGGTGAGGGTCTCCATCACATCATCTCCCTGACATCGGTGATCACCCCGGTCACGGCGCAGGCGGCGGCGGTGAGCGGACTCGCCAGTACGGTGCGGCCGCGTTTGCCCTGACGCCCCTCGAAGTTCCGATTGGACGTGCTCACCGAGAGTTGGCCCGGCTCGATCTTGTCGCCGTTCATGGCCAGACACATGGAACACCCGGGTTCGCGCCACTCAGCCCCGGCGCGCAGGAAGATCTGATCGAGGCCTTCGAGCTCGGCGGCGGCCTTGACCTTGCGGGAACCCGGGACCACGAGCATCCGGACACCATCGTTGACCTTCCGGCCGTCCATGAGGCCCGCCGCATCGCGGAGATCGCTGAGCCGGGAGTTCGTGCAGCTGCCGACGAAGACCACATCCACCGGGTGACCGAGGAGGGGCTTGCCGGGCTCGACCCGCATGTAGTCGAGGGCGCGCTGGAACGACAGCCGGTCCGACTTGTTCTCGAGATCAGCGGGATCGGGCACGGTATCCCTCACCGGCATCCCCATTCCCGGGTTGGTGCCGTAGGTGATCATGGGCTCCATCTCGTCGGCATTGAACGAGACGCACCGGTCGTAGACGCCGTCCGCCGGTTGGAATCGGCTTCGCCAGTCGGCCACCGCCTCGTCGAAATCCGGCCCCTGGGGGGCGAAATCCCGTCCCTGGAGATAGTCGAAGGTCACCTCGTCGGGTTGGATCAGCCCAGCCGTTGCGCCGCCCTCGATGGACATGTTGGTGACGGTCATCCGCTCCTCCATGGACATGGCGCGGATGGCGCTGCCGGTGTACTCGAAGACGTGGCCGGTGCCGGCCTCGGTGCCGATCTGGGAGATCACCGAGAGGATCACATCCTTGGCGCTGACTCCGGGTTGGAGCGCGCCGTCGATCCTGATCTCGAAGGTCTTGGGCCTCTTGGCCAGCAGACACTGGGTGGCGAAGACGTGGGCCACCTGGCTGGTGCCGATCCCGAACGCGAGCGCGCCGAAGGCGCCGTGGGTGGAGGTGTGGCTGTCGCCGCAGACGATTGTCATGCCGGGCTGGACGAGACCGAGCTCGGGCGCGGTGACATGGACGATTCCCTGGTTCTCGTGGCCCAAGGGATAGAGCGGCACCCCGAACTCGGAGCAGTTGCTCTCGAGGGCGGTGAGCTGAATCTCGGCGTCAGGGTTTTCGATGACGTACGTACCGTCAGGACGCGGGGGAGTGGAGGGCGTCGAGTGATCCATGGTGGCCATGGTCTGGTTCGGATGACGGAGCTTCATGCCCCGGTCCCTGAGGATCGAAAATGCCTGCGGCGAGGTCACCTCGTGGATCAGGTGGAGATCGATGTAAAGCGTGTCGGGACCGCCATCGGGCGCCGGGGCGTCGTTGACCCGATGGTCGTTCCAGATCGTGTCGAAGAGCGTTTTCCCTGCTTGAGACATGAGTAATTCCCCGCTCAGAATCCGTTGCCGCCCATCCGAAGCGATTCCCAGTTGGTGCTGATGTCGTTGGTTTCGGTGGCCGCCACGCGGACGCCGCCGGATCGAGACATCATCCGATTCTTCGCGGCGATGTAGGCCTTGGCGCTGGCGACGATGATGTCGACATCGGCGCCGTGGCCGCTGATGGTACGCCCGGCGTCGTTGGTGTCGGTGATCCGGACGGTCACGTTGCCCAGGGCGTCGATTCCCTCGGTGATGCTGTGGACGGCGTACTCGATGAGGGTCGTAGGTTGACCGATGACCTGATCGATGGACTGAAAGACCGCGTCCACCGGACCGGTCCCGATCGAGACCCCGATGCGTTCCTCATCCTCGGGGTTGGTCATCCTCACGGTTGCCGTCGGCATCCCCGGGCTGCCACAGGTCACCTGGATGTCCACCAGCTTGAAGATCTCCTCCGGCTGGAAGAACTCGTCCGCGACCAGTGCCTCGAGGTCGGCATCGGTGATGATCTTCTTTTTGTCGGCCAGCTCCTTGAAACTCTTGAACGCCGTGGATACGGCCTTGTCATCGAGCTCGAATCCGAGCTGCTCGAGGCGGACCCGAAACGCGTGCCGGCCGCTGTGCTTGCCGAGGACCAGCCGCGACCGGTCGAGACCGACGGTTTCGGGGGTCATGATCTCGTAGGTGCTCTGGTGCTTGAGGATTCCATCCTGGTGGATGCCGGCCTCGTGGGCGAAGGCGTTGGATCCCACCACCGCCTTGTTGGGCGGCACCGAGATTCCGGTGTAGCTGGACACCATGTGGCTGGCGCGGATGATCTGGGTGGTGTCGATCCCGGTGTCCATCCCGAAGTGCTGG
>JARFRM010000237.1 GCA_029287235.1 Thermoanaerobaculales bacterium
GATGGCGGAGGCTCTCCCCCACCGTCATGGTCGTTCTCCATGATCCCCGGTGCCTCGACCTGGAGGATGAACCCGGAGCGGGCGTTGTAGAAATCGTCCACCGCAACCGGCGTCTGGGCCGACGCCACCCCGGCGGCCGCGTACGCCAACACGATCCCGAGAATGACCTTCAGCACGCCCCCGCGATTCAGACCGATCGTCGATCGATTCTTGACAACAGGTGCGCGCCTCGAGGTGTCCATGGTCAATTCCAGTTTGTCGTGTCGCCGCTCTCGAACCCGTCGTCGAAGATCGCCCCTGGAAGCATCTCGAAGGCGCCGATGTCCGCCTCCGCGGCACCGCTCAGATCACCATCCTGTGGCCGATCCACCCCGCGCTGGTCGGTAGGAGGCATCCCGAAGCTCTCGCCTGCGTCCAGGGCCGGTGAATCCACCTTGATGGCGTGGGTCGGTGACGACCCGCCGTGGTGACCGAGGGGAGCCAACACCGGATCGACGGACACGAGGTCATTGGATGAGGGCTGGAGCCCACAGGTGTTGCGGTCTTCCAGGTTGTGACCGAAGGTGACGACGGAACCGTCGCAGTTGGCCGTGGTGTGACCGGCGATGATGGTGCCGCGCATGGAGGTCGAGCCCGGATCGCCGACACTGACGCCGAGGCTGCCGTTGGCCGCGACCGTCGTGTACACCAGATCGAGCGTCCCACCCGAGAGGTTTTCCACGCCGCGGCCGTTGCCGCCGATGTTGCCTGAAATCGTCGAGTTGCGGATCTCCAACTGACCCGAGTTGCTCACACCACCGGCCGAATCTCCGGTGTTGTTCGCGACGGCAACACGATCGAGCAGGGCGGTGCCCTGATTGGCGAGACCACCGAAGCTCGATGCCGAGCCGTCGCCGTTGGAGTGGATCCAGCTGTCCTCGAGGGTGAGATTGCCGTCGTTGGCGACGCCGCCGTCGGCACCCCCACGAATCTCGAATCCCTGAATGGTGACCGTGGCGGTCGGCCCGACGCTGACCACCGTTCCGGTGCCGCCACCATCGATGACTGTGCCCATCGGCAGCTCGCCGACGATGGCGAGATCGAAACCGATGGTGAGGTGCTCCCCGTAGACGCCGCGTGCGACGTTGATCCGGTCGCCGGCAGCGGCGCGCGACGCCGCCTCGGTGATGGTCAGACACGGCGTCGCGGTGGTCAGACAGTCGTTGGCGTCGTTCCCCGCGGGATCGACGAACCAGGTCCAGGCATCGTCGTCGATGATGGTCCCTGCGCCGCTGCCGTCGCCGATGGCGGCATTGACCGGCGACGACAGCTCGACCGTGTAGCCTTCGTCGATCTCGGGCTCGAGATCGCCGACCACCAGCACGGTGACGGTCTGGATGAGAGTGTGCGGCGGGAAGGTCGCGGTGCCGCCCCCGGCGAGGAAGTCGACCCCCGATGTGGCGGTTCCGCCGGAGGTGGCCCAGTTCACCGTGACTTGTGAGGCGGTCGTCGTGGAAAGCGAGATGGTGAAGGTGGCGTCGGTGGTCCCAACATCACCTTCGACGACCGCGACGTCGTCGATGGAGATCAGCGGCACCGCACCCGACGCGATCTCGAAGTTGCGGATGAAGTCGTCGCCGCCTGTCCCGTTGCCGTCACCGTCGAGGACATGTCCGGCCCAGTCGATGATGGAGGTCGTGCCGCAGACCTGCAACCGGTAGGGGCCCGGGTCGAGGGCGACTCCACCGTTGACGAGCAGCCAGGTCTCCGACGGATCGCCGCTCAGATACTGCAGGATATCGACGATGATGGGGACATCATTCCCCGCGATGCCGCCGGCACAGTCGACGGTGTCGAAACCGTCACCGCCGTCCGAGAAGAGCAGGTAGTTGGCCGGGTTGGTGGCGTCGTCCGGTTCGGTGTCGCCGGGAGGATCCTGCACCGGCTCCGAGAACCGCACCATGAGCTCGCTGATGTCGAGATCGGTGATCTCGCCCTCGGAGATCACACCGTCGGCGGTCTCCTCCCAGGAGCCGATCTCGACTACGGTCGGCGGGGTGACGTCGCCGCCGGCGACGACGAAGATGAAGTCGTCGACGAAGATGTAGTACGGCTGATTGACCGTCCCGTCGGTTTCCACGAGTTCGAAGGAGGTGAAGCCGGCGGTGTCGATGAACCCGAAGAACCGGTGGTCATAGCTCAGGCTGTGATCACGGAACCCGGCCGTCGTCGTGCCGCCCCCGTCGTGAGTGACGATGAGATCGAGCCGGGCGCCGAGCTGGCTGGCCTCGATCCATCCCCCGACGCCGAGCAGCGAGTCCGGGCTCGCCGCCGCGCCGATGAACCCGTCGTAGATCCGATCGCCGGGCGCCCCGGAGGTGTCGCCGTGCGGGAACGAGTAGAAGCCCCAGAGGCCGTTTCGCGCCGGCCCCGGCCCGGTGGTGACGCCGTTGGGAGCGAAGTTCGAAGTCCAGGTGATGCCCTTGCTCACGACGCTCGGCTGGGTGTCGGGCGACCGCGCCGTCGCCCATGCGGTATCGTCCTCGTAGCCCTCGACGAAGGTGCTCAGACCGAGCTCCGCCACCTTGGCCAGATAGGCCTGCTCGATCCAGCACACCCACTGCGTCGGTAGAACGTCCTGCTCGCACCCGCCGACGGTGATGGTCACGGTCGCGATGTTGCTGGTCGCCATCCCGTCGACGAAGTGGTAGGTGAAGCTGTCCTCGCCGACGAAACCGATGTCCGAGGTATAGGTAAACGACCCGTCCCCGTTGAGCAGGAGCAGACCGTGGGTCACATCGGTGTCCAGGTGGGCGACCGCGGTCGGCGGCGCCGGCGGTTGCCCTCCGCCGTCGTGGTCGTTCACGAGCACACCGGGCGCCTCGACCTCGAGCAGGAAGCCCGAGTCGGCGTTGTAGAAGTCATCGACCGCCACAGGTGTCTGAGCAGAGACCGCACCCACCGCGACGAGCATGAAACAAACGGTCACGATCGAGGCTGTCCGGTTCATCGCATCACCTCCCCGCGGATCAGGCGCCCATCGTTGGTGCCGTCCACGGTGTTGCCGTTGACCTCAGAGACCATGGCGTCGACGCCGCCGGTCTCGC
>JARFRM010000008.1 GCA_029287235.1 Thermoanaerobaculales bacterium
CCACCGGTGATGGAGCGCAAGGTCGGCGCGTAGGTCAGCAGCTCGGCGAGAGGCACGCTGGCCTTGACCGTGGTGGTGCCGTCTTCGGAGTCCATGCCCTGGACGCGGCCGCGCCGCGAGTTGAGGTCGCCCATGACATCGCCCATGGCGTCCTCGGGGGTGTAAACCTCGATCTGCATGATGGGCTCGAGCATCGTCGGCTTGCACCGCGAAGCGCAATCCTTGAACGCTTTGCGACCGGCTGCCTTGAAGGCCATTTCCGACGAGTCCACCGCGTGCTCTTTTCCATCGAGCAGGGTGATCTTGAAGTCGACCATGGGGTAGCCGGCGATGACGCCCTTCTCGGCGGCCTCCTGGATGCCCTTGTCGACGGCCGGGCGGTAGCCCTGGGAGATCGAGCCACCGAAGATCTTGTCGATGAACTCGTAGCCTTTGCCCATGTTGGGCTCCATGAGAATCTTGCACTCGGCAAACTGACCCGAGCCGCCGGTCTGTTTCTTGTGCCGGGTGGTGGACTCGGCCGATCCCCTGATCGTCTCGCGATACGGAACCTTGGGCTGGTGCAGAACGACATCGACGCCGTAGCGTTTCTTCAGCCGCCCGACCACCACCTCGACGTGGAGCTGACCGGTGCCGGAAATGAGCTGTTCTTTGGTCTGCGGATCACGCCCGACGTTGATGGTCGGGTCCTCGTCGCGGATCTTGGCCAACGCCGCTGCGAGCTTGTCCTCATCACCCTTGGATGCGGGCTCGAGGGCAAAGCTGATGGCCGCCTCGGGGATGGTCACCGGATCGAAGACGATGTCGCCCTTGGCCACACACAGGGTGTCTCCGGTCTGGGTGTTCTTGAGCTTGGGCACAGCAACCAGATCACCGGGTGCGACCCCTCCAACATGCTCGAGATCCTTGCCCTGAATCACCGACAGAGCACCGAGACGCTCGACCCCGCGTTTGGTGGGGTTGGTGACGTTTGCGTCGGTCTCCACGCCACCCGAGAAGACGCGCATGAGTGAGATGCGGCCGGTATACGGGTCGGAAATCGTTTTGAAGACATAGGCGGAAAATGGGCTGTCGGTGGAGGCCGAGAGCTCTTGCTCCTCGCCATCGACCTTGGCGGTCGTTGGCCGCCAATCGGGCGCCGGAGCGAGATCGACGAGGGCATCCATCAGCGGCTGAACACCGATGTTCTTGCCACCGGACACGGCAAAGACCGGAAAGAGGGATCGCGAAGTGATGGCCTTCTTGAGTCCGCCGGTGAAGGTCTCGGTATCGAGTTCACCGGCCTCGAGGTACGCTTCCATGAGATCTTCGTCCTGCTCGGCAACCATCTCCATCAACGCTTCGCGCGCTGATGAAACCTCATCGGCGAGATCACCGGGGACGTCGATCTCGGTGGGAGTGCCGCTCTCATCCGATTCCCAGGTGTAGGCCTTGCCGGAAATCAGGTCGACCACACCCTTGAAGTTCGCCTCTTCACCGATGGGGACCTGCACCGGAGTGACCTCTCGACCCCATTTATTCTGCAGCGCCGTGAGGGTCCGCGAGAAGGACGCACGGTCGCGATCCATCAGGTTGATGGCGAAGAAGACCGGCAGCTCGCTGGCCGCGGCGGCCTTCCACAACTTGTCGGTCTGAACCTCGACTCCCGACACCGCCGAGATCAGCAGCAGGCTGGCGTCGGCCACCCGCAGCCCCTGCATCGCGTCGGTGGTGTAGATCGAGTATCCGGGGGTGTCGATGAGGTTGATCTTGGTGTTGCGGTGCTCGATATGGGCGATCGCCGTGTTGATGGTGATCTTCCGCTCCTGCTCGTCCTCATCGAAGTCTGTGACGGTGTTGCCGTCATCGACCTTGAGCAACCGGTTGGTCGCTCCGCCGTTCAGCAGCAGCGCGGCCACCAGCGATGTCTTGCCGGTATCGGAGTGACCGGTCACAGCCACGTTGCGGATCATTTCTGTAGTGAAGGTCGTGCTCATCGATGCTCCTCCGGTCCTGGGCTGGGATTTATCTCGCGAATTCTCCGAGGTCGATATCGGCGCCGGTCAGCAGGCGGTAGGCCTCGCCGTAGCGCTCGAGGGTTCCCTGGATGACCTCGGGTGGCAGGGTGGGCGCCGGTGGCTCCTTGTTCCACCCAGTCCCGATCAACCAGTCTCGAACGAACTGCTTGTCGAACGAGGGCTGCGCGCCTCCGGGCCGGTATTGATCGGCCGGCCAGAAACGAGAAGAGTCAGGAGTCAGGGCCTCGTCCATCCAGACGATGGCGCCGCTATCGGTCAGACCGAACTCGAACTTGGTGTCGGCAATGATGATGCCGCGATCGAGCGCGTAGTCTGCCGCCTTGCTGTAAAGTTCGAGCGTCAGGTCGCGCAACCGCTCGGCGAGTTCGCCGCCGACAATCCCGACCATTTTGTCGAAGCTGATGTTTTCGTCGTGGCCTTCAGTCGCCTTGGTTGCGGGTGTGAAGATCGGCTCGGACAATCGGTCGGATTCGACGAGCCCGGCCGGCAGAGAGATGCCGCAGACCTTGCCCGATTCACCGTACTCTTTCCAACCGGAACCCGAAATATAGCCCCGCGCCACGCATTCCACAGGGATCGCCTCCAGCCTCTTTGCCAACACGCTTCGCCCGGCGAGCTCGGGGTGGTGGCGGTAGGGCTCGGGAAAATCCGCCAGCTCGGTGGCGAGGAGGTGGTTCGGCACCAGTTCGGAGAACCGATGGAACCAAAAGGATGAGAGTCGGGTGAGGATGATGCCGCGACCGGAAACGCCCGGCGACAGAACACAGTCAAACGCGCTGATCCGATCGGTGGCGACCAGAACCAGCGCGTCATCGTGGGCATAGATGTCCCGGACCTTGCCGCGACTCACCAGTTCACCCCCGGGGATGGATGTGGTGAGCAGCGCGTCGATCATCTCAGGCTTTCTCACCGCTCATCACCGCCTGGGCCTGACGGGCCATGCGGGATTTGTAGCGCGAGGCGGTGTTGCGGTGCAGCACACCCTTGCGCCAGCCCACATCGATCACCGAAAAGGTCTCGGGCAACATTTCCTTGATCTTGGCCGCATCGCCTTCCTCCATGGTGACTCGCATGAGTCGCATCTGGCGGCGAACGCGGGTGCGCACCGAGCGGTTGCGCATGCGGCGCTCGAGCGACTGCCGGTGGCGCTTGCGCGCCTGCTTCTTCGTTCCTTTGATCGTCATTTCGCGTACTCCTAGCTTCGAAGCTGCGGTGAGCAGCATCGGGTCGCATATGATAGCCGAAGATTCAGTTTTAGGCTAGTCGGAGAACGTGAGTCGTGAGTTGTGAATCGTAAGTCGTGAGTCGTGAGTCGTGAATCGTGAGTCGTGAGTCGTGAGTCGTGAGTCGTGAATCGTGAGTCGTGAGTCGTGAGTCGTGAATCGCTGGCGACTCCGGCGAGTCTCGCATTGCATCTTCGAAAGACATCCTCCCGAAAACCAGGCTTGACCTGAATGGAGACCGGCGGCTATCTCGAATATGCCGGAACGACTTACGCTTGACGATTCACGAATTACGAACGATCACCTGATCGTGAGACCGAGGGACTTGAGGCGCTCTCGCGCGAGATCGGCTTCTCGGGTTCCCGGATACTCGTAGACCACGTACTGCAGGTGGACTACACCTTGAGCCTGATCGTTCATCTTGAGGTAGAGCAGCCCCTTTTTGAGCTGGGCGGCGGCCGCCTTGTCCGAGGTCGGATAGTCCTCGAGGACCTGGGTGAAGATCTCGAGCGCCTGGGCCGGGTCGTTCTGGGCGTCGTAGCACTCGCCGATCCAGTAGAGGGCGTTGTCGGTCAGCTCGGTGTCCGGCCAGCGCACCATATAATCGCGGAAACCTTCAGACGCGAGGTCGTAGTTACCGCGCATATAGTCTTCGTAGGCCGACCGGTAGAGCTCTTCGGGGCTCGATGACCCTCCGGACGCTGTAACCGGCGCCTCGTCGACACCCGCTTGGGAACCTCCACTCGCGCCCGCAGCAGCAGCCCCCGCGGCTGCCGCCGTCACCGGGGGAAGCACCGTTCCGGTCGAAAGCCGGGAGCGCGACAAGGCAAGCTCCTGGGAGATGCCTTGGAGCTGCCGGGTGGTCAACTCGAGGCTCGCGTGCAGCGCCTCGATCTGCTCCTGCAGCTGTTGGACTTCGGCCGCCAGATCGGCGTTGGAGCGCATGGACTGAGAGCTCAGCTCCTGCATGCGGCTTTCCATGGCCTGGAGGTCCTTCTTGTCAAGACTGTCGGCCTGGAGCTCCTGAATGTTCCGCTGGACATCTGTGATCTCGCGATGGAGCAGAGCCATGTCTTCCGAGCCCGTGGAGCAGGCGGCGAGGGGAACGACCGCGAACGCGAGAACCGTCACTAACCGAACACGCATAGGGCCTCCACAACCGTCATCGAGCGGTTATCACGAAATGGGCGCGCCGGTTGAGCCGCCATGCCTCTTCGCTGTGGCCGAGCGCGAACGCGCGTTCTTCGCCATATGAGATCGTCCGCACCCGATCACCGGAGACACCCAGGGACATGAGGTAGTCCCGCACGGCGTTGGCCCGACGATCTCCCAGCGCGAGGTTGTACTCCCGGGAGTTGCGCTCGTCACAGTGACCCTCGACGAGGATCAATACCGTTTGGTACTGGAGCATCCAGTTGGCGTTCTTCGCCAGCGACCCCCGTGCTTCCGGGCTCAGGTCGAAGCGGTCGGTATCGAAGAAAACGTCCTCGAGGTACCCGCGAGCGTTGAGGTCTGCCAGATCTTCAGGCAGCTCCGAGATGACCGTTTCGGTCGAGAGAGTCTCGGTCACTGGGCCGTCGATCTCTTCCTCGACCACGGCCTCGTCAATGGCCTCCGAGCTGTCCTCAGGGACGGGCGGCGGCGCCTCGGCCTTGGGGCCACCGGAACACGCCACCACGCACAACGCGAGGATGAGCAACACTCCGCCGGCCAGATACCGTGTCTCGATTTTCATGCGCGCCTCCTTGGTCGCCTCACTTTAGCCCGGTTTCCAAACTAGGTCCACTGCCGCAGCCGTGCACCACGATGGATGTGACCCGGCTCACTCCTCGGAGTTCCCGACGGACTCCCCCATCTCGGTGGTGAGACCTCCTCCCGGTCGCGCGAGACCGCCCGATCGGCAGAGCTTGGCGAGGTGATCGTAGACCACGATGGAGCCGGCCACCGCCAGGTTGAGGCACGGCACGAGACCCCACTGCGGGATCTGGACGATGAGCTCGGCGGAGTCGACGAGCTCCCTTGGAACACCCCCGATCTCGGCGCCGAGAAGGAAGCAGGGTCGCGGAGGGTACGAGGCGTCGAAGAGGTTGGTCGAGGCCTTATCCAGCTCCACCACCACGAGGTTCCATCCCCGGGACCGGAGATGGGAACGAAAGGCATCGGTCGCCGCCGGAAGCTGAACGATTTCGGTGTAGAGATCCGCGGTCCGTGCCGCCTCGATGTTCCACTCACGGTCGCCCAGAAGGATGACCTCCTCGGCGGCCGCCGCGTGCGCCGTCCGAACCAGGGTGCCGACGTTGTGCTCTTTTGAGATTTCCCACGCCGCGATGGCGAAAGGCCGCAGGCCGCGGCGGTACTCCGCGAGCCGCCGCGCCCGACGTTCGGCGCGTCGCTGAGCCCGAAACTCGTCCTTGGTCGAATTCATGGGGCCAATCTACCACCGCAATTCAGCCGGTGGAGGCAGGCTGAACGACAGAAAAACGAAATCCCGCGATGCGGGATTTCGTGGCGGCGGGTGTGCCCGCCCGGACCTTTTCAGTGGGTAACGCGGCTGTTTGGTCCGTTGAACACCCGCGGTTCCTAGGTACATATCTAATATGGGTCGTCGGGTCCGGAGTTGTCAAGAGGTTCGGCCGGACTTATTGTCAGAGGCTTCCGCAAGAGCCTCAGCATCAAAGGCATTTGGGAGGAGATCGCGCACCGTTGTGGTCTGAGAACTGCCATCGAGGCCGGCCAAAATCACCGGGAAATCTCCGAACTCGGCCAGAACCTGACGGCACGCGCCACAGGGAGCGGCGGGTGGGTCCGACTGAGTCACCACCGCAACTCCTGCGAACTTTCTGCAGCCCGCCGAAACCGCAGCCGCAATCGCATGGCGTTCGGCACACACACTCAGTCCGTACGACGCGTTTTCCACGTTGCAGCCGACAAAGATCCGACCATCTGTCGTGAGTACCGCCGCACCCACGCAATATCCTGAGTACGGGGCGTGGGCGTTCTTCCTGGCCTCTGACGCCGCTGATACCAACATGTCGATCTGCTCGTGGTTCATCTTCCTCATCTTATCCGGTTCTTCAAACTCGAGGAACGGCCGGCGCCTGGTCTTGAGGTCTCGAGGTCGTGAGGGCGTGAGGTCTTGAGGTCTTGAGGTCGTGGGGTCCTGGGGTCCTGGGGTCTTACTGCGCCTGGATATCGGGTTCTTGGGGGGTAAGGCCTGCCTCATCCCCTCAAGACCTCACGCCCTCAAGCCCTCAAAAAGAAACGGCCGCCGGGCGGCGGCCGTGGCGACCTCGAGGGGTCGGGGATCTCGTCTTCAGCGACGGCGTGAGCCGCCTGACGAACTCGAGGACCTCGATGGTGACGAGGACCCCGAGCTCGGGCGGCTCGATCCCGATGATCGCGCTCCGGACGACCTGGCGGACGGTGCGGAGGACGAGCGGGACGGCGCCCGCGCCGACGACGATGATCTCCCGGACGGCGACACTCCCCGAACGGACGGAGAACGCGTGTACGGGGATCCCGACCCCATGTTCCGGCTCGGCCGTGTTGGCGAGGTGCGGGGGACGATGACCGGTCGCGACGAGCTCGCCGACGGGCTCGAGCGACCAACACCAACACGAGGCGTAACCGGCTGTCGCACAAGGGGGGAGGATGAACTGCGAGTGCTCGGCAGGGATGACGATCCGCGAGCACTCGGGAGAGAGGAGTAGGTTCTGGTGCTCGGAAGGCTCCGCCCGCTGGGAGCGATGTTTCCGGCACTCGAGGCGGGCGGTTGCCCACCGCTTCGGCCGAACGAGCCGCTGGACGGATCGACCAAGGGGCGGGTGCCGCCGCCGGAACCGCCACCGGAAGAGGTCCTCCCGGGACGGTAGTAGTTGTTCGGCGAGTACCGACCGGTGGCCGACTGTGGGTTCGACGGATTCACGAAGGGCGACCGGCTCTGCACGGTGAGGTCGGGACCGCCGCCTCCACCGGCATTCGATCGTGACTGGGTCGCGGTTTCGGAACGGTTGGCCACCACCGATTGGGCCGAGCTGCGCCCGAGGGTGGACAGTGAGGTTGGCTGGACCAGGCGCGTGATGTCTTCACTTCGAAGACTGCCGTCTCGGGCCATCACCCGGGTGATGTCTCGATTCGTCCTTGCGCCGACATCTGCGAACGTGCGTGAGATCTCATCGGCCGTGCTCGCCTGCGCCGGCGAGCGAGTGGTCAACGGCCCGGTGACCACGACCCCGGTGACATCCCCCTGGTCAGGCATGACCCGGCCGCCGGGTTGCACAACCCTGGACAGATGCTCGCTCGCGAACTCATCCGCCGCCACCACATTCCAACCCGCCCGGTCCATCTCCGCCACGCGGACTCGACCAGTGAAATCGGCAGCCGTCCGACCACCGGACGACGCCCGAAGGTTGTCACCACCACCCGGCGTGGTGCGGCGAGACTCGCCACCCGCTGCCGACGATGCTCTGACCCGTTCATCCGGCGTCTGACGCCGACCCGCCTCAACGGGGTTCACACCGTCTCTCGGTGGAACCGCATCACCACGTGGCGGTCGGGCGTGGGCGGGCGGGTAGTATCCCCCGCCCCAGCCCGGGTAACGCCCCCAGCACCAGGAGTTGTAGTAACCCCAAGGACACCAGCTGACATAGCCCGGCCACCAACACCAGCTGACCCAGGCCGGGCTCCAGACCGAACCCCAACCCCAGGTCCAACCGAAGCCGACGGAGTAGGACCACGAGCCATAGTGGTAGGGCAGCCAGCCCCACGGCTCATACGAGACCCAGGACCACCCGGTGGCGGTCCAATACCAACGGCCGGCCGTGTAGGGCCGCCAATCGGGGGCCACTGCCGGTTGCCATCCCCAGCTTTGGGTGGCATCGACGTAGACCCAGGTGCCGTAGTTGTCGAGGATGCCGGCCTCGCGCGCGTATCGTTCATCGACGTATTCGGAACTTTCGCTCTCGTAGGTCAGCCGTCGCTGTTCCACCCAGCGCGCAAAATCATCTCCCCAGGTGAGATGGGGCTCGACACCTGCGACTTCGCCGGCTCGAATTTCGGCGGCGGTCGATGGTTGAATCAGAACGCCCCCGGCCGTTGTTGCGGCCTCTGCCAGACCTTCCCAAACCTCCACGCGCAGACCACCGGATCGCAGGACTTCGATCCGGTAGGTGCCCGGCTGATTGAGGTAGACGGTTCCTCCGGAGCTGTCGATGCGAAGAGGTTCGGCGGTCAGAACGTGCTCCGGAACCCGGAGCATGATCGCGCCATCGATGAGATAGAGAACGGTACGCTCACCGCCCATTTCCCGGCTGAACGCCACCGCATCGAGGCTGACCGAAGTGTATTGGTCGAGCCAGATGATGCCGCCGTCGGCAAGGATGACCTCCATCCTCGCCTCGCGAGCCGTGTCCACCCGATCGCCGACGACCAGGGGCATGTTGATGGTCGCCTCGATGCTCTCGTCGTTGCTGACAGCTTGGATGGTGGCGTAGCGCTCGAGATAGGAGATGTAACTCAGCGAGGTCAGATCGTCCTCCTCAGAGGCCAGCAGAGGGGCCGCCACTATGAGGATCAGTGCTGCCGTCGCGAGCGTTTTCATGATCAACCTCCCAGTCACCCCGGGAGAGTGCAACCCGCGTGCCAGCCAACCCAAGGGTGCCCAATCTTCTTTGCTCCCAGTGCCGCACATTGTCACCCTGAGCGGAGCAGCCTCCGAGGCTGCGCAGTCGAAGGGTCCCCACAGGTCCAGAAGCGCGCTGCTCGCAAAGGACTCCTTCATTTCTTCGGGGGATTCTTCGACTCTCTCGCGGACTCGTTCGCTCAGAATGACAGTTATTCGGCGATCTCTGTCGTTCCTGGAGTAGGCGCCGCGAAGCGGCGTGGCGGTGCTCATGGTGACAGTTTTCAGGGCTATTCAGGAGACCCGAGGCGTGATTCGAAGGCACCGCGATGGAGCTAACAGCTAACGGCTAACAGCTAACAGCAAATAGGTTCACCCCTGCTGTAGGATCCCCTTCATGACCTCGACGAACTGACCCGGCGGGAGATAGCCGTTGATCCGACCCTTCTCCTCACCGGTGGGTGAGAAGACCAATACCGTCGGCAGACTCTCGACCCCATGCTCGTCGGAAAGTTCACGGCCCGAGTTGTCCACATCGAGGGTGAGCGGCACCAACGAACCGGCAATGAGAGACATGACGACCTTGTCACGGTAGGTGGTGGATTCGAGCTTCTTGCACCATACGCACCATTCGGCCTCGAAGCTGACGAGGACGGGCTTGCCTTCCGCCTTGGCGCGGTTGAACGCCGTGTCCCAGCTCTTTTCCCAATCCAGGTGAGCGGTGTGGGACGAGACGGCCTCGATTGAACTTGTGGCGGGAGCCTCTTCGGAAGGTCCCGCGCCGCACGCCGTCAGCGCGCCGACTGTCATCAGAAGACCCATCATCACGTTCGATTTCAGTCTGTCTCGTACCATCGTGCCTCCCGTTGCCGCCGGTGATAATATCACCATTTAGCTATACAGTATGAAATCCACACTCCAGAGTTACATCCGATAGAAAAGTGGTCTTGCGCAGCAGCCCGCAGAGTGACATGATCCGCCCATGCCGCAACGCACTCGCTCCTTGTTCCACCGCATCGAGAACGCTCTCGAGACCATCGCCGTCGGTTCGACCCCGCTCGACATCATCCAAAACACGGCCGAGTTCCTGACCGCCAACTTCGCCGACGATCTCGGAATCCGCGGCGGCAGGGTCTATGTCCACACCGATGGCAGCTACGAGCTCGTCAAGGGCTTTGGGGAGGCCACCGACGCACCCATCGGACTGCGGGTGTGGCGCACCTATCCCCCCTTCGAGCAGATGCTGGAAACAGGGATCGTGGTCATGAACCGCGACGACGATCGCCTGGACCAGCACCTCGAAAAGGAGCTCGGAACCCGCGAGTGGTTCGCCGCCATCACGGTCTCGAACGGTGAATATGTGCTTTCCTTCGATGTCGATTGTCGCAGCGCCGATGACGAAGAGCTTCACAGCACCCTCAACATCATCCGTCTCGCGGTCAACCAGAAACTGCGAGAGGAACGGATGGTCGCCATCATGGAGGAGGCCCGGCAGATTCAGGATTCGATCCTGCCGCGCCACCTCCCCAAACCGGGCGACTTCGAGATCGCGGCCCGGAGCGTCCCCGCCGAAATCGTCGGGGGCGATTTCTATGATGTCATCGTCCTCGACGAGGAGGTCTTTGACGTTGTGATCGCCGACGCCACCGGCCACGGGCTGCCGGCCGCACTCCAGGTGCGTGACGTCTTCACCGGTCTCCGGATGGCGCTGTCGCGGGAGTTCAAACTCACACGAACCCTGGAGAGACTCAACAACATCATCTACCGCAGCCGGCTCGCCACCAAGTTCGTCTCGCTTGTCCTGGTCGAGCTCGATCTTGTCGGCACGGTCATCTACTGCAACGCCGGCCACCCGAGGCCGATTCTGATGCGCGGCGACGGTTCGGTGGCGCGGCTCGACATGGGCGGCCCGATCCTCGGCCCGATTCCCAACGCGACCTACTCCATCGGTATCCAGTGCATGGCCCCGGGAGACACGCTCGTTCTCTTTACGGACGGGGTCACCGAAGCCAACGACCACAACGAGGAGGAGTACGGAGTCGATCGTCTGATTCACACCGTGCGGACCAATCGTCACCATGATCCCGCCGCCATCGTCGACCGGATCTTCACCGATGTGGTCGAGTTCTCCCGGGGGGCGCCGTCCGCGGACGACCAGACGGTTGTGGTCCTCAAACGACAGCTTCCCGAGCTCGAGGGGGAACCGGCATGATCGACTTCGGTCCGACCACGTTTTTTGATCTCGAGGGCTTCGAACACGCGGACCTGTTCGTCGATGGCGAGGCCGTCTGGACCGCGCTCGGCTCGAGGCTCGCGGCCTACTTCGATGCCTGGACCGACTGGACAATGGCTGGCGAGCTCCACCCCGGGGTCCATCTGCTCGGCGACCGCATATTCATGGCCCCCGGCTGTTCGGTCGAGCCCGGCGCGGTCATCGTCGGACCGGCGATCATCGGCAGCGGTGTCATCATCCGCACCGGCGCCTACGTCCGCGAGAAAGTCATCCTCGGCGACGGCTCTCTGGTCGGCGCTCACAGTGAGGTCAAGGGGTCGGTGCTCCTCCCCGGGGCCAAGGCGCCCCACCAGGCCTATGTCGGCGACTCGATCCTCGGCCGCGATGTCAATCTCGGCGCCGGCACCATCTGCTCCAACGTCAAGAACATCGGCCGTGAGGTCAGCTTCAGCGCCGGAGGAGAAGTCATCAAGACGGGGCTGAGAAAGTTCGGCGCGGTGCTCGGAGATGGCGCCAAGACCGGCTGCAACACCGTGCTCAACCCGGGCGTCCTCATGGGCCCGGGATCGGTGACGTACCCCAACGCCAGCCTCAGGGGCGGCTACTACCCGGCGGGCACCCTCGTGAAGGTCAGGCAGGAGCAACGGATGGTGGAGATGGACAAGCTGCGCCGGTAGGAGCGACTTGCCTGGTGCAGGGCCATCGCATCCCTGGTCGTTGGTGGCATCGAGCGCCGGCGGGATATGCCCCACACGCCGGAACGCCTCTGAAGGGCAGGCAGGATGCCCGCCCCCACAACATCGCAGTCGTCGCTCGTTGTTGCACGGTCGGCGTCTCTTCGGCGTCTGTGGCGATGAGGCCTACCGAGCCCCCGCGGCCTCGGCCGCGATCGCCGCCGCCTCCGCGGCGGTGGGCGTCGGCCTGAGCCTCTCGTCCGCGACCTCCAACGCCAGCGAGTCCGGCATGGGTTCGCCCGGCTTGGGCTCGTAGAACGGGAGCTGGAACGGCCACGGCAGCTCTCTCAGCGGAACCTCCTGCTCGCGGCACGGCTCGCTCGGTTCGGTACCGTCAAGGAAGGCCTCGAGCACCACGGAAGTCTGTTGACTGCACGGCGGTACGGCGCGCTCGCCGGTGAAAGCGTCGACGGGAGTGAAGACCACCCCCGCCGGCACCGAGAAGTCCTCGGCCCGGGTTTCCTCGTCGAGGGTCTCGAGATAGCCCTTCATGAACTCGTTCCAGATGGGCTGCGCCGCCTTGGCGCCGGTCATCTTCTTGCCGATGGGTTCCTTGCGGTCGCGGCCCACCCAGACCCCGACGGTCATTCGGGGAGAGAACCCGACGAACCAGGCGTCGGAGTAGTCATCGGTGGTCCCGGTCTTGCCCGCGAGGTTGGCGTCGAGAACAGCGGCCGAGGCTCCGGTTCCGCGCTCGATTACTCCGCGCAGAACGTGCAGCGCGAGGTAGGTCACCGGGGCCGACATGATGGGCTCGATCCGCGGGTAGAAGCGCTCGATGGGGCGGCTGTCACGGTCATAGACCTCGGAGATGAAGTACGGCTCGGGGAGTTCGCCGAGATTGGCGATGGCCGAGTAGGCCCGGACCAGATCGACGAGCCGAACCCCGAGTGAACCGAGAGCGAGCGAGGGATAGGGGTGGAGCTCGGTGGAAATCCCGAATCTCCGGGCGGTCTCGACCACCTGCTCTGACCCGACGAGCTGCTGGAGCTTGACCGCCGAGGCGTTGTAGCTCAGCTCGAGGGCGCGCCGCAGCGTCGTGATCCCGTAGTACATGTTGTAGTAGTTTTTCGGGCAGTAGGTGAGCTCGCCCGTGCCGTCCGGTAAGAGGAAGGGACCGTCGAAGACGGTGTCGGCGGGCGAGTAACCCTGCTGAAACGCAGTGAGATAGACAAAAGGCTTGAACGCCGAACCGCACTGAAGAGACGACTGCACCGCCCGGTTGAACTCCGAGCGTCCGAAGTCGAAGCCGCCGACCATGGCCCGGATCGCCCCGGTCTGGTTGTCCATGGCGATGAGCGCGCCCTCCACCTCGGGCTCCTGAAGCAGCGAGACTGGGATCACGGCTTCGGCCTCTTCGGGAAGCTCTTCGGGCAGCCGGATCAAAACCAGATCTCCGACATCGAGGAGCCGCCGCATGGAGACGGCGCCGGTCCACTTGACGGCTTCCATATCGAGCCGCGCTTGGTGGTAACCGAGCCGAAGCTTGGCTTCACGCCGTCCGACCTCGACCACCACCGCCTTGACCATGGCGCCCGACTCGAGCTCGAGCTGCCGCCAGGACGGGTCTTGGTATTCATCCACGTTTTCAATGCCCTCGGTGGAGAGCACGTTGGGCGGCGAACGCCATCCGATATAGATCATCTCGAGCTTGATCAGCCACTCGCGAACGGCGCGTTCGGCCAACCGTTGGAGATCGGGATCCATGGTGAGGTGAACCTGGAGACCGCTGGTGTAGAGCGCGTCGGTGCCGTAGCGGCGCTCGATCTCCTTGCGGGCCTCCTCGAGAAAGTACGCGCCCGATTCCACTCGATCACGGTGGAGGGTGACCTCGAGGGGCTCGGCAACCGCCTCGGCGTGGGCCTCCGGGTCGATGAAGCCCTGTTCGAGCATCCTGTCGAGGACCTTGTTCCGCCGCGCCAGCGCGTTCTCGGGACGCTTGATGGGGTTGTACAAATTGTTCGCGCTGGGAATCATCCCCGCAAGCAGCGCCGCCTCGGCCAGCGAGGTCTCGAGCGCCGTCTTGTTGAAGTAGAGCTGGGACGCGGCCTCGACACCATAGGCGCCGTGACCGAAGAAGACCTGGTTGGCGTACATGGTGAGGATCTGGTCCTTGGAGAAACGTTTTTCGATGTCGATGGCGAGCAGGGCCTCTTTCGCCTTGCGTCTGATCGTTCGCTCGCGCTCGAGAAAGAGGTTGAGGGCCAGCTGTTGGGTCAGGGTCGACGCCCCCCCCCGAGAGCCGATCTTGCGGTCGCGGAGGCTGTACCACGCGGCACGCATGACCGCCTGGGGATCGACACCGCCGTGATCGTAAAAATCAGCATCCTCGATCGCGACGATGGCTTTCTTCAGGTGGTCGGGGATGTCTTCCGGTTCGAGCTCGACCCGCTGCTCGACGGCCCAGGAGGCGATCTCGGACCCGTCCTCGGCATAGACGTGGGTTGCGGTGGCGGGTCGGAAGGACTCGAGAGCATCGACCTGCGGTACGTGAAGAAACTGGGCCACTACCCAACCGGCCAGACCTCCCGCCAAGACACCGGCGACGGCGCCGATCACGACAAACTTGAGCAGCCGAAGGTGCTTCTCGCTCATGGCGACAGAGTAGCAGACAAGGTGCGGCAATGGTGTGGCGGCCCGAGGGCCGGTGGAAGGCGATGGGATTGGAGCCGGGCTGACGCCGGGCTCGATTTCTCCCCCCTTTTCGCGATCGGAGCGGGCGCCCGGTTTTAGTCCGGCCGGCGCCCTCGGGACGGTTGCCGGGCCCTCAGTTCGTCACCAGACTCCAGGCGCCAAGATTGCCGGCCTCGAATCCGTCATCGAAAATGCCGCCCCAATCACCGTAGCCGACCCGAACGGTGAAGCCCTCGGTGGTGATCGACTCGACGCAGATACTGATTTCGTTGGGTGCGTCCTCGAAGCACTCGCCGGGCCTCCACATGGCGCCGGCGTCGCCACCGTTGCTCGGATCGACCAGATCGACCAACCACGCCGGCTCCTGACGGCTGCTGTTGACCTCGTGGAGGATCACCGCAAAGCCCGGGAGATTGCCGTCGTAGCCGAACCTGTCACGAACCTCGATGGTGTAGAACCTCGTCGAACCCGGAATCATGACCTTGACCATGTGAAGGTTGCTGGTCCCGGCAAAGGTGAGGTGATCGATGTTGAACTCGTAGAGTCCCGCTGTCGACACCACGGCTTTTCGGGCGGCGGGAATCCAACCCAGCCGGTCTTTGTGGTACGTGATGGTGTGCTTACCGACGGTGCCGTAGGTCCCGTCGCTCATGGCGGAACCCCACGAGTTGCTCATGATGTCCCATGGATTGTCGTACGGGCTCGAGTCTCCGTCCGCGTTGTTGGAGTGCGGCAGCCCGAACGCGTGGCCCATCTCATGACAGATCACGGCGACGTTGCCCCAACCCCACGGCGGCTCCCAGGTCACCCCGCCCCAGCCGCCCCAGGCGTAGGGCCCGAAGGTGTCGTTGAACATCAGGTTGATGCCTTCGTAGTTGGAGAGGTTGACACTGCCGGACGCCGCGCTGGTGCAGTCATTGTAGAGCGCGTTCAGCATGATGCTGTAGTTGGTGCCGCTGATCAATCCCTCGTAGTATGCCTGCGTGTGCGGCAGGGTGAACCAGCCCACGGCGGAGGATCCCACCACGTTGACCATGCCGTAGGACAGCCGACGCCAATAGTGGTCGAGACCGGGCCACACGTTGGCGTACATGCCCTGGAAGTAGCTGAGGCTCACCAGGTTGCTCGAGTTTCCCTGAAACTGGCACATGATGGAAACATAGGGGTACGACCCGGAAGCCGTCTCGGAGGCCTCCGGGACTCCGCCCACGGCCGTGATGGCCAATGGACGCACCGGGGCGTCACCCATCACCGGGTCGCGGACCGGGATCAGTGCCCTGACGAGCCTGCCGGCCGCCGCCATGGGGCCACCGACGGCCGCCAGGAGACCCTCATCGAGCTCGAGATGAACCATCTTTCCTTCATCTTGACGGAGGCTCGCAACAATCGGGCTCGCCTCATCGAGTACCGAAAGGGGCGTGCCCCACGCGATCAGCAGGGTGCCCTCCACCCATTGGGCCTCGGGTGAGCCATCGGTGGCACATACGGGTGCGGCCAGAAAACCGAGTGTGAGAAGGGACGCGAAGACAGATAACTTCCACGTGTGATTGCGCATCGTCAACTCCCTGTACAGCCTGCCCCCCATTCAAGAGTAGTTTTGAACGATTCGGGAATCGGTGATCTGTATCATGCAAAACCATGCTCTTCGTTGTGGTCGGACTCGGTGCGAATCTCGGTGACCCCGCGGTCTCCTTCGCCGCCGCCGTCGAGGCGCTGGCCGCGACCGGAGAGATTGTTTCCGTGTCCCAACTGTGGCGAACCCGCCCCCTCGGACCGACCCAGCCCGATTACGGCAACGCCGCCCTCCTTCTCCGGTGGCCGGGAGATCCCCGTGGTCTGCTTCACCGGTGTCGAGAGCTCGAGGCCGCGGCCGGACGGGATCGGGTTGACGAACAGCGGTGGGGTCCGAGGGTGCTCGATCTCGATCTCCTCGTGGCGCAGAATCTCGTGTGGCGCGGCCTTGAGCTCGAGCTGCCCCATCCCAGGTTCCATCAGCGGGCATTCGCGCTGGTCCCGGCCGCCGAGCTCGTTGGGGATTGGGTTCATCCGATCGGCGGGAAAACGATTGCACAGCTCGCCGAGGAGGCACGAACGGATGATCCCGACGGGCTCATCGCGAGCGGACCCTTCCCGGTCACGCCGTGTTCACTGCAAACACCCTGATTTTGGTGGGCCCGCGATATTGAAAGACAAAGAGCACCAATACCCACGACGCGACATTGACGAGCATGCTTGAAGCATGCCCCTACAATCTTCGCTGCGTTTCTCGGCGATCTTTGCGGCAATCCCGTGATGCGACCCCGACGCCTTTACGGCTCGATCTCCTGTTCAGATTTTCGTGATCTGACGCGAGCCCGGTTTGGCGATGGGCACCCCATCTCGGCACAGCGGGCAGTCGTCCGGGTTCCAGGTCGGGAAGCTCGCCTCGAGCAGAGCACGGTACGGCCTGGGCTCGAACGGATTGGGAACTCCCGACCGATTGACCATCGAGGCCAGCCCGACGACCTCGGCGCCGTCGGCCTGCAAAATTTCGATGACCTCACGGGTCGATTTCCCGGTGGTCACCACGTCCTCGACGATGATGAGTCGCTGACCGGACGCCACGGCGAAACCGCGGCGCAGCACCATCTCGCCATCAGCCCGCTCGGTGAAGAGAAAGGGCAGGCCCAGAGCCCGAGCCGTCTCGTGGCCGATGATGAGCCCGCCCATGGCCGGGGAGACCACGAGGTCGATCTCGGAAACGGTCTCCGCCAGGGCGGCGGCGAGCAAAGAACCGGCGCGGGCCGCGCGACGCGGCTCGGCGAGATAGAGGGCGCACTGGAGGTAGTCACTCGAATGGAGCCCGGACGACAGCAGGAAGTGACCCTGCTGGTGCGAGCCGCAGGCGGTGAACTCTTCAATCGTCAATGAATCAATCACTGGTCCTCCCGTGAGATGCCGTAGGCCTGCATCTTCTTGTAGAGGTTGGATCGCGGGGTCTCGATGGCGCGCGCGGTGGCGGCGACGTTCCAGCCGTTGGCCGCCAGGTGGTGACGGAGAAAAGCAATCTCGGAGGCGCGCTGGAAATTCTGCAGCGTCGGCTCCGAAAGCAGTTGCTGCAGTTCGTCGCCTCCGGTGGTCGCGTCAAAGAGGTCGACTCCCTCGATGGTGTCGTCGAGCTCCATGATCACCGCCCGCTCGACGACGTTTTTGAGCTCGCGGACGTTGCCCGGCCACTGGTGCCGCGCGAGGCGGGCGAGGGCGCCCGGGCTCCACGTCTTCGGCCTCCGGCTGTACTCGGTGCAGAACTGCTCGGTGAGGTGCTCGACCAGGGGCGTGATGTCTTCGGGGTGATCGCGAAGCGGGGGTGTTTTCAGCACCAGAACCGCAAGCCGGAAATAGAGATCTTCCCGGAAGCTCCCGTCGGCCACCGCGCCGGAGAGGTCCTTGTTGGTGGCGGCGATGACACGAACGTCGACGGTGAACGGCCGTTCGGCCCCCACCGGCTCGACCTCGCCGTCCTGCAAGACCCGGAGGACCTTGGCCTGGGTCTTGAGGCTCATGTCTCCGACCTCGTCGAGGAAAATGGTTCCCCCGTCCGCTTGGACGAACTTGCCGACCTGGCGCTGGTGGGCGCCGGTGAAGGACCCCTTCTCGTGACCGAAGAGCTCGGACTCGATGAGCTCTTCGGGAATGGCCGCACAGTTGACGCGGACGAAAGGCCTTCGAGCCCGGTCCGAGAGATGGTGCAGCCGGCGGGCCACGAGCTCCTTGCCGGTGCCCGACTCGCCGAGGACGAGGACCGTGGCGTGGGTCGGCGCCGCCCGTGCAATCTCCTCCCGCAACCGTGCCATGGCGCTGCTCGAACCGAGCAGCGGCGGCGGCTCCTCGATCCCCTCGAGCTCGCGCGCGACTCTGCCCTGGGCCACCGCTCCACGAACGGTGAGCAGCAGATCGGCTCGATCGGGGGGCTTGGTGAGGTAGGCCGCAGCTCCGGCGTCGAGACACTGCTGCGCGGTGAACTGATCACCGTGGCCGGTGAGAATCACCACAGGGATCTCGAGGCCCCTGCGGTTCAGGTTGTCGAGCAGCCCGAAACCGTCCATGCCCGGCATCTTGATATCGAGCAGCGCAGCATCGGGCTGGCGAGAGTCGAGCAGATCGAGGGCCTGAAATGCATCCGACGCCTGCTCGACCTCATATCCCGCACCGGTGAGGATCCGATCGAGCACGCGGCGCACCCCGGCGTCGTCGTCGATGATGAGAATGCGGCCTTCCATGCGGACATGGTAGCAGCGGTCGGCCGGCTCAGTCCCCGGCGGCGGGTTGTTTGCGCAGAGCCGGTGACCGCTGCCACCGTTTGTAGAGCTCTGCCAGACGCTCCTCGGTGCTCGCCACCCGCGGATGGTCCTCGCCGTAGGCCTCCACCAGCGCCGAGTGCGAACCCAGCAAAAGCTCCTCGGCTTCGGGGTACCGTCCGCGAGCGAGGAGGATCTCCCCGAGCCTGCCCTCGAAGATTGCGGTCAGGAAGTGGCCGGAAGGGAGGGTCCGGCGGGCACCGTTGACCGCCGCACGGCTCCACAGCTCGGCCTCGACGAGGTCACCGGCACCGAGCAGGAACGCGGCGAGGTTGTGCTTGGAGATCAGGGTGTCCTGGTGATCGTCCCCGAGAACCTCCACCCGCCGGTCGATCACAGCCCGGTAGAGCGACTCGGCCTCCGCGACCTCGCCCCGATCCTCGTGCAGGGTCGCGAGGTTGTTCATGGCGGTCAGGGTCTCCGGGTGGTGGGTACCGAAGACGCGAAGATTCCCGGCCAGGGCCTCCCGGTACAACGGTTCGGCATCGTCGAGCTCGCCCAGAGAGTGGAGCACAGAGGCCAGGTTGTTCGTCGAATGGAGGATCGACGGGTGGTCGGTCCCGAGCACCTCGCGTCGGAGCACAAGCGCTCGGCGCAACGTGGCCTCCGCCTCCTCGAGCCGGCCCATCTCGCGATAGAGGGTCCCGAGGTTGCCCAGGGTGTCCAGGGCCTTGGGGTGGAGCTCGCCCTTCGTCGCCTCCAGCCCGGCAAGAGCCTCGAGATACTGACCCTCGGCCTCATCGAGGCGGCCCTGTAGCTGAAGAAGATACGCCAGGTTGTTCTGGGTGATGGCGATCTCGGCCCGCTCCTCGTTGGAGGTTCTGCCGGCGGCGGCGAGGACCTCCCGAAACAGCTGCTCGGCCTCGTCGAGCTCACCCATTCCCAGGAGCAGGCTCCCGAGGTCGTTGGCGGTCTGGAGGGTCGCGGGGTGTTGCGGGCCGAGCACTGACCGCCGTGCCTCGAGGGACTCTCGGAAGAGGGCTTGGGCATCGTCGAGCCGTCCCAGATCACCTTTCACAGAGGCGAGCTCGGTAGTCGCCTTCAACGTGTCCGGGTGGTCCGGTCCGAGGGAGGAGGAGAGCAGCCGGCGGGTTTCGACCAGCTGGATCTCGGCCGCGTCATAGAGCCCGAGCCCGCGGTAGCTCTCGGCGAGGGCCGAGCGAACGGCGCCCTCGACCTCGGGCTGTCGGTCGAACCGTCCACCGATCCCGGCCGCCGCCTGATCCAGGACCTCGTACACGAGGACCTCGCGGCCCTGTTTCTCCGGGTCCGGCGACGCCAGGGCATCCACCAGAAAACCGCTGAGAGCGCCGGCCTTGTCGGCCTCGACCTGGGTCAGACGCCGCTGGCGCTCGGCTTCCCGGCGGGCCCTGTCGGCCTGGATCATCCCGATGGTCGTTCCCACCGTTCCCAGGGTCAAGGCAGCGATGGCAACGAGTACGGCGGCCGCTGTCTTCCGGTGCCGGCGGACGAACTTGCCCAACCGATAGCCGGCGCTCGGGGGCCCTGCCAGCACCGGCTCGTCGCCGAGGTGCCGACCGATGTCGGCGGCCAGCTCCGACGGGGTCTGGTACCGCCGAACCCGGTCCCGCTGCATCGCCTTCATCACGATCCAGTCGAGATCGCCCTTCAACCGTCGAGACAGGGTCGACGGGTCGGTCCCTCGCGTCAGGGCTGACTGCAACCCCCTCTCTCCACAGGTGGAGAGCCGGTCGCTCGGCTTCGGGGGTTCGACCTCGCTCGTCAGGTGCTGAAGGCTCTCCAGGACGTTCTTAGGCCCCTCCCCACGGTCGTGCGGGAGCAACCCGGTCAGCAGCTCGTAGAGCAGCACGCCCAGGCTGTAGACATCGGTCCGGCTGTCGATGTCGAGCGAGGATCCCACCGCCTGCTCGGGGCTCATTTAGTCGGGGGTGCCGACCACCGTTCCGTACTCGGTCGCGTGATCGCCTTCGGATCGGCCGCCCGAGGTCGCCTTGGCGAGCCCGAAGTCGATGATCTTCGCCACCGGTCGGCCGTCCTTGTCGGCAACGAGGACGTTGGACGGCTTGATGTCGCGGTGAATGATTCCCTTGTGGTGGGCGTGCTGCACCCCCTGGCAGATTTCCACGAAGAGGGCCAGCCGATCCTCGAGGGTCAAACGGTTCTCATCACAGTGGTCGGTGATCGGCGTGCCCCGGACGTACTCCATGACGAAGAATGGCCGGCCGTCGTCGTTGGCGCCGGCGTCGAAGACCTGGGCGATATTGGGGTGGTTCATCAGGGCCAGGGCCTGACGTTCGGACTCGAACCGGGCGACCACGTTGTCGGTGTCCATCCCGAGCCGGATGATCTTGAGCGCCACCCGGCGGCGCACGGGATCGACCTGCTCGGCGAGGAAGACGGTCCCCATCCCCCCTTCGCCGATCCGTTCGAGAACCTCGTAGCGGCCGAACCGGGTCCGAGCCCCGCGGGCGTTCTGATCCTCGAGCTTCAGGGTCGGTCCATCGTCCGGGACCGGGCCGTCATCCATCCTCGCTTCTCCTGATCTCCTCGGACCATCATAACCTTGAAGACCCGATGTCCCGGTACTCCAAAAGGCGACGTCTTCGTGACTGATTTCACATAACCCGAAACTCGGGTTAGAATCCCGGCGCAGCGATCGACTCCGGGAGGAAAAATGAGCGACATTCAAAAAATTCTCGATGATCTTGGACTCAAATCGACCAACGCCGGCGCCTGCACAGGTGAGTGGATCGCCTCCGCGGCCGGCCGCGAGCTCGTCAGCGTCAATCCCACCACCGGTGAGCCCATCGCCACGGTGGTCCAGGCCGATGAAGCCGCCTATGAAAAGGTCGTGCAGACCGCTGCCGACAACTTCCCCGAGTGGCGGATGGTTCCCGCCCCCGTGCGTGGCGAGGTCGTCCGCGACCTCGGCAACGAATTGCGCAAGTTCAAGGATCCCCTGGGCCGGCTGGTTTCCCTCGAGATGGGCAAGATTCTCTCCGAGGGCCTCGGCGAGGTTCAGGAGATGATCGACATGTGCGACTTCGCGGTCGGACTCTCGCGCCAGCTCTACGGACCCAACATGATGTCCGAGCGGCCCCGCCACCGGATGTACGAACAGTGGCACCCGCTGGGTGTGGTCGGTGTCATCTCGGCCTTCAACTTCCCGGTCGCCGTGTGGGCCTGGAACGCCGCCCTGGCAGCCGTCTGCGGTGACACAACCGTGTGGAAACCGTCATCCTCGACGCCGCTGACCGCCATCGCCGTGCAGAACATCTGCAACACCGTGATGGAGCGTCACGGGCTCAAGGGCGTCTTCAACGTCGCCATCGGGCCGGGATCGGTCGTGGGTGAGCGCCTGATCAACGACCCGCGCGTCCCGTTGGTTTCCTTCACCGGTTCCACGAAGATGGGCCGGCACGTCTCTGAGGCCTGCGCCAAGCGTTTCGGCCGCAGTATCCTCGAGCTCGGCGGCAACAACGCCATCATCGTCGAGGCCGACGCCAATCTCGATCTCGCGCTGCGGGCGATCCTCTTTGCCGCCGTGGGCACCGCGGGTCAGCGCTGCACCAGCCTTCGCCGGCTTTTCCTCCACTCGTCCATTGCCGACGGCGTGGTCGACAAACTCGTCAAAGCCTATGCCAGCATCACCATCGGCGACCCCCTCGAGGAAGGGATCCTCATGGGTCCGCTGGTCAACGAGGGCGCCATCAGAGACTATGAGAACGCGTTAAAGGCGGTCGGCGAGCAGGGCGGCGAGATCGTCTGCGGCGGAAAACGCATCGACCGCCCGGGCAACTATGTCGAGCCGACCATCGTCCGCTTGAAAGAACAGATCCCCATCGCCTGCGACGAGACCTTCGCCCCGATCCTCTACGTGCTCACCTATGACACCCTCGATGAGGTCGTCGAGGCGCACAATGCGGTTCCGCAGGGGCTGTCGTCGGCGATCTTCACCTCGAGCATGTACTCCGCCGAGCGGTTCCTGTCGCACGAAGGCTCCGACTGCGGCATCGCCAACGTCAACATCGGCACCTCGGGCGCCGAGATCGGCGGCGCCTTCGGCGGCGAGAAGGAGACCGGCGGCGGCCGCGAGGCCGGGTCGGACTCCTGGAAGGCCTACATGCGTCGCCAGACCTGCACCATCAACTGGTCCACCGAACTGCCGCTGGCGCAGGGTGTGAGCTTCGACATCGACTGATCGACGACAGTGACCGATTCATCGCCCCGCGTTCCCGGCAACGCGGGGCGTTTTCATCGCATCGTCGCAACCACAAAGGCTCAAAGACACAAAGAAGATCACAAAGCACGATTGAAGCGCGGCCCGAGGCCGCGCTTCAATCGTGATCTTAGCGGGTCCTTCGTGCCTTCGTGTCTTCGTGGTCGCAACGACGAGGGCGGCGACGTTTCGAGGCGCTCGGTCAGTCCTCGCCGGGTCTGCCCGCGAAGAAGTCCTCCCAGTCGGCGATGTCGTGGCTGGAGAGCTTGGATTCGAACTTGGTGGGTCTGGGCTTCTGCTTTCTCCGGCCCTGCCACTCGGCGAGGCGTCTCACCTTGGCTCTGCGATCACGGACGCGGTCGGCCAACCCCCGGTCATCGGTGATGACCGTGTACTGCTTGGCCGCGGGCCCGTCGGGCAGCATGTTGACGATCACGTCATCCGCACTTCGCGAACCCGCATAGACCACCGTCACGCTTCCGAGAAGCTCACGGGCCGGAGCGCCGTCCGGCGGCGGCCCGTCAAAGACCACGGTCAGAGACATCGTCTCATGGCGAGTGACCTCAAGAACCTGCTTTCGGACAGCGGACCGGCAGCGCTGAGATTTCGGCAGTCGATGCAGGAGATTGTTGCCGTCCAGAAGGATGGGCATCGGGCGGGTCCGCGTCGGGCCGGCTACCGGACTCGCCGCAAGAGTCGCTCGAGCTCGCGGCCCCCGACCAGCTTTTTGTACATTTCAGCCGCTTTTTCGCTCCAAGGATCGGCCCCGACCGCTCTTTCCAGGGCCTTGCGCTGGCGCTCGGTGTGACCGCGAGCCTTCCAGAAGTTCGCGATCTCGAGCCAGCCCCGAACAAAGGTGGGATCAACCTCCACGGCGATGCGAAGACGCTCGAGCGCCCTGCCGATCCAAAGCGGGTTCCGCATCTGGAGCTTGGCCAGTTTCAGCAGCTCTTCGGGCTGAGGATCCAGGGCGCACGCCTGTTCGAGGAGCTGGATGGCGAGGTAGGTCTCGCCGAGGGCGATGAGTTGGTCCGCACGCTTGATATTGGCCTCAACCACGGAACGACGAGCTGACGCATCCGTGCGCGGTTTCGACGACGTACTCTCGGCCTGCTGCGCGGACACCGATTCCAGCACCTTTTCGTAGCGACGGCGAGCCTTCGGATCAGAGAGCAGCTCGTAAGCCTCTCGGGCGCGATCGACGATGGCCGTCAGGTTCGCACGTTGATCGACGAGGTGGGGTTCGTCCACACGTTTGGGCGAGTAGCGCTTCCGAATGACCGAAAATGCCTTTTCCACCTGATCCGTTTCGGCTCCCGGCTTGAGACCGAGCGCGCGATAGTGATCGATACGCGTGACCCTGTCGGCCAACTCCTTGATTCGCTTGCGCTCGTCGAGGTGACGCTTTTCGAATCCACTCTCGTCAATGCCGGCAACGATATGTACGCCCGTCACCTCTTCGATCGGCTCCTCCTCCTCGACGGGAGGTTCATCGGGATCGACCTCTGCGTCGATGGCGACAACGCCGGCGACCACCAGAGCATAGAGGCTGGCGACAACCTCCTGCTCCGGCATGGTCGAGAGGTGTTTCAGGCTCGACAGATCCTTGGCGGCGTCGAGACGTGAAAGGATAAATCCCTCGCTCGGGGTGAGCTCGAGCTGGCCGAGGACACTCTCGAGGCTGATCTTGAGGCTCACCTGTTGATCGAAAGATCCGAGAAGGTCCCACATGGCCACCTGATCCTTGCACTCCCGAGCTGCGATCAGGATGATCTGCGAGGTCGTGATATTCGGCAGAGTGTCCGGCTGAGGATCGCCCTGCCCGCCCATGAATCCAAATCGAGGAGCAGGATCCGAAGCTGCGCGACGGATGATCTCGAGCGTGAGCTTCTGGAGCTCGTCCTCGAGCTCGGACTGGGTGATGCACCCCCGTTTTACGAGGATATGACCCAGGGTTCCATGCTGGTCAGCTCCCTGGGCGAGGAGGGTCAGGGCCCGCTCGTCCTCGCTGATCCACTGGCGCTCGACCAACCACATCCCGAGCATTTCTTTCTCGAGGTTTGATCTCGCGGCGCGGATTTCGCCATTGACGAAAAAGATCTCGCGGCTGACGTCCTCGGAACTGATGACCAGGGTGCCCGTCGACTGATCCCCTGCCAGCCCAGCCATCCTGGTCGGCAACGGTCTGGAAAACGTGGGAGTCATTTCGCCGTCAACCACTGTCAGTCCCCAACCCCGACTTCAGCACCGGCGTCGCTCTGTGTGACCTCGATCACGTGGGGCTGAAACCCCTCCTCAACCAGGTTCGCCGGCACATCGACCATGGCCTCTTCGGCCGCCGTTTTGGTCCCGAAGTGACCCCAGACGAGACGAAAGCACGAGTCGCCGTTGGTGGGATCGGCTTTGACGGTACGCAGTGCCTTGCGCTCGAGATTTCTTTTCCGCAACATGCGTTGCAGGTCCTGCGGATCACATCCCATCTCCACTACGACTCCCCAATCTCCCGAGCCAACAGCCGCAGTTTCTCCCGACTCGTCACTTCCCATCATCACAAACGCAACGACGATGATCACGATCAAGAGCGCGGCGGCGGCCGCTCCGATCATCCACAGAGGAATATTACGCGGAGCGGGCCCATCGTCGGCCAGATCGACGCCAGGCCAATCGAGATCCCGGGCCGGGATGGCCGGTTGGGTGGCCTTGAGCACCCCGGTGGCGACGAGAGCCGCAACCAGCCGAACAACCTCCTCGGGCTGGTGTGAGGACTCGCGGGCGATGTCCCCGGCGGTCGCGTTGCCGGTGATGCTCGCGACAATCAGATCAGCCTCTTCAGAGAGCCGGAGAGGGGCATAGAGTTCGATGAAATCACTCGACCGCTCGAGCGCGACATCGATGTCGGGGAGAATTGCCGAAGCGACGTTGTGCTCGGTGTCTGCGAGAACCAGCTCGACCAGGGCGTGGGTGATGGAAATGGAAGCCCCATCGACTTCGGGCGGTTCCTCGGCGTCGATCGTAAACTCCCGACCGGGATCCATCAGCCACTGGTGGAGCGCCTCTTGAAGGATCTCCTTGGCCGCGCCCATGGCCTTGGTTTCCGGGACGCCGCTCGTTTGACCCAGGGCCCTGGCCTCGACGAGCAGATCGTCCTCTTCCGCACTCCCGCAACCAAGGCGGTTCGCCAATTCATCCGCGGCCAATCCCTTGACGCTGTGAATCCGCCCTTGACGCACCCCGAGAACGACCTCACCCCCGGTCCACGAGAGTCGGGCCGAACCGGGGTCTCGCCGCGCAATCCAGCGCCCGAACTCCCAGATCTGAATCGGATCCTGCATGGCGCGAGCTTAGTTCATCGCCATCTCCGTTGTAAAGCTCCAAGGAGGGTTGGAGAGAGGATCTCATGTGTTCGAAATGAAAGACTTGTCTTCAGCCTTCCTGCGCGGGCCCATCGATTGTCACCCGTCGATATTCCAGCCGAATCCGCAGGGTTGACAGGAGACCGCCTTGGATCTAGTATGACCGTCCCAACGGTTCTCCGTTTGGGAGGTTAGCTCAGGGGTAGAGCACCTGGCTTACACCCAGGGGGTCGTGGGTTCAAATCCCCCACCTCCCACCAAAGCCCCTGAATTGAGAGTGCGGGGTCGTAGTTCAGCTGGTTAGAACGCCGGCCTGTCACGCCGGAGGTCGCGAGTTCGAGTCTCGTCGGCCCCGCCACTTCATTTCGCAGCCGCCCTTCTCGGGCGGCTGTTTCATTTCCCGGCGCGGCCAATCAGCACACGCCGCCATCGGACGGTTTCCAACCACAAGTCTGCAAAGCGGTGCCTGGTACCTATATGGTACCTATACGCGTGGATGATCCGGCGAAGTACGAGTGGAGCGGGCACTGCGAGATCATTGGCAGGCGCACCCATGGCCTTGTCGATACCGATGAAGTGTTGATGATGTACGGCGACAGCCGCAAGGCCGCGCGAAGAGCGTACGTGAGGAGCCTGAACGCCACGGAAGCTAACACCTGGGTCGGTGAGGCGCCGGACAGGCTGCCGTGGTGGTGGCCGGTTGAGGATGAGAAGGTGGCACCACGCGAAGGTGGAGTCTACGTGGACTACCTCGGACGCAGCACAGCCCCCGAGCGGCCTCGCCTCGCGGTCGAGGAGTACCTGAGCCGCGCGTGCAAGGCCCTCGACGTGGATGTCGACGAACTGGCCAGTCGCCGGCGGGAACCGAGGCTCCGAGAGCTCCGAGAGCTTGTAGCGGTTCTGGGAGTCGAGAAGTTCGGGCAGCGGGTTCGAGAAATCGCGGCGGGGCTGGGAAAGAACCCTGGGAGTGTCAGCCGATGGGTGACGGCGGCCGCTGAGCGAAGATCGAGCGACTCAGGCTTCGCGCAACGGCTGAGGGATTTCGATGAGGCGCTTTTGGGTGAGGGATCAAAGCGAAAAGCATAAGGATTGTGAGATTGTGATACCTGGCACATGGCATGGCGTACCATTGCTCCTATGACGTGTTCGAAACGGGGCGGGATATGAGTCGTTTTCTGATTCCTACATCGATGATCGCTGTGGCATTGGTGATCGCCGGCTGTACATCCAGCGGTTCACCTCCTCCATCGACCCCGTCCCCGACACCGACCCCTGCGCCCGCCGAAGCGCCCGAGAGCACCGACGATGAATCCGAGGGCGCCTCATCCTCCGGCGAAACCGCCCAGGGAACGGGTCTGGAACCCCGCGAAGGCGCCGCGGGTGAACCGGCGTCGGCAACCGGCGTTGGCGAGAGGTCAGCCGAAGGCGCGACCTCTGCCGACGGGGAGCCCGATGGTGCCGGCGAAGGGGGCGATGGCGGAAGTGCCGGTTCGCAGCCGGCTTCGGCGTCACTGGGATCGAACGCCGCCGCCGGTGGCGTCTCCTCGGGCGGTTCCTCCGGTCAAACCGGATCCGCTCCGCCCGGCGCTCCGAGCCGGGAAGAACACACCGACCAGCTCGACGAGGAGCTTCAGGCCGCGCTTCGGGAGCTCGACGGCCTTCTCATGGAAGAGCAGGAGATGCTTGCCGAAGAGGCTTCGAGCGGCGGCACGGGAAGCTCGGGCGGAACCAGTGGCGGTCTCCGATCCGGATCGGGCAGCGCCGGTGGGTCCGGATCGGCCGGATCCGAGACCTCAGGTTCCGAGTCGGGCGCCACCGGAGGCTCCTCGGGTGGCGCGACGGGCGAGGAGAGCGGCGGCGCCGTGGGCGGCGGTGGGGTCGGCGGTGGAGACACCGGCGCACCGGTCCCGGATGACGTCGGTGACGGATCCGACGACGACATCGTCGCCCGCCAACTCCGCGAGGCTGCCATGACCGAAGAAGACCCGGAGCTGCGGGAGAAGCTGTGGCAGGAGTATCGGGACTACAAGGCTTCGCTGAAGGATCAAGACTGAGGAGGAGCGGTGTTGACGACGAAGAAGAATCTCTGCCTCCTGTTCCCGCTGATCGCAGGCATCACCGTGGGATGCGGCTCGACGACGAGTCGGCCGGTGGAACCCGTCGACCTCGTTCAGGCCACCACCGAGGTCGCCGAAGAACATCTGCTCGATGTCGCCATCCGCGTCTTCGACCCCGGGCTTCCCGCCGAAGGGGAAGAGCTTCCAGACGGGGTTCTGCCCGATGTTCGCAACGCCGAAGCCAAGTACATGGCCACCCGGCTCGAGGAAACCATGCAGGAGACCGGCCACTGGGGCGCGGTCCGAGTCGTGCCCCACGACGCGGCCGAAAGCGATGTCATGGTGTCGGCACGAATCGTCGAGTCTTCGGGGAGGGACCTCAACCTCCACGTGTGGGCTGTGGACGCCACCGGTCGAGGGTGGTTCGAGAACCGGTACAAGGGCAAGGCCGACCCGGCCGCATATCAGCCCGAGACCATCGGCCGGACCCAACCGTTTCAGAATGTCTACAACCGAATCGCCAACGACCTCGTCAGAGCGCTCAACAATCTCGATCCCGATGAGCTCATCGAAATCCGGCGGGTGGCGCAGCTCGATTACGCGGCGAGTCTCGCACCAATGGCGTTCCAGGACTATCTGGATATCGACCGCAGAGGGCGGAAGGAGGTTGCCCACCTCCCATCGGAGGGCGATCCGATGATGGCCAGGGTTGTCGAGATCAGAGAGCGGGAGTACTTCTTCGTCGACGTCCTCAACCAGCACTATGTCAACTTCTCCGAGCAGATGTCCGAACCGTACGGCAACTGGCGGAGGTTCAGCTACGAGGAACAGATCGCCCTGGCCGCCCTGCGCCGCAAGGCGACGACCCAGCAGGTTCTCGGTGGTCTGGCCGTTCTCGGCTCGTTGCTGATGGGCGGGAACAGCACCGCCGAACGGGTGGTTCGGGACGCCGCGTTGGTCGGCGGTGTTGCCGCCATACAGGCCGGTGTCGGCACCCGAAAGGAGGCCAAGATCCACGTCCAGGCCCTCCAGGAGCTCGGCGCGTCGTTCGACGACGAGGTCGAGCCCATGGTCATGGAGGTCGATGGCCGGGTTCTCCGCCTCACGGGCTCGGTGGAGACGCAGTACGAGACCTGGCGCCACCTCCTGAGTTCCATCTGGGCCGGCGAGACCGGGCTGCCGACGGACCCCAACCAGCCATCCGACGTCAGCGCCCCGTCGAACTGACCGCGCACAGCCATGTCCCAGCCTCCTCCTCTACGACCGCCGCCGAGGATCGACCCCGACCAGCGGGTCGAAGGCCCGCAACCCGGCCGGGATCCACGATCGACCCGGCGGCGCGGACCCCGTCCCTGGATTCTGGGCCTGATGGGGACATTGACCGTCGCGCTGGTTGCGGTGGTCGTGGTTCTGCCGAAATTGGTCGGCACTCCCGACGGAGAGCCCGGCGTCGGATCGCCGAGCGAAGCCGAGGACTCGACCCCGGATGTCCTCGTTCCCCCGATCAGGGAGAACGCGACCAACCCGATCATCGACGGCTTGAACCACGCCCTGGACGAGGCGCTCCTCGAGGGTCGATCCGCGCTCATCGCGCGCGAACCCGAGGCGGCCGCCGCCGCCTTCAAGCGTGCCTCGGTCCTCGAACCCGGCAATGCCGCCGCCGAGGACGGCCTCCTCCGAAGCGAGATTCTCTTCGAGGTGCGCGATCTGGAGGTCGCGGCCGTGTCCCACGAAAACCTGGGTGAGCGCGCCGCCGCAGCCGCCGCCGCCCGCCGGGCCCTCGAGCTCGACCCGAGCTCCAAGATCGCCCGGGCGGTGGCCAACAGGGTCATCTGGCAGGACACCAGGGACGCCTACAACGGACACGTCACGAGGGGCCTCGCGGCGCTCGAGGACGGCGAATACCAAGAGGCCCTCGATGCCTTCTCGGCGGCCTCCAAGGTGAGCCCGACGGCGCCCGAGGTCACCGATGGGCTCGCCCGAGCCAGGGCAGGTCTTCACCGGCAAAAGGTGGACGCCCATCTCGCACGGGCGGCCGATGCCGAAGAAAACGAGCGCTGGTCGGCGGCCGTGGAGGAGTACCGGTCGGTGCTCGAGCTCGAGCCCAACCTCGCCGAGGCACGCGACGGCCTCGCTCGGAGCACCCGGCGCGTCGATCTGAGCCAGAAGATGGACTACCACCTGACCCACCCGGAGAGACTCGCCACAGCGGCGGTTCTCCGGGAGGCGGCCGATCTCGTCGCCGAAGCGGGAGGTCTTTCGCCCCGGGGACCGCAGTTCTCCGCGCTCATAGACCGGCTCGATCACCTGGTCGTCCAGTATTCGATCCCGGTTACCGTCGTTCTCGAGTCCGATGGCGTCACCGAGATCGTGCTCTACCGGATCGGCGAGCTCGGGGCCTTTGACCGACACACCGTCGAGCTGCGGCCGGGAACCTACACCGTGGTCGGCCGACGACCCGGCTACAAGGATGTTCGGCTCAAGTTCGAGGTCGGCCCGGGCCGGTCGCCACCGACGATCATCATCCGGTGCACGGAGCGGATATGACCGCATCCGTTCTCCTCATCGATGGTGACGAACCTCGGGCTCTGGCCGCCGACGCCTGGCCCGTGAGCATCGGCGGCGCCGGTTGCGACATCCGCATCGACGGTCCCGGCGAAGACCAGACCGTGGCCCATCTCGGGTTCGCCGATGACGCGGTCTTCATCCAACCCGCCCTCGATTCGCCGATCGCGGTCCACTGCAACGGGATCGCCCTGACCGCCTCACGATGGCTCGACGACGGCGATCGTCTGGCCGCGGGTTCTTCGAGCCTCGGGGTGCGAATCAGCGGCGACGTGATCGAGATCGTGCTCGAGCGGCGGCCGATCCAACCACCGGCGAAGCCGACCCGACCTGCGCCACCACCGGCCGCGGCGCTGCCGACCATCATGGTCCAACCCACCAGCTTCACACCCCGAACCGGGGGCGGCGCCGGCGAGCGGCGGCGACTCCGCTTCAGCGTGGTCCTTCTCTGGGCGGCGCTCGCGATCATGGGCGCCCTGGCGTGGTTCGTTCTCACCGGACGAACCGTGGAGATCGAGATCGATCCGGTTCCGGACCGGCTCGAGGTCCGGGGATCCTGGCCGGTGATCCCCATCGACGGTCGCTACTTCATCCACCCGGGTGAGGTTCGCGTCGAGGCCGAGCTCGCCGGCCATCGGCCGCTCGCCGAGACCCTGACGATCGACGCGGAAACCGACCCCCGTTTCCATTTCACATTCGAGCCCCTTCCGGGCACCGTCCGGATCACCACCGGCGATGTCACCGGCGCCGAAATCCTCGTGAACGGTGAAGTCCTGGCCACGAGCCCGGGAGAGATCGAGCTGCCCATCGGCGAACACGCCGTCATCATCCGGGCCCATCGCCGCGCCGAGGCCGCCCGCAGGGTGGCCATCACCGAACCCGGCCAGCGGCTCGAGCTCGACATCACCCTCGAATCCGCTTGGGCGCCGGTGAGCTTCCGATCGGAGCCGGCCGGGGCCGAAGTCGTTGCCGACAATCGGGCCCTCGGCACGACCCCGATCACCGCCGAGCTCGGCGCCGGTCACCACGACATCAGTTTTCACCTTGCCGGCTACGCTTCACATCGAACCCCCATCACCGTGGCGGCAGGGCAAGAGCTCGTTCTGCCGGTCGTCCGACTGGCGCGGGCCGCGGCACGCCTGATGGTGATGAGCGAACCTCCCGGCGCCAGCGTGACCATCGACGACACCTTCAAAGGGGTCACACCACTGGAGATCGACATCGCGCCCGAGAGGGAGCACGAGCTTACCCTCGCCAAGGGTGGATTCGAGCTCCACACCGAGAACCTGCGGGTGGCCTCCGGACGGAGCACTCAACTGAAGGTGGAGCTCGTTGCCCTGAGGGGCGAGGTCCTTTTCACCTCCCGGCCCCCGGGGGCGGAAGTCGTGATCGACGACGAACCTCGAGGACGCACCGACCTCACCCTCGAGCTGGCCGAACGACTGCATCGGGTCGAGATCCGACTGGCCGGTCACGTCTCCTTTTCCACCACCGTCACTCCTCGGTCGGGAACCGTCGGCCGGGTGGACGCCGTATTGCAATCGGTGGAGGCCGCCAACCGGCTTGCGGCGAAGATCACCAGTCCGCAGGGCGTCGAACTCAAGCTCATCAACGGCGGACGCTTCACTGCGGGAGCGTCGCGCAGGGTGCCCGGTCGTCGCGCCAACGAGGCCCTGCGTTCCATCGAGATTACTCGACCGTTCTACCTGGCGGTACGGGAGGTCACGAACCGCGAGTTCCGCGCGTTCGCCAAGGGCCACCGTTCCGGAAGCGCCGGCTCGGCCAACCTCGAGATCGACCACCACCCGGCGGTCCGCGTCAGCTGGAACGACGCCGCGCGCTACTGCAACTGGCTCTCCGAGCAGGAGTCCCTGCCACCGGTCTATCAGGAGAGAAACGGCGCCATGGTGCCGAGGTCGCCGCTGCCCGGGGGTTACCGACTCCCTACCGAGGCCGAGTGGGTCTGGGCGGCTCGGTACGACGAGGAGGGTCACGAGCGCAAGTACGCATGGGGCAGCGAGCTGCCGATACCCCCGGCCGCCGGCAACTATGGCGACCGGACGGCCGAACCCATCCTCGGCGACAGCCTGCCGGACTACTACGACGGTCATGCCGCGACCGCGCCGACGGGCTCGTTCCGGGCCAACCAGCGCGGGCTTCACGACATGGGCGGCAATGTCTCGGAGTGGGTCCAGGATCTCTACACCATCTACCCACCGGGTGGGAGCACCGTGGTCGCGGATCCCACGGGACCCGAGGAGGGCGAGTACCATGTGATCCGAGGCGCCAGTTGGATGGACGACAACGTGACCGAGCTTCGGCTGAGCTATCGCGACTATGGCGATGAGCCACGGCCCGATGTGGGTTTCCGCATCGCCCGCTCGGCGAGGTGAGGCACTTGGTCTGGAGGATCGAATGAGCAGAACAAAGGTCGCGGTGATCATTCTGTTGGTGGCGGCCGCAGCCGCCGTCGCGGTTGTCGGTCCGGGCACATCGTCGGTCACCGCGTCGCCGCAGGAGGGCGGCCCGGCGCTCGAAGAGTTTGTCCCATCCGAGGAGCTGCCATCGGACAGCGCCGTCGCCTTTCCGGTGGACATCTGAGGCCGCTGATGCGAAGCAGCCGACCCTCCGAGTTCGTCTACCAGTTGGCGGCCCTCCTGATCGCAGTGATTGTGGTCCACAGCTTCTACGTCACCGTGGTTCGACCGCGAGCCGACGAGGACCTCGCCCTCCAGTCGGCGCGGATGCAGGCCGACCCCGACGCCACACCCGAGCGTTCGGTCTGGATCATCATTCGCGACTTCGAGCAGGAGGCGTGCTTTGTGCTCATGCTCTGGGCCATGGCCATGATGGCCGCCAAGGTGATCGCAACGAACCGTGAGTCCCGCCTTCTGGACAGCGACCTCGTCCCGGTAGCGGAGGGTATCCGAATCCTGCCTGAGGACGCCCGCGAATACACCCGACAGATTCAGGCGCTGCCGACTCTCGCGCGGCGGGCACTCCTGCCCCGCGCCCTGGAGTCCGCCCTGCAACGTTTCGGCGCCACCGGCAGCATCCAGGCCGCGTCGGAGACCGCCCACGCGGCCTGCGAAGCCGAGGCCGAGAGGCTCGACTCGGAGCTCGCCATGGTGCGGTACATCGCCTGGGCGATTCCCTCCATCGGCTTCATCGGCACCGTGCGCGGCATCGGTGATGCACTCGGCCTCGCGCACAAGGCGGTGGCCGGGGAGATCTCAGGGGTCACGCGAAGCCTCGGTGTCGCCTTCAACTCGACGTTCATCGCCCTGCTCATCAGCATCGTGCTCATGTTCCTCCTCCACCAGCTCCAGCTCCAGCAGGAGAGGCTCGTGCTCGACACCTCGAGCTATATCGACGACCGGATGATCCAGCACCTGCAGGTGGCGCCCCCTTCCACCTCCGAGCGGGTCGGACCGTGACGACCGAGAGTCTCCGAGGAGAGTCGACCCGTAGGTCGAAGGAAACGAAGCCCTGTCGTTTGGTCGGCGATTCGAGCTCGATTGTCGGCAGAGGTTCCGAATGCGTCTAGCCCTCGAGCTCGCCGATGCCGGGCTTCTGGCCCTCCCGGAAGAGGGTGAAGCATCGGCGCCGAGCCCCGGTCTGGCCGTCGTCGACGGCGAGACGATCACCGTCGGGCGAGCGGCGGCGGCGCGAGCCCGATTGACGCCGCGGCGTCTTCACAGCCGTTTCTGGCTCGAGATCTCCACCGAGGCCCTCGGCCGTCCATTCGGACGGCATCTGCGATCGGCGGACCTCGCCTGGACCCATCTCAACGAGCTCTGGCGAGAAGCGGGCCACGGGGTGACCAGCGTCATCCTGGCCCTGTCCGGGGAACTCCTGGCCCTGTCCGGGGAACACAGTGAGGCCAGGCTCGGCCTCATCCTCGGTGTCGCCCGTTCGGCCGGCCTTCCCGTCGACGGAATGGTCGATGCGGCGGTCGCCTCCTCGGTCGGGCAGAGCCTCGACGGGCCGGTGCTCCATCTCGATCTCGAGCTCCACCGAACCGTTCTCACTCTCCTCGAGCCCGGCCCCAGGCGCCGCAAGGTCGTCATCTCCGATCGGGTGGGGCTCGTACGGCTTCACGACGCCTGGCTTCGCCTCATGGCCGGGCTCTTCCTCAAGACCACCCGCTTTGATCCGTTCCACTCGGCGGCGAGCGAGCAGGATCTCTACGACCGTCTCCCGCCCATCCTCCACACCCTGCGTCGCGGGCCATCGACCACGGTCTCGCTGAGGGCCGAGAACAACGTTTTCACGGTCGACCTCACCCGCGACCAGGTGGTCGCCGCCGCCGACACCCGCTACGTCGAGATCGACGCGCTCGTACGCTCGGCCATCGCCCATCGTCCGGTCGCGCTTCTGCTCACCGCCCGGGCGGCGAGCGCGCCCGGTCTTGCGGATCGCCTCGCCGATCTGACCGATCTCGAGGTCGTCGAGCTTCCCTTCGCCGCCGCCGCAGCCGGCGCCCACCAGGCGGCACGGCGGATCGTGGCCCCGGGGCCTGCTCTTCCCTTCGTGACCGATCTCGGCTCTCCTGGAGCGGAGGTCGCGCCGGTCGCTGCGGAGGGCTAGTGGCGCGGCGGAAGACCACCCCCATCGGTCTGTCGTTCCTCGACGCCATGACCTGCGGCCTCGGTGCGGTCGTGCTGCTCTACATGGTGATCAACGCATCGGTCCAACAACAGACCGACCTACTCACCGAGACCCTGCGGGCGGAGGTCGACCGGCTCGAGACCCAGGTGCTCGCGGACCACGCCCGGATGGTGGAGCTTCGCAACTCGAACCGCGTCATCGAGGACGAACGGGTGCGGGCGAGTGGTCTGGCGCGGCGGCTCATCGAGGACCTCGAAGAGATCCGCCTCGAGCTCGCCACCTTCGACGCCTCCACCATCGCCCGACGCGAGCATGTCAACCGCCTCAAGGCCGATGTCAGATCCCTCGAGGAGGATGCCAAACGACTGTCCGCCGCCACCCCCAGCGATGAGACCCCGGGCAGGAATCTCCGTGCGCACACCGGCGATGGAGACCGGCAGTACCTCACCGGACTGAAGATCGGCGGTGATCGGATTCTCTTCGTGGTCGACGCCTCGGCAAGCATGCTCGACGACACCATCGTCAACATCATCCGCCGCCGCAACCTCCCCGACACCGAGAAGATTCGCGCCGACAAATGGCGACAGGCGGTGGCCACCATCGATTGGCTGACGACCCAGATCCCGCGAACAAGCAGGTTTCAGATCTACACCTTCTCCGACCGGCCGCGGGCGGTGCTCCCCGACACCGCCGGTCAGTGGCTCGACGGCGGCGATCGGGCGACCCTCGACCGCGCCGTCGCGGCGCTACGCCGGGTTGTTCCCGACGGGGGGACCAATCTCCACCACGCCTTGACCGTGATCACCGGCCTGAGTCCGCGACCCGACAACGTGACCCTTCTGGTTGACGGCCTGCCGACCATGGGCGCCGGAAAGGAGGCGCGCGGCACCGTGAGCGCCAACCAGCGAGCCAAGCTCTTCGCCAAGGCCGTCAAGAGCCTGCCCCGCTCCATTCCGATCAACGTCGTTCTCTTCCCCATGGAGGGCGACCCCATGGCGGCCAGCGCCTACTGGCAACTGGCCATGGCCCACCGGGGCTCTTTCATGTCGCTGTCCGAGGATTGGCCGTGAAACGCCGCGAAGAACTCTCGGTCTTCAGCCTGTCGTTCCTCGACGCCATCTGCTGCGGTTTCGGGGCCATTGTCCTGCTGCTCGTGCTCACCAAGATCGGCGAGCCGAGGGCCCTCGAGACCGCACGCGAGGATCTCGACGGACTGGTGGCCCGACTCGAAGCCGAGCTCCATGAGATCCGCGGAGAGACCCTCATCCTCGAACGAGAGCTCAGGAGCCGCGAGGAACAGCTCTCCGAGGAAAGATCGGGGGTGGCCCGTCTCCGTGGTGATCTGGAGGAGATTCAGGGCGAGTTCGCCGCCAGCCGGCAGCTGTCCGAGGTGTCCGAAATCGTCGAGGGCCGGCTGGTCGCCGCTCAGCAGGAACTCACCGACGAGATGCGCCGTCTCCAGGAACGTCAGGCCCGAAGGCCGCCCGACGACACCATCGTGGGCGGAATTCCGGTCGACAGCGAGTACGTCATCTTCATCATCGACACCTCCGGCAGCATGATGAACTACGCCTGGCCGACGGTGGTCAGAAAGATGTCGGAGGTTCTCGACGCCTATCCCAAGGTCAAGGGCCTCCAGGTCATGAACGACATGGGCCAGTACATGTACTCGCACTACGCCGGCAAGTGGATCCCGGACACTCCCGGCCGTCGAAAAGCCGTCAAGGAACGTCTCGCGAGCTGGAACGCCTTTTCGAACTCGTCCCCGGTGGAGGGGATCACCGCCGCCATCCGGACCTTCGCCCGCGGCAACCATCGGATCAGTCTCTATGTCTTCGGTGACGAGTTCTCCGGAGGGTCAATCGACCAGGTGGTCAAGACGGTGGATCGGATCAAC